>NZ_AYWB01000049.1:0-252 GCF_000503035.1 Mesorhizobium sp. LSHC412B00 | reverse complement strand
GTCGGCACGCTATCCGCGCCTGACAGGCTGGGCCGAGGATGCCATCGAACAAACCCTGACCTTCTTCAGGCTGCCGAGACAGCACCACAAGCATCTCAAATCCACCAACATGCTGGAGCGGCTCAACGAGGAAATCCGCCGGCGCACCTATGTCGTGCGCATCTTCCCCAATACCGAAAGCTGCCTGCGCCTGGTCAGGGCGTTGGCCGTCGAGACCAATGAAAACTGGATGGAGGCCAACCGATACATCAA
>NZ_AYWB01000048.1:0-285 GCF_000503035.1 Mesorhizobium sp. LSHC412B00 | reverse complement strand
TGCCGGTCGTGTCGACCATGTGCACATCGCCGCGTATCCTGTTCCCGCTTTCGTCGGGGGCGATCAAATCGGCCATTGCGTTCCAAGATCCGATGTCGTTCCAATCCATGTGGCAGGGAATCACGGCAAGTCTGTTAGTCTTCTCCATGACAGCGTGGTCGAGCGAGATTCGCGGCGCGGAACCGAAATGCTCAGGCGCGAGTTCGATTTTGGCAATCGCAACCACTCCAATTACCTCAGGAACTGTCTGTAGCCGCCGCCCATCAGGTAGCGGCCGCGTTGGAT
>NZ_AYWB01000047.1:0-299 GCF_000503035.1 Mesorhizobium sp. LSHC412B00 | reverse complement strand
GTGTTGAGATTGTGAAGACTGAAGCATCCCCTGTCCGCTGGAGAGTCGGGGCGGCAGAGCTGCCAATCTCCCCCCTCGTGGGGGAGATGCCCGGCAGGACAGAGGGGGGCGCTGTCCCGCCAGCCTATCAAGGCCTGACTAGCGCCTCCTCGGAAAAGATTCGTTTCGACGGATGTAAATCGGGAACGTCGCATTCCTTCGCGCCCCCCTCTGCCCTGCTGGGCATCTCCCCCACAAGGGGCGAGATTAGGCGCACCGTCGCCTCTTCCCTTTTCCTCTCTCACTCGGACGCCATTTCA
>NZ_AYWB01000046.1:0-308 GCF_000503035.1 Mesorhizobium sp. LSHC412B00 | reverse complement strand
TCCCTACACGACGCTCTTCCGATCTGCCTCGGGCGGCAATTAACGACGTGGTCGTACAGGTTCATGCGGCAGGATTCGTCAACACCGAACTGGAGTGGCCCTCGACGTGGGCCGATCGAGCCTTCCGTGACCGGACCTCTTCGATCCTGGGCCACGAACTGGCTGGTGTGGTCACTGCGCTCGGCTACGGCACCACAGGGCTTTCTATCGGTCAGCGGGTGTTCGGCCTCGCGGACTGGCATCGCGACGGCACCCTCGCCGAGTATGTTGCCATGGAGGCCCGTAACCTCGCGCCGCTGCCCGGCGAT
>NZ_AYWB01000045.1:0-311 GCF_000503035.1 Mesorhizobium sp. LSHC412B00 | reverse complement strand
CATAAAGACGCAGGGCTCGGCGGTGCTCAAGGCCGACTGCCTGATCACGGTCGGCGGCATGGTGCTGAACAATCCGGCGACCACGGTCTGCAAGTCCAACATCACCCAAGCCTTGCCGGCAGCCGATCCTTTCTCCAGCTTGGCGGCGCCGACGGCCGGGAACCCGTGCAAGTCTGTCAACGGCAACAAGACGTCGCAAACACTCCAGCCTGGCACCTACTGTAGCGGCATGAGCCTCAGCGGCAACGTCACCCTGCAGCCCGGCGTCTACGTCGTGCAGGGCGGTATGAAGGTCAACGCCAACGCGGTCG
>NZ_AYWB01000044.1:0-324 GCF_000503035.1 Mesorhizobium sp. LSHC412B00 | reverse complement strand
CGGAGCTTGGGCGCATGCACGTGCATCGGGGGCAGCTGGCATTTCCGGATATTCCGAGGTTTTGATGGGGGCGGAATGTCTCACGTCGGCGATCCTTCGCGCCCCCCTCTGTCCTGCCGGACATCTCACCCACAAGGGGGGAGATCACCAGTCATCTCTGCCTTCGCCAACCTTCGACGTTGCTAGAGAGGCGCGGTCGCCAAAGCTGCTAATCTCCCCCCAAGTGGGGGAGATGTCCGGCAGGACAGAGGGGGGCGCGAAGGAACTCGACCCATCTTCGCCATGACGACCTTCACCCCCACCACATCGGCCGAGATCCTCTCC
>NZ_AYWB01000043.1:0-1892 GCF_000503035.1 Mesorhizobium sp. LSHC412B00 | reverse complement strand
CTCCTCTTGGCAAAGTGACAGACCAGACCGAGCTGTCGATGATCGCCTTGGCCTGCCGTGAGGCGCTGGATGAAGGCGCCTGGCCACTTCCGTCGCCAAGGCGCTTGGCGCAGAGGCCGAGTTCGACTATTGCCGTGGTTACCCGACAGTCAATCATCCCATCCAGGCCGGCATTCTGGGGGATGCCGCCGCACGCGTGGCTGGAGAAGCTGCAGTGCGACGCAACGCGGCGCCCATAATGGGTGCGGAAGATTTCTCCTACATGCTGAAGGCCAGGCCTGGCGCTTTCATCTTCATGGGCAATGGCATAACCGCCCCCCTTCATGATCCCAAATATGATTTCAACGACAACGCCCTGCGCCACGGAATTGCTCTATGGGTCGATCTGGTGACGCGGGCAAACAGGTAGACCGTCGCTGACAAGGCAAAGGAAGCGGGAGAGCTGCTGGGCTGCCCGCCCAATGAGCGGCGGATACTAGGCCAAGCAAGAGAGTTTAGGAGTGACAAACATGCAGGCGCTAATCGTACACTGTCATCCAGAACCAACGTCATTCAATAGTGGGCTGAAGGGTGTGGCTACGGATACGCTGACGAGCCTTGGCTACAGCGTTGAGATTTCTGACCTCTACGCCGAGGGGTTCGACCCAGTTGAAAAGCCAGAGCACTATACGAACCGAAAGTATCCAGACTTTTTTGCGATCGAGGCTGAACAACGACACGCTTCCGAGACGGGCACGTTGCCCAGAGACGTTGTTCGTGAGATTACACGCCTGAGGCGCGCGGATCTCGTTGTGTTTCAGTTCCCGCTTTGGAACCACGGAGTGCCTGCCATGCTTAAGGGCTGGTTCGACAGAGTCTTTGTTTTGGGTGGCATACATACAAGTAGGATGCGGCACGACCGTGGGTACTTTCGCGGCAAACGCGCGCTTTGTTCAATAACCGCGGGTGCGGGCGCGGCGGCGTTTGAGCCCGATTCTTACGCTGGCGATATCGACTGCCTTATGTACCCGATCAATTGCGAACTGTACTATATGGGATTTTCTGTTCTTCCGCCCTTTCTAGCATATGGCGTGAAAAGTCGCGGTTTCGGTGTCGAAGAAGACAGTGAGTTCTGTCAAAAGCTCGAAGATATTAAGGCTGAATGGGCCGTGAGGCTGCAGAGTGTCCAGCAGACAGAGCCAATCGCATTTCCCGGAAAGGATGATTGGGACGAGGATGGCCGCTTGAAGAATTCCAACTGGCGTGGGGATTGGAGGGCTCGACTCCAAGCTTCTAAAGTCGACACACCCGACATGATGACGTGTTCCCGGTGACGACGCGGCTTTCGACTTGGTCGCGGCTGGTGTCTGACAAGGTTCGGACGGTGCCCTTCAGCACGACTTCGGCCGGGATGACGTTGTAGGCATTGCCAGCGTGGATGGATGTGACTGAGAGTACAACCGGGTCAATAGGGTCGACCCTCCTTGAGACGACACTCTGCAGTGTTCTGACCACGTGATTTGCTACCAGGATTGGCAAGGCGTTCATGTCGGCGCGGATGCCTATCATCCGGCTCGCCGGTGCAGTTCCACCCCGGATCACTGCAACGACCCCGCTTCGACCGATGCCGGTCGCGACCTCGTCGCGTCGGGAGCATTCAGCGTTGGGCGGAAATCGAATTTGAAGGCATGTCCGGATAGCGTGAAGAATGATGTCGACTGGAAAACAAGTGCGAGGTTCTTCTTCGGCTCGGGAAAGCTCAGTTTTGATGTCGGCGACGAAATCTTTCACGGGGGCGCTCACCGGAATTCTAGTCAACAAATGCCTGCTCGATGCTGATGAACCGGTGACGCACTATCTGCCGGAACTCGCTTCGACCGCCTACCGGGGGGCGACGGTGCAGCACCTTCTCG
>NZ_AYWB01000042.1:0-1921 GCF_000503035.1 Mesorhizobium sp. LSHC412B00 | reverse complement strand
GCTCGCCCGCTCGGCGGCCGATGCGACGGAGTATTTCCAGATCCCGACCGGACGTGTGGTCGAGATCGGCACGCAGGTGGCGATCTGAGGTTTCCGGCAGCCTTTGACGCCACGCACCGGTCATTGCGGGGCAAGCCCTGCGTTGGGAACATGGTAGCCCTACCGTCACGGCACTTGATATTGCATCGCAGCAAGCGTAGAGCACCGCGCGCTTATCGGAGTGTCGTCCATGGCCCTTACCAATGCTGGTATTGAGGCAGAACCCGTCGAACAATCGAGCCATCCCGAAATCGAACAGCACAGCACCAAAGTTCTGATGCTGGGCGCGCTCGGTGTGGTCTATGGCGACATCGGCACCAGCCCGATCTACGCCTTCCGGGAAGCGCTTGTTGCGTCCTCCGGCGGCGAAATCGCCGAGCGCGGCGATATTCTGGGCGTGCTGTCGCTGATCATCTGGTCGTTGACGATTATCGTCACCATCAAATACATCATGTTTGTGCTCAGAGCCGACAACCGAGGCGAGGGCGGCGTACTGTCGCTGATGGCACTGGCGCGCGGCAGTTTCCCGACCCGCTCGGCGATCATCCTGGCCATCGGTATTGTCGGCGCGTCATTGTTCTTCGGTGACGCCGTCATCACGCCGGCAATCTCGGTGCTTTCGGCGGTTGAAGGCATGAATGTCGTTACCCCGACCTTCCAGCCCTACGTCGTGCCGCTGACGCTGGTCATCCTTGCGATCCTGTTTTCGGTGCAGCGCTTCGGGACCGGCGGTGTGGCGCTGATCTTCGGGCCGATCACGGCGGTCTGGTTCCTGGCTATCGGTCTTTCGGGCTTGAACCACATCATCGCCGATCCCGAAATCCTGTGGGCGGTCAGCCCGCACTACATCGTCGCCTTCCTGATCAATTCGCCCGATGTCGCCTTCGTCACCATCGGCGCCATCTTCCTCGCCGTCACCGGCGCCGAAGCGCTTTATGCCGATCTCGGCCATTTCGGCCGCAAGCCCATCGTGCTCGCCTGGCTGGCCATCGTGTTTCCCTGCCTGCTGCTAAACTATGCCGGGCAGGGCGCTTTCGTTCTGGCGAAGAACGGTCACGTCGGCCATCCATTCTTCGAGATGAACGAAGGCTGGACGCTGATCCCGATGGTGGTATTGGCAACCGCGGCGACGGTTATCGCCAGCCAGGCGGTCATCTCCGGCGCCTTCTCGCTGACCCGGCAGGCGGTGCAGCTCAATATGCTGCCGCGCCTCGAAATCCTGCACACGTCGGAACGGCAGTCGGGCCAGATCTACATGCCGCGCGTCAATGTTTTGCTGGCGTTGGCGGTGATGTTGCTGGTCGTCGGTTTCGGCGAATCGAGCAAGCTCGCCTCCGCCTATGGCATCTCGGTGACCGGCAACATGCTGGTGACGACGGTGCTGCTGTTCGTCGTCATGACGCGCATNCTCCGCCTATGGCATCTCGGTGACCGGCAACATGCTGGTGACGACGGTGCTGCTGTTCGTCGTCATGACGCGCATCTGGAAATGGCGCCTGTGGGTGGCGGTGGCGATGACGGCGGTGTTCGCGTTCATCGACATCGGCTTCTTTGCCTCCAACATCGTGAAGGTGTTCGAGGGCGGCTGGGCGTCGCTTGCGGTGGCCTTCACCATCGTTCTGGCGATGTGGACCTGGGTGCGCGGCAGCCGCTATCTGTTCGACAAAACCCGGCGCAACGAAATCCCGCTCGATTTCCTCGCCGGCAATCTGTTGAAGAAGAAGCCGCAGCTGGTGTCCGGCACCGCCGTGTTCCTGACCAGCGATCCGCAAAGCGCGCCGACAGCGCTGATGCACAGCCTGAAGCACTACAAGGTGCTGCACGAGCAGAACGTCATTCTGTCGGTGGTCACCGCACCGCAGCCGCTGGTGCCCGACAGCGA
>NZ_AYWB01000041.1:0-2853 GCF_000503035.1 Mesorhizobium sp. LSHC412B00 | reverse complement strand
AGGGCCGATAAGCGATACCGTTGCCCACAACATGGCACGCAATGGTCTGCTGCAAGCAGCGCGTTGCAATGCCGAGGTCGTGCAAGCTCTCGGTCTTGGAAAGCGGATCGCTGCCCGATGGCAAAAGGCCAATGCCAAGTGTCTGGCCGCCAACCGGAAAGCTGGGGACGTGGCAGGTGGGCTGGGTGCCATTTCAAAGTCGCTGCGCGTGCTGCTGCAATCGGCCATTCTTGCCGTCGGTGCGTACCTTGTCGTCAGGGAAGAGGCTACGGCCGGGGTCATGATTGCCAGTTCGATCATGATGGGGCGTGCGCTGGCTCCGGTCGACCTCGCCATTTCAAGCTGGAAACCCTTCCTCATGGCGCGCCAGGGTTGGGCGCGGCTGGAGGACCTCTTGGAAAAGGTTCCTGAAACCGCTCCTGTTATGCTAATGCCTGCACCTGAACGCGAACTGCGCCTCGAAAGCGTGACAATCGTTCCGCCCGGCGAAAGCAAGCCGACGGTGACCGGCCTTGCGTTTGCCATTCAGGCGGGAAGCGCACTCGGGGTCATCGGCCCGTCGGGCTCGGGCAAGTCGACACTCTCGCGCGCCATCGTCGGCGCATGGACGCCGGTCGCCGGGAAGGTTCGCATCGACAGCGCAAGCCTCGATCAATGGGACCGGGAAGCACTAGGCCGCCATATCGGCTATCTGCCGCAAGGNCCCTGAGGCTATTGTCGCCGCGGCGAAAGCAGCGGGCACGCACGAACTGATCCTCCGATTTGAGCACGGATACGAAACTCCGATTGGTGAGGCCGGATCGGCACTTTCCGCCGGGCAGCGTCAGCTTATCGGTCTTGCCCGGGCCCTTTATCGAGACCCTTTCCTTGTCGTGCTGGATGAACCCAATGCCCATCTCGACGCGGAAGGCGAAGCTGCAGTCGTTAATGCGATCGCCTCCGTGCGCGAGCGCAAGGGCATTGCGGTTGTCGTCGCCCATCGGCCGAGCGCCATCCGCGCCGTCGATTTGGTGTTGGTGATGGAAGGTGGACGGCAGCGATCATTCGGTGCGCGTTCCAAAGTCCTGAAGGCCATCGAGTCTACACAGGATAACGTGGCAGAGCGCGCTGACATGGAGGATCCCGGTGTCCGGCATTCATCAGAACAATGACGTTTCGAGTCCATTCGCCGGCACCTGGTTGCGGGCCTTCTGGCGAGCGTGATCTTTGTGGGAGGAGCCGGACCCTGGGCGACCTTCACGAATCTCTCCGGTGCGGTTGTAGCGTCCGGACACTTTGTCGTCGTTTCCTAGTGAGAAGATACAGCACCCGACTAGCGGGGTGGTCGGAGAAATCCTGGTGAACCCGGCATTTCGTACTACCTGGTGCGCCTGTCGGTTCCGATCTCGGCTCGCGCGAACGCGCTCCCTAACGTTCCATTGCTCGCAATGGGCAGTGCCGGCGCGACTCGGCAACACAGCCCCATGCCCGTTCTTCCGAGGGCGGCCCAACCAGGACGACCGGTTGCCAAGTTTTCCTGGACCGTTCTTTGAGTGTGAATGTTCGGGCCGATTGCCTGGGGCGTGTCCCCGCCGCCTGCGAGCCCGCAACTGCTCAGCAGAAGGGCGAAGTGAACGAGAATGCATCCATTTCGTAAATGTATGCCTATCCAAGCAATCGATTTCTCCAATTGTCCGATGACGAATATGAACGACTCAGGCAGGGGCATCATTAGGAGTATTTTCAATGGCAAAGATTATCGAAGGTGGCCCGGGTTCCGAAACACTCCTCGGCACCGAGGGTGTTGACTGGATCGAGGGTTACCAGGGCGGTGACTGGCTTGACGGTCGTGGCGGCAACGACGAGATCTCGGGTGGCGCGGGCAGTGACCGAGCCATCGGCGGCGAGGGTAACGACCGCATCTTCGGCGGAGATGGCTGGGACGATCTCTCTGGCGACAACGGCCGCTTCAACGCGCGCGTCTCCGGTGAGGACAATGACAGGCTCAGCGGCGGACCCGGCCAGGATGTCCTCTACGTGGGTGACGGCCAGGACACGTTGACCGGGGGCAGCGACAGTGACACGTTCGTGTTCCAGTTCCACAATCCGGTGCCTGGGGTTGTCGGGTCGACGTCGGACATTACCACTATCACCGATTTCAACCCGGCGGAGGACAAGTTCGCCTTCGATGCGGTAGGCCTCTACAACGACGGTTTTGGCGCGAACTTCGTCAACAACGCCAGCATACAGTCCGGCTACCCGGTGAGCAGCTTCTACAGCGGTGCGGCGTCGGGTGCGAACGGCGAACACGTCGTGGTGATCACTGGTGAATCTTTCAACTCTGCTAATGAGGCGGCGAGTGCGATCTCCGGCGAGCACGCCGGCGACATCATTGTCTACCAAAGCAGCTACACTGACAGAGTTGCAACTCTGGCCTATGTCACCGCCGACGGCAGCGCGCACGAGTTCGCCCACCTGGGCGGTGTAGTCACCGTGGCCGACCTAGGCCTGACCGCGTCGGACTTCACCTTCGTTTGATCCAGAAAACCCATGCGAAACCGCGCCCGCCCCGCCCCCCCCGGGCGGGCGCTTTCCCGTCCGTTTCCGCTACTTGCCATGGGCCGGGGCGCCTGGGAGCAGTCAGCGTGTACAGTGACGAAGCCCTGCGCGTCGCGCTGGTCGTGGACCGAAATCTCCTGAAGGTGTGGAGGCGGAAGCCTGTTCGGGCCCTTGCGGCCGACCACGATGAATCCCTTCCAAACCTTCAGCCGGACGGTGTTGTTGACCCGCTCCATTAAACGCCGGGACCAAACATATTCGGCGGGAGCACTGATCCTGAACCAGCGAGCGGATGCAGTCGGTTGCCGGTCGGGG
>NZ_AYWB01000040.1:0-4963 GCF_000503035.1 Mesorhizobium sp. LSHC412B00 | reverse complement strand
TGCCATGCGGTTAGGCCGGAGATCGGCAGGCTAGCGCCCACCGTAAAGTCGACATCGCCGGGCAGCGGCGCGAGGTTACGGGCCTCCATGGCAACATACTCGGCGAGGGTGCCGTCGCGATGCCAGTCAGCGAGGCCGAACACCCGCTGACCGATAGAAAGCCCCGTAGTGCCGTAGCCGAGCGCAGTGACCACACCAGCCAGTTCGTGGCCGAGGATCGAAGAGGTCCGGTCACGGAAGGCTCGGTCGGCCCACGTCGAGGGCCACTCCAGTTCGGTGTTGACGAATCCTGCCGCATGAACCTGTACGACCACGTCGTTAATTGCCGCCTGAGGCTCGGGCAGCTCCACCAACTTCATCCCGGCCGTTCCTGCAGTCTGGTCCGTCGCTACGATTGCTTTCATGGGGATTGTCTCCTCACCGTTGGGGTAAATTGCGGGCGCGGAGGATCTTTCGATGTCTCGCGCAGAGTTGGCGTCGGGTTCATCGTTGGCGACCGCGAGCGGAAGCTAAGCAATCTCGTCGGATTCTTCCAGCACGGGTAACTTGCAGTCGTGAACACCTATGCCCTCGCAATTTCACACACTTCAAGCATGTGGAACAAAAGCAGATCAAATACGTTGTGCCGTTCCCAACGCGGAGAGCGTCATGCAAACTTCACCCCGAGCCAAAAGCGAAACTATCAGCAAGGATCCTGACGAATGGACGACTGGTGACGAGCCAATGACTCCGTCGCAAGCTTCCTACTTGAAAACATTATGTGAGCAGGCGGGCGACGACAGAAGCTACNGACGAGCCAATGACTCCGTCGCAAGCTTCCTACTTGAAAACATTATGTGAGCAGGCGGGCGACGACAGAAGCTACGCTGAAGATCTAAGCAAAGCCGAGGCCTCGAAGCGAATCGACGCGCTAAGGAGTGAGCTCAAGCTCTAAAGGCGCTGGGAGACCTACGACAGGTTGAAGGTCGCCAGTTTCGCGGTATTTGGCCTGTGATCTGGACGGTCCTAATGGTGAAGGTGGTAGAGTTTGCTAACGATCTTCCACTCTCCTGCGATCTTGAGCAGGGAAAGATAGTCGGTGAACCTTGTGGTTCCAAATTCGTCCTCAACCTTCACAGTGGCTGCATCGCCCGTAATGTCGAGCGATGCGACTGTCCAGTTGGGGCTGGTGTTCGGCGGCAAGCCCGCACCCATCACCTCGCCGACATAGGCATCGACACTCAGCCATTCGACCGCGCCCTGGAAGTTACCGATGATTGATGCGCGTGGGTGGAAGGCTGCCCGCAGCCCTTCTTCGGCACCGGTGGACATGGCCAAAACGTAACCTTCGATGGTAGCGGTAATAAGACTTTCATCGGTCTGTGACATCGAGGCTTCTCCACGCCAGTGTTTGCAGCGGTCAGAGCATGGAGGGACCGATCCTTGCTGACAACAGGCAAACGGTTTTTCGGACCAGTTGGGTCGGTTTCCTTTGTTGCTTTCGCGGTTACTTCTGACGACGCCTCGCGCCAAAGGCCGCCAGAAATCAAGTCGAGTTGAGGGTGTGTCGCAAGCTCCCTACTTCCGAAACGAGTCAGCGCCCTGTGGTTTTGAAGCGAGTTCACTGTTTCAACCGCCTCGTTCTGTTCAACAACGAGGGCCTTGCGTTGCGGCTGCTTTGATCGAATGCAAGCGTTCGGAGTACGAGTAACCAACTCCCTTGCCGGTCGAGTACAACTTTACCGGCACCGTGGCCTAGCGATGCGCGCAAGCCTTCATGTGGGGGAGAGGCCAGCAGTGCTGCAGTTATGCCTTCCCTTCTGCAGCGAAAGCCCCAGCAGGCAAATCAAAGTAGCCAGCTCGAAGCGCTGTCCGACCAGAAGAGGCAGTTTCACTACAACGCCCCGCTTCGACGTTTTCGCGAGCAGCAGAAGTGTCTCGGTCGTTGCTGACAGCCGGAATAGCGGTCGTATCGGTATCCATTCTGGAGCAGATAATAGCAGGCTACACTTATCAGGAAGTGCTTATGAGCAGGCTTTCCGCGTGTAGACAACGAGGCAGCTAGATTGTCTTTATCCACCGTGCCGCACGGTTGGGGAGGCGACCAGAGCCGATGTGAAGGGGACTAGGCAAGCTAATATTCGCTTGCGCTAATTTAAAAGTGCCGTAACGTCATGCTCAGCCTTTTGGGGAGGCGCAACGGTGGGGAGTATGATGAGAGTAGCTGTGTTTTGCGCGGCGATCGTGATCGCTGGGACTGGTGTCGCTGTTGCCAAGGAGAAGAAGGTGGTGGTGAGTNTCGGATACGACACCGATCCGTGGCTGGTTAAAGGCCTTTAGACACTAGGCGACGGCAACACAGCGCGGCTAAGGGGATTGTGCGCTGGCGGTGAAGCCTTCATTGTTCTCTCATCGGCGGAACATTGTCGCCTGGAAACCGTGAGGCTGGCAAGTGGGTGAGAAGGGGATCCTGGCTGAAAACTATTGCCGGTTTCAACTGCGATAGCTGCAGGTCCAGAGTGCGCATCGGCTACGAAGAGAAGCTGGCCATATTCGACCGGCACCTTAGAAAGGTGAGCGCCAGCACAAAGTCAGTGAACAACCGCCCTTGTTAGCGGCCGCTTAGAGATCGGGTTGCAGAGGAGGGTACACGGGCTTTTCCCCTTATCCTTTTTCTCCCGGCGGCGCCACTGTCTATTATCGGCGGCGAGGCTGCTATCACCTTCTGAGCGGGCGAGCGATGGAGTGCCTTCGTCGGTGAAGACAATTCCGGCGTCTTCAAACGCTTTCCGGACGGCCGCGATGTTGTGGGGACGCGGTCTCCTGAAGCCGTTCTCAAGATCGCTGATCACCATTTCGCTAAGATTGGCCTTTGCGGCAAGTCGCACACGCGGCCAGTTCAGTAGGGCTCGTGCTGCTCTGGATTGATCTGCTGAGAGTACGGTTCGGCTGTCCATAAACAGTCGAACATTCAATATCGCTAAAATGTTCCTCTTGACCTTCTGCGATTTCTAACGGCGTGAGGCCGGCCTCTCGGGTAACGCGGCGGGGTTTTCCAATAACTTTGCGGAACGCTGATCGTCACGCCGCAACGTCTTCTTTTTCGGCTTGGTCTTCTCAATCAGATCTGGCCTTTTCGCTATCAGGTAGTCAGCCTTGTTCGTTCGATAGTCTTCTTTGTGGATGGACATTGCTACGACCTCCATTGTGGAGATCAACGCGGCTGGAAGCCGACACGTTCCCAAAAATCGCTTGTTCAAGGCCGAGCCGAACGGCACACGGATGCCATAACGCGAAAAGGGCGCCGTTCGTGACGCGCCCTTTATTTGAAAAGGTTCAACTGTGGTATCCTACGAGTCTTGCCGACCATACCAGTCGTCGACGTCTCGCCGCACGCGATCCTTCTCAATGCCGTAGCGTTCCTGGATCGTACCTTCGAGCTGATCGCGGTTGCCGGCTATGCGGTCGAGATCATCATCAGTGAGCTTGCCCCATTGCTCCTTGACCTTACCTTTGAATTGCTTCCAATTTCCTTCGACACGGTTCCAGTCCATGATGGCGATCTCCTTTCGTTGTCCTTTCGAATAACGGTCGTATGGCCGTCAGGTTCCGCTGTAGGGAAGCGCGCTTGCTGGTGATCTAGCAATGGAACCTGATGCCCGTCTACCGCTTGTGTGCGCCGGCCTTTTCCGTTTTGGGAACACAGCCGGCCTTTCGCCGTTAGGTGCAATGGAACAGCTTCGCAGCCAGATGCAGGTATTCGCCGATCCGGGCCTGTGGGTCGCCTTGGCGGCACTGCTGATCCCTTATGGGATCGGTGTCGCACTGCTTCTGCGGGTAGCCGGTTGATGGACCTGCCAGCTCTCGCGTCAAGATGAGCGGATTCCAATTACCGATGCCCCACCTGGCTCCGAAGCAAAGGATTGAACTGGCTCGGAAGCTTGAAATTCGCGCTGCGACCGGAAAAGGACTGACCTCGGAGAAAAAATCGAGCTTCGCCGCGCAGCGCATAACCTGCTCGCATTGAACGCAATGGAACAGCGCGGGAACCAGTCGAAATCCTCAGCTTGTGAACTCGTAAGCATATTCAATCAAGCTGCAGAGCAACGCTGGTCGGAGGACCTGCGCGAGGAGCTCGGTTACCGTCATATGATGCGCTTGGCCGACGTGTTCGAGGGATGGGCATCCGACAGCCGCATGACGCCTGAATGGACAGCCAAGCTTACGGGATGGGCAGGGTCAATGCGCACTTTGGCGGAGGAAGTCGGGGCGACCTGGGATCCACCTAGACCCGCGGGTGCACTCTCCCTTGTCGGATTTATTGGTCGTAGCCTGGACGAGTAAGCGGTTAACTGTGACCGGTCGTCGTACCTCCAGCACCCTCAATGCTTTGGTGGCAGAGGACCTTCCCGATCCGGACACGGTGTTCGGCTGGAAGCTCGTCATGGCGGTCGGCGTCGACGAGATTATCACCGGCCACGTCGAGATCACGGAGGTGCGCCCCGACAGCCGATCTGCAAAATTGAGACCTTTGGTGGGCGACGAGGCCGGCGATGTCTGCCTTACCGGCACCGCCACCGTGTTCACCATATGGTTGGCTGACGGTCTGATGAGGCACCTTTCCGCACTCGCTGCCACGTTCGCGGCGATGCTCTTCATCTCGTACGCCCACCGACAAACATTTGTCCATCTAGGTCGTCGCTGGGCAGTGTCTCGGTTTGAAGGGGGCGGACGGCATAGATGCCCGTTGCGCTGGTGAATTCGCCGACCGCGAACGCGAACAGACCCGAATGGTTCCGTCCGTATTGCGTTGTTAATCCGGCAGTAGCATCTGCTCTTCATCGGCCGCAGCTTCGAACAGCAGCCGGAAGTCGTTACCCGGCATTTTGCCATCCATCGCAGATAGGCAAGCCTCGGCCGCCAGCCGCCACTTGGGGCCACGATTGGACCACTTTAGGAGCTCCTCGGCGGCGGCATCAACCCG
>NZ_AYWB01000039.1:0-5346 GCF_000503035.1 Mesorhizobium sp. LSHC412B00 | reverse complement strand
GGCGGAGCGAAGGCGATCTGCGTAACGGTGGATATGCCAACACTCGGCGATCGGCGAAGGCAAATGCGAGCCGGTTTCAAAATTCCCGATGCGCTCGCCACCCCTTATTTCAATGACCGCAATACAGGCCTCTTCAAGATCGGTGGTTCGCCAAAGCGTGCAATATTGACATGGCCGGATGTTGAGTGGCTTCGTTCTCTCACAGCTCTGCCTATCGTGTTGAAAGGCATCCTTGATCCTGAGGACGCTGAACTGGCGATAAGCTCAGGCGCCGACGCCATTGTGGTTTCCAATCATGGCGCACGGAACCTCGACACGCTGCCGGCAACGATCGATGCACTGCCGGCAGTTGCCGAGCGGGTGGCCGGCAGGATTCCAATTATTATCGATGGCGGCATCAGACGGGGAACGGATGTTTTGAAGTCTATCGCTCTTGGAGCAACCGCGGTGATGATCGGCCGCCCATATGTTTATGCGCTTGCCTTGGGCGGATCCGATGGGGTCAGGCACTGTGTTGACCTGTTACGCCGGGAATTTGAAACGGCAATGGCGTTAACCGGGAGGACCTCAATTGGCGAGATTGATCGAAGTCTCATCTGGTGACAAGCAGGGGGATGGATGTCGCTGAGGGCTCCGGGGATGCCGACACGGACCATCTACTTGTGCTCTGGCCAAGGTTGGGACGTTGCTTCGATGTGCATTTCAGAGTGGCGGGCGGGTCCTTACAGGAGAAGAACATTTGCTTGAAGTGAGAGGGGTCCACAATCATCATGAAGATAATCTCACATGCGGAACAGCGGCGGGAGGAATGGCGAGTTGGAGTAGAAACCCGGATGCTTATATCCGCTGAGAACGGCGCGCTTCAGCTGTGCATTTTCGAGCAATGGGTAGCGCCGGCTATGGGCGCCCCGACGCACAGTCACCGTGTTGAAGAAGTGCTCTCTGTGGTCACCGGCAAAGCAGAATTTGGATCGACAACGAGTCGGTTAGCATAATCGAAGGGCAATCACTTGTTGTTCCGGCTAATCGAAAACACGGGTTTCGAAACGTCGGCTCTGAAACCCTTCACATATATGCCGTGCTCGCATCATCAATTTTCGAGGCGGCCTTTGATGATAGCGAGCCTGTCCGTCGCTGGGTTCTATCGGCGGCAGACTGATCCCGAATTTCGACGATTATCGAGGCGCGCAGTACGCGATCCGTGCCGTGGGCAACGAATGGGTCAAAGGAGTTCTGCGCTCTTTGATCGACAAAATGATAGCCTGCCCCAAAGAAGGTCATCGCACGCTCGCTGAGCGTATCTTGCTCGCCTAACCCACATCGCGCCAGAAGCCAGAGTACGCCGCGTCCACTTTGCGGTACTCACGTTTTTCTGCTTAACGGCTGAATTCAGGCGCATTGCGGTCGGAAATATTGGGCCGAATGCGGACTGGCGGCTTTCAGTGAGCAGCAATCAACAACGGACGATTGCACCATGCTTTTGAGGCCAGCCAAATGGCATTGTCGTCCTGGGCGGGTTGCATAAGGCTGCACTCCAAACATGGCTTTCAAGAAAGCTGGACGATTCCCTCAAGCGCCGCGTAGACCGAGATTCGCAGCCAACGGTCCATGCTTCGCGCGAGGCCGGGGTCGCCGATGAGGAAAAGGCCGCCCCTCTCTTTCTCACGCTCGATGCTGGAGCGGCCCTCCAGGATGGCTCCCAGCGAAACAACGCCGGTCTCGACGTAAAGATCGACGTCCCGGCCGGGGTCGAGCGAGCATAGCTCGGGCAAGTCTGAGCCTGGCTCGACCACAAACCAGTAATGGGGACACCTCGGTGGGGGATCGTCGCGGAAATGGAAGCGGATGACGGCGCGCCGCCGCGGCAGTTCAGCGAGGTCAATCTTTCGCCGCACGGCCCACATGAGGGTCGAAACATCCACGTCGGCGAGCGCGATCTCCGCCTGGATGTTGCATTGCGCCCATTCCGCCAGCGCGTTCATCGCCGGCTCGAGCCTTATCGACTTTTCGGTACGGAAATAGCTGATGGTGCCCGTCGCCCCGTCCTCGACGCGCTCGACCAGGCCCAACGCTTCCATTTCCTTGAGCCGCCTCGACAAGAGGGCGGACGAGACGTTGCCCACCCCCTTGCGAATGTCATTAAAGCGGGTCGAGCCGTTCCAGAGCTCGGTCAGGATTTGGATTGTCCAGCGTGGCTCCAGGAACTCGCAGGCGTGCGAGATCGGGCAGACCAGTCCGTAAGGCCGTCGCGTCATGGCTGACCGCTCCTTTGCCGCAGGTTAGGCCTTTCGGAGGTCTGAGGCCAGTTCACAATCTGAAGCGGAACGCTTCCGAAGCTGCCCTGGTGCCTTCTCGCCTTCTGCCGTCACGTGATCGTCATTCGCATCCCCGATCAACGGAGGTTCACCATGACCTGGCGTAACATGACGCAAACTACACCAGGCCAGACCGCACGGCGCGTGCCGCGCACTTTTCTTGACCCTCCGCTCGAACGCCTGCTGGCCCTTGTCCGTGAGTGGAGGACCCGCCGCAACATAGAGCGCGGGCTCGGTCACCTGTCCAACTTCCTTCTGCGGGACGTTGGCTTGACCGAAGCGGACGTCGAAGCGGCCTGCGCCGACAGCTTCGATAGGTCCGCCTCTCGCGCGCTCCAGAGTGCAGCGCAGAACCGCACGGGAAATTGGTGAGAAGGGAGAGCCCCGGGAGCGGAAGCCGTTTTGACGGCGGCAATTGATCAGCCGAACTCAGGGCCATCCCCAGTAGCGCCTTGGTTTCAGAGATCTAGCGCGCCGAAGCGATTCGAATGCATACTTCCAAGTGGTCGGCCGGCTCTTCGGATTCATCGTGAGGAACGTCTGCTGTTGGAAGAAACCCACCGAAGCTTTGACAACCGAGTTGAGGCGCTGAGCGCACGCTCGTGCGGTATAGTAGGTCCGATAGCGAGCTACGAGCACGGCACGATCCGCAACTATCGAAGCCCGGCAATGCGCAGCCCCTCTACATAGAGAGCCCGGTGCTTGTAGTGAACGATCGGATGAAACTTGTCTACCCATTGAAGGGATAGGGACGGTTGAAGGCGCTTGGCCTGCGAAAGCGCATGAACCGCGATGTCCATTTCACCGGCCATCCCAGCGGCCGCCGCGTACGTCCGCCATGCAGACCCAAAATGGGGCCGGAGTTCAACCGCGCGACATTCGCATTCGACCGCGTCTGCATATCGTCCAGCCATGAAATGACATAAGCCAAGGATGGAGAAATTCGCAGCATATGTGTGATCGCGAGGACTTAGCCTACCCGCGATTTCAAGATGGTCGAGCCCCTCGGCGGGCATGCCCCCATATCCGTAAGTTGAGCCCAGGATCGAATGCGCAAAGGCGAAGCTCGGGTTTAGCTCGATCGCTTCATTTAGTTCTCTCACAGCAGAGTCGAAGCCGCGCGAAATCATGTGGACAAACCCTGCCGCTAAATGCGTCCACGGGTCCTCGGGGTCGCCTTGGATTGCCCGCTGCGCGAGGGCGCGAGAGGTGGGCAGAATGTCTGCTGCGTTGGCCCATCCTGACAAAACGCGGGCCGCGTGAGCCCACGCCAACAGGCTGTTGGCGCGGGGATAGTCAGGATCGAGGTCCGTAGCCTGCTTCAGAAATCCCTGTGCAATCTCGATTTCCGTAGCCGAACTCCAGGTCCAGACATATGGCATCGCCTTCATGACGAATCCCCAAGCGTCAAGATTGGTGGGGGACCTGCTCTGAAAGCGTTGCTGTTCCGCCGTGTAGAGCCGCGGCTCGATCGTAGCGATGACACTTTCGGCAATCTGATCCTGAAGCGCGAAGAATTCCGACAATTCCACATCGTATCGTTCAGCCCACACTTGTACCCCGGTCGATGTGTCACTGACTTGCGCGCTTATCCGGAGGCGATGACCTGAGCGCCTTACACTTCCGTCCAGCACATACCGCACACCAAGCTCTCGACCGACTTGTTTTAAGTCGACCGCTTTTCCCTTGTAGGTGAACAAAGAGTTGCGGGCGGACACGAAGAGCCAACGAAGACGCGACAGCCGAGTAATAATGTCTTCGGCAAGGCCGTCGGCGAAGTATTCCTGTTCGGGGTCGCCGCCCATGTTCTGGAATGGCAAGACAGCAATCGAAGGGTTGTCGGGCAGCGCCAGCTGTTCGGAGGACCCGGCAGTCGCAGCCAGATCGGTTTTTGGGACTGTGTCGCGCATACGTAGACGATAGGTGCGCACCGGGCGTGCGATATTTTTGAGCTCTTTCTCGCCCAGATCGACAAATTCTTCCTTCAGTTTGTCGCGCACCTGTTCGTAAGCGGCGGCCGATAAACAGATGCCGTTCGGCTCAGCGATGCTTTCTAGACGGGCGGCAATATTGACACCATCTCCCATCAGATCGCCGTCGCTCTCCTCGACAACATCGCAGAGATGAATGCCGACGCGAAATTCAATGCGTCGCCCGGGCGGTAAGCCAGCGTTGCGCTCAACCATGCCGTTCTGCATTTCGATTGCACAGCGTACGGCGTCAACAACGCTCCGGAACTCTACGAGGGTACCGTCACCCATAAGCTTCACAACGCGCCCATTGTGGACAGCGATGGTCGGATTGATGAGATCGCTCCGGAGCGCCCGTAGCCGTGCCAGCGTTCGATCTTCGTCCGAGCCCGCCAACCGGCTATATCCGACCACGTCGGCGACCAGGATCGCCGCAAGTTTCCGCGTCTGGCTCACTTTGCCCACTCCTGTCGACTAAGTGGCATAGCACAGAATACAGGATCCCGTTTTCGAAGGCGACGTTCGATAGGTGAATTCCGAGATGCGGATGGCCAGGCTTTCCGCGACAAGGAGCCCACAATCCTGGTCGTTCGCCCCAGACGGCTGAACCCGCCACTAGGATTGCCGCAATCATACGGCGCTTCCGTCATTTCTGCTGCCAAAACCGCCACAAGCTTTCGTTCTGGGCGCGCCACGATCCCCTCCGGCGCTACACGTGGGTTTGCTGTAACGTGGCACCCCTGCCTACGCGCAACCAGCCACCAGAGTCCGCTTCAATCGGCGGCAGAGCTCGGCCCAATGGCCGAATTGCGGCGCATAGCTGACATTTGGCGAAGCGCCCAGACTTTGGAGCAGGACTTCAAAATTTGCCGAAATAGAACCTACCCGTCGGCTTGTCGTCCTTCATCCAGATCAGCGCCTTGGGTCATGGAGTCGACCTGGTCGTCGTGCTTTCCGTGCGGAAATGCGAGCACCTCAAGCAGGAGGTCATCTCTCCAATGCGCGTCTTTCGGAAGATTGACGTTGCCGTTTTCGATCATTGCGGCAACACGTGACAGCCG
>NZ_AYWB01000038.1:0-5372 GCF_000503035.1 Mesorhizobium sp. LSHC412B00 | reverse complement strand
GAGTCCGACATGACCGAACAGCCGGTGAGGTTGACGGTGGTGTTGCCGGAAAAGAGCGCAGCCTGGGAGGCCGACTGACTAAGCGCCAGCACGCAAGCCTTGGAGGCGTCATTGATCAGCGCCACCGCCCTTGCCTGTTCGGCAACGGGCGCCTGGTTGAAAATCGCCGTGAAGTAGCGGTCGAGGTTCTGCTTGACGATGACCTCCACTGCCTTCTTCGCGGTGTTCGGGCCGGACAATGGCGGCGTGTTGACCTGGATCGTGCCCGGCGTGGCAAAATTGTTCGAGGTCGCGGACTGCGTGGCGGCGGCGATGATGGTCGGGTTATCGGAACCCGCGACTTTCTCGAGCGCACCGGCATAGGCCGCGGCATCGGCAACGGCCTGCAGCTTGAGGCTGCTGTAATACCAGAAGGATGTCTCCACACCGAGGCCGGCGCCGCCAACCACGACCGGCAAGGTGAAGGCAACGATGACGGCAACGTTACCGTTCGTGGCGCGCCTTAGGCGGCTCAAAGCAAACCAAATCCGGGTGAACGCGTTGGATGCCATATGTATTAGGAACCACGTAATAGATAAACGAATGTGTAAAAAACCCGTTCCGATTCGATGAAGTCCGACCTGCCAGACGAAGTAGATGTGCTGCAATTCCTCCTCGCCTCGCATGTGCTTCACGCGGCGTCATCATTACGGCCAATGGAGGCGCATTGCTGACCGGCAGCTTTGGGGCCGCAACCTGACCGTCCGTGATTGAGAGCCACATGGCTGCGCGGCTGTTCCGCCATTGAGCCTCGACAGGAGTCCTAGATCCACCCACACGCATATCTTGGGTCGATCGCGCTTCGCGCAAGGCGCCAAATTGCCAGGTCGTGAGTTCGGACAGCGGAAGCATTCTCCTCATGGGTGTGGTTTGTGAAGCACAAGATTTCACGATCACCACCAAGTTTCGGGATGACAGCTTCGTGTTGATCCCGATGATCGGCAGCGTCTGCGGTGAAGTCTCCGTTTAGCGGCTTACCCGGATAGACGGCAATGCAGGAGATCGGCAGTCTCCTGTTCAAGCATATCCATGGGCCATCACCGTCGCGGCCGTGAGGTTACCCAGCCGCAGGAGGGTCCTAAAGCCGCACAACCTCGTCGAGATATAGCCGTATCCGCTGGCCTTCAGCGAAGGACAGCGCAAACGATTCGAGGCCGAATGAGCGTGTAATTTCCTGGTCGGTCTCTATGATGCGCACGACCCATTCGCCACTGGCTCCGACCACCTCCACGCGAGGCAACGCCTTGCGGATTGGCACCACGTTGCTCATCACATCCTCCCTACGAAAAGCAATGGCAAGTCGATTTAAGACCCTGGTAGTCGGTAGTTCAATAACAAATGCTTGTGCGGATCGGACGAACCACCCTGGATGGGCAGTACGAATGCGGGCGAATCACACCTCAGTCAGGCGAACCCTCCCGGGAACCTTCCGTGAGATAGCCTCTGCTTTGGGTCGTTGGCATTCAGGATGGCCGCCAGTTCTTCGGCATACTCCATGTCGGGAAGGTCGACAGATGGGTGGCCCGCTACAATAGCCGGCAGCCCGGTGAACACGTCGAATACCGTCCACGTCCCATCCCGTTCCCGCCTTACCCCGTACCGCAGAGTTGCCATGAGAGGATGCTAATGGAAGCCGCGAATATATGGTACAAAAAATGCGAGCGGGCGATCGGACAACGGGCACGCCTTGCAGAAGTTTTGCCGCTACGACGGGTTCGGTCGGGCACGGCCAGAATAGCCAACCTCGGACCGCCCATCCCCGGCAAGCCACATGACCTGACTGGGAAGAGCATTTCTATGCGCGCCCCATTTGCGCGCAAAAGGTAGACCGTCGCGACTTCCGCCAGGTGATGTGGCACGAGCAACCGGACCACCAGCCGCTGGAATGCGACGCCTAAGAGCGCAGCACAACCCAACTGGTCATCGCTATCGAAGCAGCGTTTGCGGGGCGGCCGCTTCTAGGCGCATGGTGGCTAGATGACCCGAATACGGGTGGGATCGGATGGCGCCACGATTTATAGCGAAACCACTGTCCTGGCCGACCGAACCGGCGGCTGGCTGGTCCGGGCCGGAATGAACCGGGGCAACGCCCGGCTCAACGGCTACGCTCTCGATCAAGTGCACCTGGTCCCGGAAGATCGCGCCGTGGAGGTCGGTTTCGGCGGCGCAGTTTTACTGCCGCAACTTCTCCGTGAGGCAGCATTCGTTTGCGGGGTTGACCGCTCGCAGATGTCGTGAACGCTGCCTGCCGCCGGTTCGCCGATGCAGTGCGCGCCGGACGAGCCGAGTTCCGAGTTGGGCTAGTCGAGGACTTGCCCTTGCCGGATAGCACATTCCACAAGGCTCTCAGCGTCCACACAGTGTACTTCTGGCAAAGCCTTAGAGCTGGATCCGCAGAGCTCGCTCGCGTCCTCAAACCAGGCGGTCGCGTCGTGCTTGGCTTCCTCCCGAAGGCGCATATGGACAGGATGAACATGCCGGCCGACATTTTTACACATCGCGAGCCGGATGAGGTCATTGCTGCCTTGCGAGATGCAGGGTCAGCGACCCTGAAGTGCGGAGACCGAGCACGGAAACCGCATGGCTCGTTGTGACAGGCACGCGAAGATAAGTTTCGGCGCCTGGAAGCGGAAAAGCCCGCCGCCGAAGCCAACTGGCTTTGTTGCAGGGGTTTGCCTAGGCTCCTCTGGGTTCAACACTGGGTGCCAATTGCGCCGTCACTGCGCTGAGACGCCCACGTTTGGTCAGTACTGGCTTGCTGTATTCTTTCTTCATCACTGCAGTCCCTCTCTAGCGAATTTCGGCAAAGCGCCTTGGACCTAAAGGTTCTCACTCATCGGTGCAGGTTGATGGCGTGCACACAGCCGTTACGGCCGAGAGCTTCTCGCGCTTCTTAGTTCCGGCTTCTGATAAGGCTTCTTCATGCAGAGTTCCCCACGTTTGTCCCTCAATGCGAAAATGCGGTGCGCCGACCACGATTGTCAACCGGAAACACTGAAGTAGCGGCCGAGCGACGCCAGGGGCCGGGCACGCGCGGTCAGGACGGCGTGCGCAGCGTGGATGCTGCAATTGCCTGGCCGGTTGCCATGGCCTGCTAACGAGCGCACACTGCTGCGGTCGCCTCGAAAAATCAAAAACAAACAGGCACGAGGCGCTTGGGAGCGATCATCAGGCTTTCGCCCGACCAGGGAGAAGGCCCATGCCCACACCGGCACAGAGCCGGCTCATGTATTTTATGGGCCAACTCGTTCACAACGAGAGCATCGTTTCCAAGCAGGATATGATCGTCGGCTTACTGGATCACGAAGGCAGTCCGACGGCCGACTCCGACGAATTGCTGGCGAACTTGCATCGATCACTGCAACAGGCCCGACAGAGCTTGCACGAGGCGCAAGAGATCTATGGAGTCAGAAATGCGGAGTAGCGAAAAAACAAAACTCGCATACACAGCCGCAGAGTTCGCCGAAAAACACGGTTTGACCGTGAAGGCAGCCGAAATCATCCTGTCCGTGAACGGCTCCTCACGTGTCGCTTGCGATGCAGCAGCACGCGCATTCAAAGAAGCGGTTGCGCACCGAGAACACAGCAATGACGGCGAATGAGGCCCGCGCCTGCTTCCGAGGCTGCGCGGGCCGACCATGACGAGTGGAGAGGACATCTTGGTCACCGGCAGGAATCGCTGAAGAACGAGCCGGGTGTGACCGAACAGCCTCAGAGCGAGGTTGTTCCCGACTGACGCAAAAAAGCCCGCCAGCATGAGCCGGCGGGCCAAGTAATGGGTCGCTGTCCAATGAACGCGTTAGGTGTCTTCAGATGGATTTTGGTCGAGAAGCCGCCGCGCGTCAGGCGCAACAAATCGGGCGCCGATTGAACGCCCTGCGGACGCAGGAACGCCTTCGTCTCGCGGGCGCTCCGCGTAAGCAAATCTTCGCCGCCGAGAAGCTCAATCGTCTCGGCCCAACCGTCGTCTGCAAGCAATTCGTGTGTCATCGCAGTTAGAATCCCACCCGATTCCGCAGGGCAATACCTATCTTATCGCCTAGGCCCTTTTGCCCCTACCGCCGAGACATGAGCGCGCACCACGGAGCTGTCGAACATCTGCACCAGGTGCGCCGACGACGAGAGCGCAGCGAGATGATCAAAGAACGTTTCGAACACGCCCGCCTTGCTCAGCCGGTCGAAGCGTTTCCAAACGCTGTTCCATTTGCCGAAACGCTCCGGCAGCGCTCGCCATGTAGTGTTGTGGACTGAGAATAGTGCAGAGCCTCCACGAATAGCAGGGTCGTCCCGACCCTTGGCTCCGCGCCGTGGCAGCGATCCGCGGAACACCTCCGGCGCCGCCGACCAATCCATCTCCGTCATCTTCGTAGACATTGCCGACCTCCAGAATCAGTCGGCAATCTATGAATCACACCGGATTCCTCTCAAACCAATACCCGTGTCGTTGCGCCCCTCGGGTTCGGCGTCACCATGTCGCTAAGCGAGGAGGCTGCCTTTCTCGCGGCGGGCGGATATCACCATCATCTGGCGCTCACTAACTGGAAAAGCCGCGGCGGCGCCGCGCCCCCGATTGGCACGACGGGCCTACACCATGTCGCCTTTCTCTATCCGACACGGGCGGCGTTGGCGGCTGCGCTGCGCCGCCTGCGAGCAGCAGGGGTGACGCTCACCGGCGCGAATGACCATGGCGGCTCGGAGGCGATCTATGTGCGCGATCCCCGGCAACGGGGTAGAACTCTATTGGGACCGCCCGGAAGCGGAATGGCCGCGCAACCCGGACGGCGCGCTGAAACTGGTCAGCAATCCGCTCGACGTGGACAATCTCGCCCGCGAGGGGGCATCAGACTGCTAAGCCGGCCACCGCCATGGCGGGCTGCGTTCGGAGGACTGCTGCGACAGTGCTAGCCATTCACCGAGCCACGGAGCCGGTTGGCTGCGAGCGGAGGGCAACCATTCGGCTGGCGGGCTTCGCCACCCCAGGTATTAAAGTGTACGCTTCGAGAAGACCGTCGGCAAACTCAAGCGCTTAAAATGCATCGCAATACCCTGCGGGAAGAGAAGCGAAGCTTCGCATCCGAGCTTATAGGACTTGACCGGCGGCTAGCCAGACGGCTCCCGCGCGGCTGAGACGGCCCTGTCCCGTTCCTTTGGATGAACTGCGCCTTGTGGCCGGTGATGTTCTCGATCGCCTTCAAAAGGGGTCGATGAACCTCACAGAGCTTGGCATGCTCGCTGTGGTACGCACAGCGACCCGAATATGCTCTTGTGCAGCGCTTCGGCTGCCGCCAGGAAGCGCTCGATTTCAGCCCGGGAAAGCTGTTCGGAAGGTTTGT
>NZ_AYWB01000037.1:0-5461 GCF_000503035.1 Mesorhizobium sp. LSHC412B00 | reverse complement strand
ACAAAGTCCAGCGTACCATAAACGCAAGCCTCAACGCAGCGACGAGCACGAGAGCGGTCAGTAGCAATCCAAACTTTGTTACTCGTCAGAAAATCGAAATCATCTTCGGTTAAATCCAAAACGGCAGAAGCCTGAATGAGCTTAATAGAGGCCAAAGCGGTCTGGAAACGTACGGATTGTTCAGTAACTTGACTCATGATTTCTTACCTATTAGTGGTTGAACAGCATCGGACTCAGATAGTAATCCACGCTCTTTTAAAATGTCAACAAGAGAATCTCTACCATGAACAAAATGTGACTCATATCTAAACCAGTCCTTGACGAACGTGCCAAGCATATTAAGCCACTTCTCCTCATCCAACGCGTCAGTTTTTGACAGAATCGTTAGTTGATGGCGAAAGGTCGCAAAGTAAGAGCTTCTCGAGCTGCGCAAGGATAGGTCGAATTTTCTCATTTTCCGCCAGCAGTCCACTTCGATTTAATTCGTAAACAAGCAGTAGTAATTCCTGCTTTATCAAGATAATTTTTCGACTCATCAGAAATATCCGAAAGTGTTAACTTCTGCGTCATGGAAGCGATAAAACTCTGCAGGTTGGATACGCCAATCATTTTTATCGAAGCGCGCATAAATTTGAGCAGATTTGTCGTCACAGGTTGCGCCGCCAAAACGTCGGCTACAGTAACTTTTCCCAGCCTCAATCTCATCTCTCTTTTTGCGTTCTGCTTCAATATCTGGTTGAACGGCGTCGCGTCGTAACCCAGCTTGGTAAGTTGGATTAAGCACTCCGTGGACAGATTTGTCATTGTGAGCATTTTCATCCCGAAGTTGCGGCTCATTCTGATTCTGAACAGCTTCTTGGGAAGTAGCGACAGCTTGGTTTTTAGTGAGTTGTTCCATTCTTTAGCTCCTAGACCTTTAGCAGCAAGGTCCATATCTGACTTTTTGTTAACGTATTTAGCCACATAGAAACCAACAGCCATATAACTGGTAGCTTTAAGCGGCTCACCTTTAGCATCAACAGGCCACAACCAACCAGAACGTGAAAAAGCGTCCTGCGTGTAGCGAACTGCGATGGGCATACTGTAACCATAAGGCCACGTATTTTGCAAGCTATTTAACTGGCGGCGATTGCGTACCCGACGACCAAAATTAGGGTCAACGCTACCTGTAGGAAGTGTCCGCATAAAGTGCACCGCATGGAAATGAAGACGGCCATTAGCTGTACCATACTCAGGCACACAAAAATACTGATAGCAGTCGGCGTGTGAATCATTAGCCTTGCGACCCTCGGCAGCAAGAACCATACGACCAATATCACGAAAATAGTCACGCAAAGCATTGGGATTATCATAAAACGCCTCTAATCGGTCGTCAGCCAACGTGAGAGTGTCAAAAACGATAAACCAACCATCAGCATGAGCCTGTCGCATTGCATTCATCAAACGCTGAATAGCAAAGCCTCTACGCGATTTCATAGTGGAGGCCTCCAGCAATCTTGAACACTCATCCTTAATACCTTTCTTTTTGGGGTAATTATACTCATCGCGAATATCCTTAAGAGGGCGTTCAGCAGCCAGCTTGCGGCAAAACTGCGTAACCGTCTTCTCGTTCTCTAAAAACCATTTTTCGTCCCCTTCGGGGCGGTGGTCTATAGTGTTATTAATATCAAGTTGGGGGAGCACATTGTAGCATTGTGCCAATTCATCCATTAACTTCTCAGTAACAGATACAAACTCATCACGAACGTCAGAAGCAGCCTTATGGCCGTCAACATACATATCACCATTATCGAACTCAACGCCCTGCATACGAAAAGACAGAATCTCTTCCAAGAGCTTGATGCGGTTATCCATCTGCTTATGGAAGCCAAGCATTGGGGATTGAGAAAGAGTAGAAATGCCACAAGCCTCAATAGCAGGTTTAAGAGCCTCGATACGCTCAAAGTCAAAATAATCAGCGTGACATTCAGAAGGGTAATAAGAACGAACCATAAAAAAGCCTCCAAGATTTGGAGGCATGAAAACATACAATTGGGAGGGTGTCAATCCTGACGGTTATTTCCTAGACAAATTAGAGCCAATACCATCAGCTTTACCGTCTTTCCAGAAATTGTTCCAAGTATCGGCAACAGCTTTATCAATACCATGAAAAATATCAACCACACCAGAAGCAGCATCAGTGACGACATTAGAAATATCCTTTGCAGTAGCGCCAATATGAGAAGAGCCATACCGCTGATTCTGCGTTTGCTGATGAACTAAGTCAACCTCAGCACTAACCTTGCGAGTCATTTCTTTGATTTGGTCATTGGTAAAATACTGACCAGCCGTTTGAGCTTGAGTAAGCATTTGGCGCATAATCTCGGAAACCTGCTGTTGCTTGGAAAGATTGGTGTTTTCCATAATAGACGCAACGCGAGCAGTAGACTCCTTCTGTTGATAAGCAAGCATCTCATTTTGTGCATATACCTGGTCTTTCGTATTCTGGCGTGAAGTCGCCGACTGAATGCCAGCAATCTCTTTTTGAGTCTCATTTTGCATCTCGGCAATCTCTTTCTGATTGTCCAGTTGCATTTTAGTAAGCTCTTTTTGATTCTCAAATCCGGCGTCAACCATACCAGCAGAGGAAGCATCAGCACCAGCACGCTCCCAAGCATTAAGCTCAGGAAATGCAGCAGCAAGATAATCACGAGTATCCTTTCCTTTATCAGCGGCAGACTTGCCACCAAGTCCAACCAAATCAAGCAACTTATCAGAAACGGCAGAAGTGCCAGCCTGCAACGTACCTTCAAGAAGTCCTTTACCAGCTTTAGCCATAGCACCAGAAACAAAACTAGGGACGGCCTCATCAGGGTTAGGAACATTAGAGCCTTGAATGGCAGATTTAATACCAGCATCACCCATGCCTACAGTATTGTTATCGGTAGCAAGCACATCACCTTGAATGCCACCGGAGGCGGCTTTTTGACCGCCTCCAAACAATTTAGACATGGCGCCACCAGCAAGAGCAGAAGCAATACCGCCAGCAATAGCACCAAACATAAATCACCTCACTTAAGTGGCTGGAGACAAATAATCTCTTTAATAACCTGATTCAGCGAAACCAATCCGCGGCATTTAGTAGCGGTAAAGTTAGACCAAACCATGAAACCAACATAAACATTATTGCCCGGCGTACGGGGAAGGACGTCAATAGTCACACAGTCCTTGACGGTATAATAACCACCATCATGGCGACCATCCAAAGGATAAACATCATAGGCAGTCGGGAGGGTAGTCGGAACCGAAGAAGACTCAAAGCGAACCAAACAGGCAAAAAATTTAGGGTCGGCATCAAAAGCAATATCAGCACCAACAGAAACAACCTGATTAGCGGCGTTGACAGATGTATCCATCTGAATGCAATGAAGAAAACCACCATTACCAGCATTAACCGTCAAACTATCAAAATATAACGTTGACGATGTAGCTTTAGGTGTCTGTAAAACAGGTGCCGAAGAAGCTGGAGTAACAGAAGTGAGAACCAGCTTATCAGAAAAAAAGTTTGAATTATGGCGAGAAATAAAAGTCTGAAACATGATTAAACTCCTAAGCAGAAAACCTACCGCGCTTCGCTTGGTCAACCCCTCAGCGGCAAAAATTAAAATTTTTACCGCTTCGGCGTTATAACCTCACACTCAATCTTTTATCACGAAGTCATGATTGAATCGCGAGTGGTCGGCAGATTGCGATAAACGGTCACATTAAATTTAACCTGACTATTCCACTGCAACAACTGAACGGACTGGAAACACTGGTCATAATCATGGTGGCGAATAAGTACGCGTTCTTGCAAATCACCAGAAGGCGGTTCCTGAATGAATGGGAAGCCTTCAAGAAGGTGATAAGCAGGAGAAACATACGAAGGCGCATAACGATACCACTGACCCTCAGCAATCTTAAACTTCTTAGACGAATCACCAGAACGGAAAACATCCTTCATAGAAATTTCACGCGGCGGCAAGTTGCCATACAAAACAGGGTCGCCAGCAATATCGGTATAAGTCAAAGCACCTTTAGCGTTAAGGTACTGAATCTCTTTAGTCGCAGTAGGCGGAAAACGAACAAGCGCAAGAGTAAACATAGTGCCATGCTCAGGAACAAAGAAACGCGGCACAGAATGTTTATAGGTCTGTTGAACACGACCAGAAAACTGGCCTAACGACGTTTGGTCAGTTCCATCAACATCATAGCCAGATGCCCAGAGATTAGAGCGCATGACAAGTAAAGGACGGTTGTCAGCGTCATAAGAGGTTTTACCTCCAAATGAAGAAATAACATCATGGTAACGCTGCATGAAGTAATCACGTTCTTGGTCAGTATGCAAATTAGCATAAGCAGCTTGCAGACCCATAATGTCAATAGATGTGGTAGAAGTCGTCATTTGGCGAGAAAGCTCAGTCTCAGGAGGAAGCGGAGCAGTCCAAATGTTTTTGAGATGGCAGCAACGGAAACCATAACGAGCATCATCTTGATTAAGCTCATTAGGGTTAGCCTCGGTACGGTCAGGCATCCACGGCGCTTTAAAATAGTTGTTATAGATATTCAAATAACCCTGAAACAAATGCTTAGGGATTTTATTGGTATCAGGGTTAATCGTGCCAAGAAAAGCGGCATGGTCAATATAACCAGCAGTGTTAACAGTCGGGAGAGGAGTGGCATTAACACCATCCTTCATGAACTTAATCCACTGTTCACCATAAACGTGACGATGAGGGACATAAAAAGTAAAAATGTCTACAGTAGAGTCAATAGCAAGGCCACGACGCAATGGAGAAAGACGGAGAGCGCCAACGGCGTCCATCTCGAAGGAGTCGCCAGCGATAACCGGAGTAGTTGAAATGGTAATAAGACGACCAATCTGACCAGCAAGGAAGCCAAGATGGGAAAGGTCATGCGGCATACGCTCGGCGCCAGTTTGAATATTAGACATAATTTATCCTCAAGTAAGGGGCCGAAGCCCCTGCAATTAAAATTGTTGACCACCTACATACCAAAGACGAGCGCCTTTACGCTTGCCTTTAGTACCTCGCAACGGCTGCGGACGACCAGGGCGAGCGCCAGAACGTTTTTTACCTTTAGACATTACATCACTCCTTCTGCACGTAATTTTTGACGCACGTTTTCTTCTGCGTCAGTAAGAACGTCAGTGTTTCCTGCGCGTACACGCAAGGTAAACGCGAACAATTCAGCGGCTTTAACCGGACGCTCGACGCCATTAATAATGTTTTCCGTAAATTCAGCGCCTTCCATGATGAGACAGGCCGTTTGAATGTTGACGGGATGAACATAATAAGCAATGACGGCAGCAATAAACTCAACAGGAGCAGGAAAGCGAGGGTATCCTACAAAGTCCAGCGTACCATAAACGCAAGCCTCAACGCAGCGACGAGCACGAGAGCGGTCAGTAGCAATCCAAACT
>NZ_AYWB01000036.1:0-12139 GCF_000503035.1 Mesorhizobium sp. LSHC412B00 | reverse complement strand
AGGGCCGATAAGCGATACCGTTGCCCACAACATGGCACGCAATGGTCTGCTGCAAGCAGCGCGTTGCAATGCCGACTTGCGCCTGCAGGTGCAATCGGCCATTCTTACCGTCGGTGCGTACCTTGTCGTCAGGCAGGAGGCTACGGCCGGGGTCATGATTGTCAGTTCGATAATGATGGGGCGTGCGCTGGCTCCGGTCGATCTGGCCATTTCAAGCTGGAAACCCTTCCTCATGGCGCGCCAGAGTTGGGCGCGGCTGGAGGACCTCTTGGAAAAGGTTCCTGAAACCGCTCCTGTTGTGCCTATGCCTGCACCTGAACGCGAACTGCGCCTCGAAAGCGTGACAATTGTTCCGCCCGGCGAAAGCAAGCCGACCGTGACCGGCATTGCGTTTGCCATTCAGGCGGGAAGCGCACTCGGGGTCATCGGTCCATCGGGCTCGGGCAAGTCGACACTCTGGCGCGCCATTGTCGGCGCATGGACGCCGGTCGCCGGGAAGGTTCGCATCGACAGCGCAAGCCTCGATCAATGGGACCGGGAAGCACTAGGCCGTCACATCGGCTATCTGCCACAAGGTGTTGAATTGTTCGATGGCACCATTGCCGAAAACATCGCTCGTTTTGAAGATGATCCTGACCCTGAGGCTATTGTCGCCGCGGCGAAAGCAGCGGGCACGCACGAACTGATCCTCCGATTTGAGCACGGATACGANCCCTGAGGCTATTGTCGCCGCGGCGAAAGCAGCGGGCACGCACGAACTGATCCTCCGATTTGAGCACGGATACGAAACTCCGATTGGTGAGGTCGGATCGGCACTTTCCGCCGGGCAGCGCCAGCTTATCGGTCTTGCCCGTGCCCTTTATCGAGACCCGTTCCTTGTTGTGCTGGATGAACCCAATATCCATCTCGACGCGGAAGGCGAAGCTGCAGTCGCTAAGGCGATCGCCTCCGTGCGCGAGCGCAAGGGCATTGCGGTTGTTGTCTGCCATCAGCCGAGCGTCATCCGCGCCGTGGATTTGGTGTTGGTGATGGAAGGTGGACGGCAGCGATCATTCGGTGCGCCTTCCAAAGTCCTGAAGGCCATCGAGTCTACACAGGATAACGTGGCAGAGCGCGCTGACATGGAGGATACCGGTGTCCGGCATTGATCAGAACAATGACGTTTCAAGCTCCATTCGCCGCCACCTGGTGGCGGGCTTTCTGGCGAGCGTGATCTTTGTGGGAGGAGCCGGAGCCTGGGCGACCTTCACGAATCTCTCCGGTGCGGTTGTAGCGTCCGGACACTTTGTCGTCGTTTCCTATGTCAAGAAGGTGCAGCACCCGACTGGCGGGGTGGTGGGAGAAATCCTGGTGCGCGAAGGCGATAAGGTAAAAGCCGGCGACATCCTCATGCGGCTCGATGCCACCCAGGCGCGCGCTAATCTCGCCATAGTCACCAAGCGGCTCGATGAGCTGGCCGCCTACCTGGCACGACTCGATGCTGAGCGTGACGATCTCGCGGAAATCCCCTTCCCGGACTGGCTACTCGCCCGAAGAGATGTTCCGGACGTAGCTTCGGCAATAGATAGCGAGACGTTGCTGTTCGAATTCCGCAGGCAATCCCGCGACGGGAAGCAGGCGCAATTGGCGGAACGCATTACTCAATATCACCACGAGATCGAAGGACTCAAGGCGCAGGAAATTGCCTGTGAAAAAATGATCGAGGTTCTCCAAAAGGAAATTGCTGTTCTAAGTGGGCTGCGCAACCAAGGCATTGTCTCGGACCAACGGTTGAACAGCCTGAAGATCCAGGTTGCCACTTTCGGTGGCGAACGCGGTGAGAAGATCGCAGATCAGGCACAGACGGCAGCCCGCATAGCCGAAACGCGCCTGCAGATCCCGCAGATCGATCAGGATTTCAAGTCGGAAGTGGGCCAGGAGCTCAGAGAGGTTCAGGCGCAGGTCGGGGAGTATGTTGAGCGCAAGGTGGCGGTTGAACAGGAACTGCGGCGGATCGATATCGTCGCGCCGCAGTCAGGCACCATTCAACAACTCGCAATTCATACGGTCGGCGGAGTGATCACGCCCGCCGATCCGATCATGCTAATCGTGCCGGAAGGCGACGATCTTGCGCTTGAAGTACGAATCACCCCGAAGGACATCGACCAAATCCAGCTTGGTCACAAGGCCGTGCTGCGGATGTCAGCCTTCAATCTGAGAACCACGCCGATATTGAACGGATATGTCAGCCGGATCGCAGCCGATCTGGCGACGGATGAAAAAAACGGCATTTCGTACTACCTGGTGCGCCTGTCGGTTCCGCAGGCGGAACTGACGAAGCTCAAGGGCCTGACGCTCGTGCCCGGTATGCCGGCCGAAGCGATGGTCCAGACGGGTGAGCGTACGGCGCTTTCCTATTTCGTGAAGCCGCTGTCGGACCAAATCAGTCGGACATTCCGGGAGGAATGAAATAACCCACAGGAATCTATTGTTGCCATTTCTGTTGGTTGTCCGCATGCTATGTGCGTGGTAAGATCTGAAAGCACAGACATTTCTACTTGCCTCTGGGCACCGCTTGTTTCTGTAATATTCAGCTCATGTTGCAACTGAGTATCCTTGGTTTCCAACGGTTTTTACTGGTGCGCGGCTGATGGACGCGACATGAAACGCGACATGAAAACCCGCCACCAGCCGCAGCGGGCTGTTCGTTTCTCTTCTGCGGAATGAAAGTCAGTCAGTGCCGCGTGGCTGACATCGCCTCGAACATATCCCAAGCCGCATCTCGGTTTCGGTGCTTGCCGGATTGACGGCAGCATTTCTACTCGGCTGCACCGCTTCCGCATACGCTGATTGCTTGGGTGAAAGCGACTACAGGGTCTGCACAGATTCCTATTCCGGTAAAAATGGGGATCAACATGTGAGATCGTAGGATACCGAAGGGAATAACTATTCGATTGACACCGAAACTCTTCGCTTTCCGAACGGATGCCAAGAGATCACCAGTAGCGATAGCGAAGGAAACTCCACTCCATTCGCTCCTGGACAGACAGCACCGGAACTCATTCCGTGGACACTGAAGGCAACGAATGCACCATCACGCCATCAGGTACTATGATGGGATGCGGGGAATAGGTGCGATGCGATGAAGAAGTTCGGCGTCTTTGGCTGCACTGGTTGCGTAGCCGCCATTATCATAGGGTGGCTGCTCGGTGTGCGCATATTGGTAGTTCAACCGATCGGAGCCATTCCTGAGGGTGTAACTGCCATAGTATATGGGGTTCCGGATCCTCCCTACGAAAAGCAATGGCGAGTCGACTTAAAACCGTCGTAGCCGGTAGATCAATAACAATTGCTTGTTCGGATCGGACGAACCAACCTGGATGGGCAACACGACCGGGGGCTAATGCCACTTCGGTCAGGCGAACCCTCCGGGGAACCTACCGTGAGATAGCCTCTGCTTCAGGTCGTTGGCATTCAGGATGGCGGCCAGCTCTTCGGCATACTCCATGTCGGGAAGGTCGACAGATGGGTGGCCCGCTACAATAGCCGGGAGCCCGGTGAACACGTCGAATACCGTCCACGTCCCATCCGGTTCCTGCCTTTCGTCGTACCGCAGAGTTGCCATGAGGGGATCATATAGTCACCCTTAGGTGTTGGGAATATTTGGTCCACGGAGGCTCGCGATCCGGAGCGCTGATTTCGCCGCTTTGAAGATTGCCGATCTCGTCGACAGAGATCAGGCCGCTCAATCTGCGATCGAACTTTATGGGATGGAAGCACCGACCGCCGTGGCGCACTGCGCTTTGGAGGCGCATTTCGACGGTCGACCAGATGACTACCGCTTTTGGTGCGATGTCTTTCACCAACTGAGAAAACCAAACTGACGGAACTTTGCCGCAGCATCTTGTTCGGTCGCGCATGGCTAGAATAGCCGACCTTGGACCGCCTATCCCCGACAAGCCACACCAACCGCAGGACTGTGACGATCGATTTCACGCATGCCCGATCTGCGGTCAGCAGGTCGACAAACGCGATTTCCGCCAGGTGATGTGGCACGAGCAACCAGATCACGATCCGCTTGAACTGGATCAGTGAGGCAGGAACAACTTGGCAGCCTTCAGGGCCGCGTCACACTAGGAAGGAAAGCGCGGGCCGGACCCTTTGCCGCCGGCCGGCAGCGGTAAGGCATCCTCACGAGCGCTGCGGTGGACCAACTTTTCCATTTACGCGTTGTTCCTAATGCAAATGAAAGGTCGTGTCCCATCAGGTGGGTGTAGCTCGGCGGTAGCGAAGCCGCTCACGAGCGCGCCGTTAGTAGCGCTGTAGCCAGCGAGCGGGGTGTGGGTGGTCATCGGCGCTTTCCGGTAGGGTTTGGTTGTTGACGCCAACCCATTTCGGAAGGACCACCGATGACCGACGACATGATGAACCTGCGCACGCTCGTGGAGAAGACCCCGGATGCCGATCTGCTGCGGGAGATGATCGGCTTTGCCGCCGAGCAACTGATGGAAATGGAGGTGGGCGCGGCCACCGGCGCCAGCTATGGCGAGAAGAACCCGCTGCGGCTCGCCCAGCGCAATGGCTACCGCGACCGGGACTGGGAGACGCGGGCCGGCACGGTCGAGCTGCGCATCCCGAAGCTCAGGAAGGGAAGCTACTTCCCAGGTTTCCTCGAACCGCGCCGCATGGCCGAGAAGGCGCTAACCGCCGTCATCCAGGAAGCTTATGTGCAAGGCATCTCGACCCGGTCGGTTGACGACCTGGTCAAGGCCATGGGTATGAGCGGCATATCCAAGAGCCAGGTCTCGCGGCTGTGCGAGGAGATCGACGGGAAGGTGAAGGCCTTCCTCGAGCGGCCGATCGAGGGCGATTGGCCATACCTGTGGATCGACGCCACTTACCTGAAGGTCCGCCGCGGTGGGCAGATCGTCTCGGTCGCCGTTATCATCGCCGTCGGTGTCAACGCGGACGGCCGGCGCGAGGTACTGGGCATGGAGATTGGCACCTCGGAGGCCGAGCCGTCTGGACAGTGTTCCTGCGCAAGCTGACACGTCGCGGCCTGCGCGGCGTCAAGCTCGTCGTCTCCGATGCTCACGAAGGCCTCAAGGGGGCCGTCACCAAGGTGCTGTGCGCGACATGGCAGAGGTGCCGCGTCCACTTCATGAGGAACGTGCTGGCCCATGCCGGCAAGAGCGGCCGCAGGGTCGTCTCAGCCTTCATCGCCACCGCTTTCGCCCAGGAAACGCCCGAGGCCGCGTCCGTACAATGGCGCGCCGTCGCCGACCAGATCCGGCCGAAGGTGCCGAAGCTGGCGACAATCATGGACGACGCCGAGCCCGACGTGCTGGCCTACATGACCTTCCCCAAGGAACATCGCGCCAAGCTCCACTCGACGAATCCGATCGAACGTCTCAACGGCGAGATAAAGCGGCGCACCGAGGTCGTCGGAATCTCAGGCCGAAACGATTGTCAACCAGAGGCGCTGAGGGAGCTATACCTCACGTTTGGGTGTTGCTCTTGCGCAATAGCTAAGTCGGCAAACGAAAGAAGTCGCTCGGTTTTCAATAGCCGGGCGCTCTTGCTCATGGAACAATCAGACTCAGCGCGAGTTTGAATGCGACGATGAGCAAAGATTACGCAATAGAATCATCCGTTTGTATCGAAATGGCACGGTCGCTCCGATCATGTCTGGCGGAAGAGCGAGCGCTCATGCACCATTTCCGGGAGGAACTCGCCTCGGCACGGAGTGACAGTGTTTACTCCCGCCAGGACCGCATCAGATCCGAACAGCAAAAAGCCCCTGCCGTGGGGCTAGGGCTTGATGGGATGGCCCGCGCCTGCTTCCGAGGCTGCGTGGGCCATCCCATGACGAGTGAGGGACGCATCTTGGTCACCGGCACGGACCGCTGAAGAACGAGCCGGTTGTAGCCAAACAGCCTCAGAGCGGGAATGTTCCCGCCTGACGCAAAAACACCCGTGGCTCAGCCGGCGGGCTCTGTTGCAGGGGCACTGTGCACGGGGGCGGCGTCTGCCGTCAATGCAGTTTGCCGACTAGCCGAGCGTATTCGGCTTCAGCCCTGCCATATGACCCATCAGCCAGCGCAATTAGACGCGCGCGATCAAGAATGACTACCTCTCCTCGCATTGAGCGTATCAGACCTTGGCCCTCCAAGGTTTGCAGCGCTATGGTGACGCCGGGCCGCCTGACACCGAGCATAACTGATAAGAACTCGTGCGTAATCGCAAAGCTGTTCCCGTCGACGCGATCATCACACATCACCAGCCATCTTGAGAGCCTGTCGACTATGCCGCCTGCTCGTCATCCGCCGCGCAGCACGCGCCAGATAGACCAACAGGGCGTAACTAAGCGAGGCGAGCGCCGCCGCTGCCAGCCAGTGACGCCCAATGCGCCGAGGCCCATCAACTTCCACCGGGTCACCTCGGCAGAGACCGCCTCCACCTCGGTCATGTCTTCGCTGAGCGATTCACCGCGTCTTCAGTCTCGGCAAAACGCTCCGCCAGCTTATCGGTCTTGGCGTACATCTTCGATTGGCTGGCGGCTGGGCGCTGCTCGGATTGCTCGTAAGAGAGCGCGGCTGAAGCATCGCCGTCCTTTAATGTCGCGCCGAATCTCAGTTGCGTCTCGCTGAACGCCCTCCATGGACGCCCTTCATCGTTGGGCCACCAGGGTCTTTCTTGTTGTTTGAATAGCCGCCTTCGTGCGCGAGCACTTTGGCAGGCGCTTTCTTTTCGCGCGAAATTGCCACCGTTTTAAAGCGGGAGGGTCGGGATGCAGGTTTTCGATGACATCGAGGCGCTGCTGGATGCGGGTGAAGCCTCGACGGCACTCAAGGAAGTGCTGGCGCTGGTGCATCAATTTGGGCGCGGGTCCAGTGTCTTGGCGGGCGCGATCGACGACCTCATTATCGACCTGTCGACGCTATCATTCGTCGCCGATGCTTACGGAGACCGCATCGCGGAGGCGGCGCGCATGCTGGCTCGAAAAAGACTATTGAAGATCAAGTTGCTCGCACCTCGTCAGAGCATCGGAGCCGCCAGCTAGAGATTGGTGGTCGCTACGAAAAACGTGTCGACCTGCTCGGTGCTCCGAGCGCATCGAAACCTCTCGCCATCATCGGTTCCGTACGGACGAAGAGCCGCCTGACCCTGCGACCAGATGAAAGCTTGGACTTGCGGCAGACCGCAAGCAGTTGGAGCTTGAATTGCCGACACACTCTCAGGAACCGTTGCCGGGATCGCACTCCATTGGTCGTCGGCCCAGATCCGGCGCGCGTCGCTTAAGGTGCCGGTCGAATATGGCCAGCTTCGCTTCGTAGCCGATCCGCACTCTGGACCTGCAGCTATCGCAGCTGAAACCGGCAATCGTTTTCAGCCAGGATCCCCTTCTCACCATTGGGCACGAACAGGAGGGGCATTGGAATTCTATCGGTACGTCGCGCAGTTCATTTGATAGAGGCACTGTGCATGTTCTCCTCAGCGGCACGGCCACTGCAACAAAGTAGAAGGAGAAATGTTTCCGGCTTCGGCCATTTGCGCGAGAGAATCGGACCTAAGTCTAAATGGTGAGCGGCCCAGAAACCTATTTCCCTTGCTATCGGCCTTTGCGTCGGAAATTGAACGGCAATAGCGAGGGTGATCGAAGGCGGCCCCGGGCGTGAGGCTGGCAAGTGGGGCCAAGACGGCGGCGGTAAAGCGGAGCCTGTGGCGATCAAATAACCGATTCGCCTAGAATCTCCTTCACCCAGCTCATAGTTCTCAGCCCGTATGCCATTCCGGAGCAGTCGGCAAACCAGTCGAAGACACTCATGTCACGCCCTGTGACGCATTGAAGGATTTCAATCGCTGCGCCCGTTAAAGCAAGTAGAACCGCCAGCCGGACCACCTGTTGGGGCCAGCCGAGGCTACCCAAAGCTGACAAGGTGGCGAACGCGGCGGCGTGGTTGAGCTTGTCGTGATGAGACGTAAAGGCCAATCCGAGGGCGTGCAGCAGGTGGTCTGGCAATAGCGCGAGCAGCAGGACGACTGCCAACGTGGAGAGAAAGGCAGCCCTTGCCATGCTCTGATGAAAGCTGGACTGCGGCAATCTATTCGCAGCACTCCCGGTTCCTAGTTCTCGCTTCTCATACTGGTGCACTAGGAAGGGCTCCAACCTGCATCTGAGCTATGAGCGCGAACAACTGGCATGCTTAACAGGCCTCCTGATGTCATCAGGAAGTTCCATGAAACAGCCTATGTCACTCTGGATGGTTCCATAGGGCGCTGCGAATGTCGCCCTCCATTGTGATGAGGCCGAGGGTTTCCTGCCGAAAAGGCGCGGCGGAATAGGCGAGCCATTGGTACCGCTTGCGCCCAGGTGCGATGCGTATCGTGCCGGGCACGGCTGGGCTGGAGCGGAACTCTTTCCAGCCTTGGCCCGGCTGTCTTTTGCACCCTGATGTTGGGCAGCCGGGCCGACTCCCTTCTGAATTCAATTATCGTCGGCGTGGCGGCTAACAGACGAAACCGTTATTTAGTCTGGTCATCCCTGCCTTGGTGATCTCGCCTTTACAGATTCCAGTCCTGGACGCTAAGCCAGCAGCGGCCACTCGCTGCTGTCCAATCAACAAGCCCCAAACATCAGGTCGCGCTTATATACAAAAAAGCCGGCCACCTTTCGGCAGCCGGCCAGTGCAAACAAGGAAGGGAACGTTGCACTGATGGGGCAGTGCACCGTCCGAAGCGTTTNCAAGCCCCAAACATCAGGTCGCGCTTATATACAAAAAAGCCGGCCCCCTTTCGGCAGCCGGCCAGTGCAAACAAGGAAGGGAACGTTGCACTGATGGGGCAGTGCACCGTCCGAAGCGTTTTCAGGCGACAATGTTCCACCGATGAGAGAACAAAGAAGGCTTCACCGCCAGCGCACATCCCCTTAGCCGCGCTGTGTTGCCGTCGCCTAGTGTCTAAAGGCCTTTAACCAGCCACGGATCGGTGTCGTATCCAAGGCGCGGCTTTTCCGGCGTTCCACCGGCCGGCAATTTGGCGGTTCCGGTCGGCCTGCAGTCCAGCTCGAGCACCTGCTNCCCTTAGCCGCGCTGTGTTGCCGTCGCCTAGTGTCTAAAGGCCTTTAACCAGCCACGGATCGGTGTCGTATCCGAGGCCCGGCTTTTCCGGCGTTCCACCGGCCGGCAATTTGGCGGTTCCGGTCGGCCTGCAGTCCAGCTCGAGCACCTGCTTCTTGGCCGAGTGCTTCGTAGAGCAAAGGTCCGTGGCGTCACTCACCACCACCTTCTTCTCCTTGGCAACAGCGACACCAGTCCCAGCGATCACGATCGCCGCNGTCCGTGGCGTCACTCACCACCACCTTCTTCTCCTTGGCAACAGCGACACCAGTCCCAGCGATCACGATCGCCGCACAAAACACAGCAACTCTCATCATACTCCCCACGTTGTGCCTCCCCAAAAAGGCTGAGCCTGACGTTACGGCACATTTAAATTAGCGCAAGCGAATATTAGCTGCCTAGTCCCTTCACATCGGCTCTGGTCGCCTNTGACGTTACGGCACATTTAAATTAGCGCAAGCGAATATTAGCTGCCTAGTCCCTTCACATCGGCTCTGGTCGCCTCCCCCTTGCTGCCGGTGCCTTGCGATACCGGCAGCGCGATATGGTAGGATGGGCGCATGCCTGCTCATGATCGGAGGGCCGATGTTCATGACTTGAGCTCGACATGGCAGAGGGCTGCAACCGTCAAGTTTCCCAGGTCGTCGTGGCGATGAACGATCGCGTCGAGGATCGCTTAATAAGCGGCGTTTACTAAGTTCCGCTGGTCTAGCCCTACGCGATCACACCATAACCACGTGATGACAAATCAGCCATGTGTGTGGCGCGGCGGNGGGAGGAGGCGCATATGTTCGCCAGCCGGCGGATACCACACCGCCCCACCGGTCAGGCCCAGCGCGCCCGCTGCAAAGTCCCGCAGACGGCTGCTGGGCCGCTGGCGGGCAGCGGCTACTTGCTGACGATCCAATCCACCAAGCCAGTTTCGATCAGCTCGAACCAATCGTGCACCAGGGCCTTGGCTAAATCGCGCCATTGACACTCAGGCGTACGGGAGACGGCAACAGTAGAAGGGTCGGCATCTTCCCAGCCTCGCGCCACGTCATCGCGATGACGTTGACGAAGGCGCATCAGCAAGGTGGCCGTAGTGGCCGCTTGAGCGATATCTATGGGCGTTGCAACCATCGCAGCCTCCCTCAAAGCGATGGCAAACCCCTCACTAGTAAGCCCGCTCAGACTCTCTCTGCAATCAAAAAAAGAGTTGTCCTCGCTCCCTGTTCTGTCATCGCAATGAAGGACGACATCTTCGAGCACCCGCAGCACACCTGTCGCATGGAAAAAGCTGTAGGCGTTTATAGGTGCTTGGGGAATCCGCCGTTTGTTTGCGTTGTGGAGCGGGACAAAGCAAGTTACTCACTCAGGCTGGCTACCGTGAAGCGGGGCACCAGCCCGACTTCCACGCGTTGCCGTGGGAAGCTGAACACAGGGCCGTCAAAGAAAGGCAAGGTGGACGCGACGGCGCTCGCTGAACGCATTCGGGCGCCGGCTGCGTTCGCGTTCACACCCGGCGCTATGTCGCTTCTAGGCCCGCTCTGTCGCTACTTTGTGCGCAGCATATTGTGGGAACTCTGCCTCGGCCCACGCACTCAGTGGCTGACCAGAACGAGCGCATCATCGGCCTAACCGTTTAGGCTGTAGAATTTGTGTGTGCGCTCGTATCGAGATGCGGGTGATGTCGCAGCCGAAACGCGCTGCTTCCTTCTCGATCCGCCCCATCAGTTTGGCGCCGATACCAGCACTGCGCATCTCGGCGTCGACAACCACATGGTCGGCCTACGCCCACTTTCCGCCCATACCCGGTTTGCTGATAGAGCGGGTAGATAGCCGCGATCTCTTCGAGCTCCATGGCTGAGTGTCGATGCCTATGTCGGCGAGGTGATGAGTGCGGCCTTGCCGCCGAACACCAGCCCCAACTGGGCAGTCGCATCGCTCGACATTACGGGCGATGCAGCCACTGCGAAGGTCGAGGACGAATTTGGAACCACAAGGTTCACCGACTATCTTCTGCTCAAGATCGCAGGAGAATTGAAGATCCTTAGCAAACTCTACCACCTTCACTAATACGACCGTCCAGATCAGAGGCCAAATACCGCAAAACTGACCAACCTGTCGTAGGTCTCCCAGCGCCTTTAGAGCTTGAGCTCAGTCCTTAGCGCGTCGATTCGCTTCGAGGCCTCGGCTTTGCTTAGATCTTCGGCGTAGCTTCTGTCGTCGCCCGCCTGCTCACATAATGTTTTCAAGTAGGAAGCTTGCGACGGAGTCATTGGCTCGTCNGCGTAGCTTCTGTCGTCGCCCGCCTGCTCACATAATGTTTTCAAGTAGGAAGCTTGCGACGGAGTCATTGGCTCGTCTCCCGTCGTCCATTCGTCAGGATCCTTGCTGATAGCTTCGCCTTTGGCTCGGGGTGTAGTTTGCATGACGCTCTCCATGTTGGGAACGGCACAACGTATTTGATCTGCTTTTGTTCCACATGCTTGAAGTGTCTGAGATTGCGATGGCAGGGGTGTTCACGAACGCAAGTTTACCCGTGCTGGAAGAATCCGACGAGATTGCTTAGCTTCCGCTCGCGGTCGCCAACGATGAACTCAACGCCAACTCTGCGCGAGACATCGAAAGATCCTCCGCGCCCGCAATTTACCCCAACGGTGAGGAGACGCCCCATGAAAGCAATCGTAGCGACGGACCAGACTGCAGGAACGGCCGGGATGAAGTTGGTGGAGTTGCCCGAGCCTCGGGCGGCAATTAACGACGTGGTCGTACAGGTTCATGCGGCAGGATTCGTCAACACCGAACTGGAGTGGNCCTCGCGCCGCTGCCCGGCGATGTCGACTTTACGGTGGGCGCTAGCCTGCCGATCTCCGGCCTAACCGCATGGCAGGGGCTGTTTCAGCATGGCCGCATCAAGGCCGGGCAGAGCGTTCTCGCGCATGGCGCTGCCGGTGCCGTCGGTTCGATGGTGGCGCAGCTTGCCAGGGAGGCTGGAGCCTATGTGATCGGCACCGGGCGGGCCGCCGACCGCCAGAAAGCGCTCGACTTCGGTGCAA
>NZ_AYWB01000035.1:0-15894 GCF_000503035.1 Mesorhizobium sp. LSHC412B00 | reverse complement strand
GCGGCGGACGCATAGGGGGAGAGAAGTGTCACCTATGTATCCGGTTCAAAGTGTTACCCATCTATCGGCTGGACACGTCGGCGTTCGCCTCCCACCCTTGCCCTATCAACAGCCCGCTCGTGCCACACGACAGCCAGGCCCTTTATCCCTATCTCCGGCCTGCGCTACGGCCGGCTGGTCGCGCGGGGAGGGACTGGAATTGACGTCGACGCCGATTGCCGCAGCTGAAGCGAAGGGCTTGCCGATCGGCGCGTTGCTTGGCGCCATGGTGTCGATCCAGATCGGCGCCACCTTCGCCAAGGGCCTGTTTCCACTGATTGGCGCCAACGGCACCACGGCGCTGCGGCTGGTCGTGGGGGCGCTGATGCTGGCGGCGGTGCTGAGGCCGTGGCGGGTGCGGCCGTCGCGCGCCGTGCTGCCCTGGCTCATCGCCTACGGCGTCAACCTCGCGGCGCTGAACCTGCTGTTTTATGCAGCGCTCGCCAGAATTCCGCTCGGCGTCGCGGTGGCGCTCGAATTCTCCGGCCCGCTGCTCGTGGCGACGCTGTCGTCGCGGCGCGCCACCGACTTCGTCTGGGTGGTGCTGGCCGTTGCCGGCATATTGCTGTTGTCGCCCTTCATCCACTCCGGCAGTGCACTCGACCCGATCGGCGTGATGCTGGCGCTGGCCGCCGGCGGCTGCTGGGCGCTCTACATCGTCTTTGCACAAAAGGCCGGCGCGGAGCTTGGCAGCCAGACCACGGCTTACGGGCTGGTCATTGCCGCTGCCGTCGGCCTGCCGTTCGGTCTGGCCGAGGCGGGCACGAACCTCATCGCACCCGCGATCCTGGTCAGCGCGCTGCTGGTCGGGCTGTTCTCCAGCGCCTTGCCGTTCTGGCTGGAGATGGTGGCGCTGACCCGGATGCCGGCCAGGCTCTACGGCACGCTGACCTGTCTGGAGCCGGCGCTGGGCGCGCTGGCCGGCTTCCTGTTCCTGCACGAGATCCTGAGCCCGTTGCAATGCGCGGGCATCGCCGCCGTGGTCGTCGCCGCCTTCGGCGCCGCGCTGACCATCAGGCCGCCGGTGCCATCGCCGGAATAGTGCCTGAAATGGGTATGTGACGCCGATGCCGTGGTCCGCCGGTCCCGTGTCCGGTTGCTCAAGCGCCTGCAGCATCGATATATGGATCGATGTATGCGCAGGAGATCCAGATGAGCAGGGCCGACAGCATTGCTTGAGCCGTCCGTGATCAAGGCAATACTCCTTGTCGGGTTCGCCGCTGTCGTTGCGGCTCTCGCCTGGCGGCTGGCGCGGTCTCGTCGCAGAGCCCGGCTTCGTGAAGATCCGGCCAACGACTACGCCGTGCGCCGCGACTGGTCGGGCAACCACGGCAAGCTCAATCATTCGTCCTTTGTCTATTTCGATGCCGATCGCGACGGCCGCTACGGGCTCGGCGACCGCCCGATGGCCGGCATCATGGTCAGACTGCATGATGGCGACGGCCGCTTCGTCGCCGCGGCGCGGAGCAATCGCGGCGGCTTTGCCAATTTCCTGGCGTCGACGAAACGTCGGGCCGCGCTCATCCATGTGCCGGGCAGCTACCGCTTCACCGTGTCGGTTCCGCCCGGCTGGTGCTCCAGCAGCGCCAACGAGGTCCAGTCGCAGCACCTCCGGCCGCTGCCGGGCTCGCCCACCGGGCTGGCCTCGGAAGCAATGCTGCAGCCGGTCGGCCTGTTTGCGATACGCCGGCTCAGCGGCCGCGTAGCGGACGGTGCTTCGGCGAGCATCTCGGTGATGGCGAAAGGGCAAGAGGTGGCGGTGCATCCGCTAAGTGCTGGGGCTGGCTTCCGTCTCGATCTGCCCGATGACGCCGACGCGATCGAAGTCACCGGCGATGGCATGGAACGACGACTGGCCTTGTCCGCCTACCCGACCGAGCTCGGCCTGCTGTCGCCCGAGAACGCGGCTGTCGACAGCGCCGCGTCCTTGCAGGCCATCGGTTTCGACGATGTCACGACGCGCGGCCTGCGCAAGGTGCCGTCCGGTTATGCCGGGTTGACCTGGTTCAACCTGAACGCACTGGCGCGCGATCATACCGAAGGCAGCGAAGGCTACGTCAACGGCAATATCTCGGGAGACCATGTCTGCTATACGAGCAGCGGACACCCGGCCGAATTCTCGAGCGACAAACCGTTCGGGTTCCATTCCGTGATGCTGACAGCGGCATGGTTGAAGTCCGAAGGCGAAACCGCACTGGTCGAGAGCTGGCTTGGCGACCGGCTGATCGCCAGCGACACGATCGTCCTGTCGGCACTGGCGCCCGTCCACTATGCGCCGATGCTGGCGGCGGTGACGCGCGTACGCCTCTCCACGAGCCACTATTGGCAGCTAGTGCTCGACGATCTGGTGGTTGTGCGCTGAACGGTCCCGCCGCCTGCGGGAGATCATGCTCCGGAAACGATCAAGCCGCCCGACTCTGCCAGGAGGATCTCGATCTACCGGGGAACGAGTTTAGCCCGGAATAGGAGCAGAAGCGCCGTTCGCGGTGATCTGCGAGAGCTTGCCCTTTTTTACCAGCACTGGCTTGGAATAGGTCTTCCTCATTTTCCACTCTCCACGTCGGGCACCCAAAGCCCCGTTCCCGGCCAGACGGCACGAGGCGTCGGATAATCGGCCGCTAGACGGCGACCGGCCCGGAGCCGTTACCATTGTCGGCTGTAACCTGCGAGAGCTTGCCCTTCTTGACCAGCACCGGCTTCGAATAGGTCTTCTTCATGCCGCATCTCCAGTGTCAGGCGAGGCCGCCAGATCAGGCGACAGTCCGACTCAACGACTTCACTCGATCGGGCCGGAACCCGCTCCATTGGCGAGCGCCGTAACCTGCGAAAGCTTGCCTTTTTTGACCAGAACAGGCTTCGAATAGGTTTTCTTCATAGTGAATCCTCCAAGCTTACGCGATAATGCCAGACGGATCGGCACTGTCAACCTTCGCGGCGCCGTCGTCCCGCCCCGGGTTTTCTCGGTCCCGATGCACTAGATCATGATGAGATTTGGTTGCAATCTCATCATGATCTAACCCTTTGTTGGAGCATGATCTTTTCCAAAAACCGGACCCGCTTTTTGGAATCATGCTCTAACCCGCAAATCCACCTTCATCGAGAAAGCGTTGTTCTTGGGCGTGCATGGCGCGACCGAGGATCGGGTTGCGGTGCGGAAAACGTCCGAAACGGCGGATGATGTCGCGGTGATGTTCGGCCCGCTTCAGGTCGGACGGGCCGATGTCGCGCGACAGCGCCACCGAGCGGTCCTGGTCGGCAATCGCTTCGGAATGCGCGAAGGGCAGCCCGAAGAACAGCCGCAGCGAGGGATCGACCATCCGCTGGAACCCGGCATCGATCGCCTCAGTAGCGATCGCGCGGGCCTTCGCGTCGCTGGCATACATGCGCGGCGTGTCGCGAAAGGCGTTGCGCGGGAACTGGTCGAGCAGCAGGATCAGCGCCAGAGCCCCGTAGGGCGTCGCCATCCAGCCATCGCAGTCGCCGCGCGCTGCGGCCTCATGCAGCCGCAGGAAGCGATCGCGAAACTCGCGGTCGAAGGCCGCATCCTTGGCGAACCACGCGGCAGGTCCTGCCTGCCACCAGAAGCCGACCACGGCGGCAGCGGCATCCGGCACATTCTTCCGGGCGGCGAGGCCGCCCGGTTCGACGGTTGCGATGGGGTCCATTGTCAGGCCGCCTTCGCATCGCCGGCCAGTGCCGCCCAGTCCAGCGCTCTTGCCCAATCGGCGAATGAGGTCGGCTTCACCGGCAGCAGACGGGTCGTCTGGCCGAGATCGACGGCAAGCACGGTCTGCTTCTGGCTGTGGATCCAGGCATAGCTGGCGGCAGTCTGTTCGGCGGCGTCCTTGCCGAGCATGGTTTCGAGCGCGGCGGCGAAGTCCGCCAGCGGCACCGGATAATAGCTGACTTCGCGGCCGACAATGCCTGACAGGATGACGGCCATCTCCGGTCCGGTCAGCGCCTGCGGCCCGCCAATGTCGAAGCTGGCACCGGCAAGCTCCGGATGCCGCAGCGCTTCGACCACATAGGCCGCCATATCCTGCCAGGAGATCCAGGAGGTCTGGAAGTTGGTCGGCAGCGGATAGGCGAGGACGCCCTGATGCATGATCGCCGGCGCGCTCCAGGGCGCTGCGATATTGCTCATGGCCAGCGTCGGCTTTAGGACGATGGATGGCGGGCCGAACGTCTTGATGTAGTCGATGAGTTCGGCCTTGGCATCCATCACCGCCGTGCCGGAATGGCCCGACACATGGCCGCTGGTGTTGAACACCAGTAGCTTGACGCCGCCTTGCTGCGCCGCCTCCGCAATGTTGCGGCCGTAGCGCAGGATCTCTTCAGGGCTTGCACCGACCGGCAAGGTCAGCGCCACCGCATCGACGCCGAGGCAGGCGAGGGCCAGTCGGCCGGGGTCGGCGAGATCACCGCGCACGATGTTGACCCCATCGCCGAACGGATCGGGCGAGCCCTTGCGTAACAGGACACGCACCGTGGGGCCGGCGGCGCGGCAAGCGCTGACAATGGCCGACCCTTGGGCGCCGGAGGCGCCGGTGACCAGAATCGAATTGGGAAAGTTTGGCATGGATTTGCTCCTCTCTGAATGAGTGCCGACGAAACCGGCACCACCGTCTTCGCGTCGAAGAAGGCATTCGCAACTTTACTCTGCTGAATCCAGTGATATGATTTCAGGAATATGCTGAACAAAATTGACTTGGCGCGCGCCGATCTCAATTTGCTGGTCTTGTTCCAAGCCATCATGGAGGAGCGGCATGTCGGTCGCTCGGCGGAGCGGCTAAACCTGTCGGCCTCGGCGGTCAGCCATGGCCTTGGCCGGCTGCGCAAGCTGCTTGGGGATCCGTTGTTCCTGAAGACGCCGCGCGGCGTCGTGCCCACCGACCGGGCAACGGAGCTTGCCGAACCGGTGGCCGAGATCCTGGCGCGGGTGCGCCGGGTGATCGCCAGCGCCGAGCCGTTCGATCCGGCCCGCTCGACGCGCCGCTTCACCATCGGTGCGCCGGATGCGGTGTCGTCCGTGCTCCTGCCGCCGCTGCTCGACCAGATCCGCTTTTTGGCCCCCGGCATCGACATCGGCATCCGGCAACTGCTGCCGCGCCAAGGTGAACCGTCGCCCACTACTGCCTGGAGCGACTGTGTCGCCGAACTCGAAGCGCGCGCCATGGATGTCGCGGTGATTCCGTTCGACGGCCTGCCGGCACGCTTCACCGTCGACAAGCTCTATGAGGAGGATTTCGTCGTCGCCATGCGCGCCGGCCACCGCTTCGCCGGCGATCCGTGCCTCGACGCCTATTGCAGCGTGCAGCATATGGTCGTCTCGAACAATGGCGATCCGAACGGGTTTGTCGACAGGGTGCTGGCTGAACGCGGCCTGTCGCGTCGCGTCGCGCTGACTGTCCCCAACTTTATGTTCGGACTGGCCGTGCTTGCTCAGACTGATCTGATATCGGCCTATCCGCGCCGGTTCCTCGCCATGTATGGCGGCCGTTTCGGTGTCGTCGGCGTCGATGCGCCCATCCGGCTCGGCCACTTCAACATCAACAGCATCGTGCCGAAGGTTGCGCTGATGGATGCGGGTCTGGCCTGGTTGGTCGGCCTGCTCAAACAGAGCGGCAATGCAGCGCGGACTGGCCCAGCCTAAACATTGGCCTTGCCGTCGCGCCGCACTCACAGTTCCTTTTCCGCCAGTTCGCGGAAGGCATCGGGAACCGAGCGCCGGGCTTCCAGCGCCACGGCGCCATAGCCGACAGCCTCTCTGCCAAAGCGCTGGCGGATCTTGTCGATGGCGCGGTCGGCGCCAAAGCGCGCCAGGCCTTGCCTGCTGCCGGGTCGCTGCTTTTCATCGGCAAGCCCGAGCGGCAGCTCCAACTGCAGCTCGGCACTTTCTTCCAGCTGCGACACCGAGATCGCCAGCAGCGAGATGGTCTTCTCCCGAGGGTTGGCGGCCAGCACGCCGCGCACCAGCTCCCCGGCGATTTCGGCCAGCATCGCGGTTGCCGAAATCGGTTGCTCGAGCGTCAGCGAGCGTGTGACCGCGTGCAGATCGGCGAAACGCACGCGCACCGTCACCGTGCGCCCGGGCCGTGATTTCGCCCTGAGCCGGCTGGCGACCCGGTCTGCCAGATGCAGCAGGACGGGTCCGAAGATACGCGCCTCGGCCGGCCGTCTGCCAAGCGCCGACTGCGCGCCGGCGGAATGCGACCGCCTGTGGGTTTCGAGCTTTCGCGGGTCGCGGTTCCATGCCAGCGACGCCAGCTTTTCGCCGGTGGCGGGCCCGAGCAACCTTCGCAGCGCCCCGCTATGCGTCTTTGCCAACTGGCCGATGGTCTCGATGCCGATCTCGGCCAGCCGCGCCTTGGTCGCCGGGCCGACGCCCCACATCAGGCCGACCGGCAGATCATGCAGGAAGGCAAGTTCGGTGTTCGGATCGACCACCACCAGGCCGTCGGGCTTGGCCACCTGCGAGGCGATCTTGGCCAGATGCTTGGTGCGCGCCACGCCGATCGAGATCGGCAGGCCGAGCTCTGCCCGGACGCGCCGACGCACCGTGGCGGCGATCTCGGCCGGCGGCCCGAACAGATGCGTGCAGCCGGCGACGTCGGCAAAGGCTTCATCGATGGAAATCCGCTCGACCAGCGGCGTGAAATCGTCGAGCACCTTGATGGCGGCGTCGCCCAGCCGCTGATAGTCGGCGAAATGGCCGCCGACGAAGATCAGTCCGGGGCAAAGCTCGCGCGCGCGTCGTCCGGGCATGCCGCCGCGCACGCCGAAAACCCTGGCTTCGTAGGAAGCGGCAAGCACGACGCCGCCGCCGACGGCGATCGGCTTGCCCCTGAGCGCCGGGTCGAGCAGCTGCTCGACCGAGGCGTAGAAGGCGTCGAGATCCGCATGCAGGATGGTGGGCTCCATCCCGACCGTTCCCTTTGCGGCGTTGCAGCATTAGCCGCGTCTGTTGTGAGAGGCGTTTTTGCCGAACAAATAGAGAACAAACAGGGCCTATTGTCAAGCGAAGCGGTTGTCGCCGGCCGGCCCGTTCCAGGTCGGGCTGTCGAGTGCTCCGCCTGGGCATCGGACCTGCGGAACATTGTCTCTCGCCTCGGCGTTCATATCCGCGACGGGACGCTGTTTTTGTGGAGGCCGGTATGGGCCAGTTCGAGATGATCGACCTCGTCAGCGTCATTGACGCCTGCACGAGCGATCGCGTTGCCGGGCACTGCGTGTCAATGGCCAGGGCGGTGGAGGAGTTGCGAGTGCTGACCGGTGATTTCGTATCGCCGGACGAGACGGTGGCCAACGCGCTGTCGGCAGTGGCGCTGGGGCGCGGCTGCGCGGTGGTGTTCGACGAGCGAGCGGGCGCCGACATCTTGCTGACGCCGTAGCGCGGCGGCGCCGGGTTGTGGCAGCCAGAAAAGTCGAACAGCGTGCAAAAAGCTGTGCAGGCATGGCCCCATAACCGGGGCGTGGAAAAGTTCTGCGCGTGGGTGTATTCTCCAGGTCGCAAGCGGTCGCAGACCGCATAGGGGGAGAAATGACATGCCGAGGGTTTCAGAACTCTTTTTCAAAACTGCCATCTTGTTCCTGATGTTGGGGATTGCGGCCGGCCTGCAGATGGCGATCTCGGGCGACCACGCCGCTTTTCCGGCGCACGCGCATATCAATCTGCTCGGTTGGGTGACGAGCGCCATCTTCGGCGGCTACTACGCGCTCAATCCGCAAAAGGCGGCGCGTCGCATCGCCATGATCCACTACGGGCTCTACACACTCGGCCTGGTGATCATGCTGCCGGCGCTGTATGTGATGCTGCAGGGAAACCCGGCGCTTGAACCGATCGTCGCCGGCGGCTCGCTCATCGTCGCCGCTGCCGTTCTGGTTTTTGCTTTCGTGGTGTTTTCGCCCGAAACGGCGCGCTCGGTGTCCGGCGTGGTGCCGGCTTCTCGCTGACTGTTCGCGCAGCGATCAAGTCCGACCCGCGTTCGCGACCCGCCACGCGGGTTGGCCAGGCCGATGGCCGCAGCCGCTGGCTGCGGTGTCTATCGCCGCGTCGGCGCTTAACATACCCGAGTCCCACCACGTATTATTTCGTGACTATTTGGCGCCGGAACCTTCCCAGATATCGCGCGTTGCGGCGACTGTATTCGCGCTGCCTTATATATAGGCAGACTTGAGTACGTCCACAGCATGGGTTGGGGGAGGAGCAGGCCACCATGTCGAACAGAGAAATCGGAACGTCGGCCTCACTGGGCCGACGCATCGCCGATCTGAAAGCCAGGATGCGAGACGCCAGCGTTACTGAACACGAGATGCAGACCTTCCAGAAGGTCGCGGCCATCATGGGGGGTGTCGAAGGCTCCCTACGCCTCGACGCCGACGACCTGATCGCGGCGTCCTTCGTCACCGAGGCGCTCGGCGATCCCGGGTCGAACTGAAGGCCAGAGCCCGTCGGCACTCAAGTGCCGGCGGTCGATGGCCCGATTCGCAGCGCTGCATGCGAGCGTGCCCGCACCGCCCGCGCCGGGGATCTCTTGCGCACTTTGAAGCTTTCAGGCGAGCGGCCTCCACGGCGCTTGAAATATCGGACTTCGCGTTCGTGCTTCTCGGCTGCCTCGCGGCTGTCGAACGTGCTGAGATTGCGTCGCCGTCCAGCCCTTGACCACAAGGGCTAAGCCAAAATCGCCAAGGCGCCTTAAACGAAGGATCCGGCCAGCCGGATCCTTCGAAATATCAATCGCGATGCTCCGGCATCGCCTTCAGCTCATCCTTGGTCCAACTGGTGACGGCGTGGACGTCCCGGGAAACTTCTCGAAAGTCCGCGGTCGCTGCCTTACACGTCGTCGAACGGGCCGCCGCGCCTCGCCAGGTCGTGACCAATGGCGGCTTCCTCGGCGTCGTCGGGCAAGGCATCGTCACTGTCCTGGTAGGGGTTGTCGTCATCCTCCTCGGGCAGTTCGCCTTCCTTCTCGACACCGGTGGTGTCCGGCAGGCTTTCCTCATCTGCTCCGTCGGGCAGGACCGTTGCGCCACGCAGCGCATCCCAATCCTGCCGACCCGGCGTCGGCGCTTCCACGTCATCATTGGCGATCCTGTCGCGGGCATCGTTTTTGCTCGGTGGCGCCTCGACCTCGTCATTGGGTTTTCTGTTTCGTTCCATGATTGCCTCCTCTGGGCGGCTTAGCGTCGAGAAGGTGGAACTCACTTCCGGCTGCCAGGTTCCAGCAACCACTCCAGCTTCAGTGGAACCAATTGCCGCCAGTCTGCTTTGCCAAGGACTAGTCTGCTTTGCCAAGGAGATGAATCCAGAGGAGCTGGACCATGAAGACTTTCCCCCTCATCCCATGCGTGCTGCTCTTGGCGCTGGTCGACCCGGCGGCCGCGCAGGACAATAGCGACCAGAACGGCCCTGCCGCGCCTTGCCAAGCGCAGCCTCAGGACGATGGTCAGAAGCCGCCGGTCGCCAATGGCGGCGGCGAATCGACCAGCACGCTCGGTCCCTGCGGCGGCGTGCTGCAGCCGCCGCCCAGTGGTGACCAGGGTATGACGCAGCCGCCGCCGGATCAGGGCAAGACGCCGGTGATCAAGCCTGGCGAGGTGCCTGGGCAGCCGCCGAAGCAATGACCTTTGCTTGAAACTTCACGGCGTGGCACGAAGGCGGTCGGTTCCGATCTTGGCCGGGCGACGCGGTCACCGGATCAATGCCGGCGCCGGCCGCAATCGCCACCGGAATTGGAGCCGTGCATCATCCATGTCGAAGGTCTCCTGAGGGATTGTGCTTCAATGCGAATCTTGCGGGTGCGGGTTCTGCGGGCATGACCGGGAAGCCGATCAATTTAGTCTCCGCTTGCGGAACAAGACCGTACCGGCTGCGTTTGCCTCCAGGAGCCCGCCACCTCGATCTGCGCTGTTTTCGCCTCATGCGGGAACACGGCGGAGCTCGCCAACAACGACAGGAGACGAAGATGAAAACCATCCTTATTCCCGCCGTCGCCGGGCTCGCCATGATCGCTGGTATCGGCATTGCCGCCGCCGACGAGGTGATCGTCACGCAGCCGGCACAGCAGCAGGTGATCATCACCCCGGAACAGCGCACGGTCGTGCACCAGTACGTAAAGAAACATCCGCTTGCCTCTGTCAATCTGCTCGGCGTCGAATTGAATGTCGGCACTGCCTTGCCTGACACTGTCGAGCTGCAGGAGGTTCCCGACGTTCAGTACAGATACGCCGTCGTCGACAACCATACCGTGTTGGTCGACCCCAGCACGCGCAGGATTGTCGAGGTGGTCGAGTAACGCTCGACAACCTAACCATTCATCGGTGATACGGCCCTGTCGTTCTTCCCAAAAGGGCGGCAGGGCCGAATGACGAACATGATGAAAGGAGAATTGCCATGTTGCCGCATGTCGAGACCCCGAACTCCGCCAATGTTGCGGCGTGTTGCGACAAGTTGCTGGCCGAGCGCAACACGGCGCTGTTATCGATGAAGGAAGCGATCGCGCTCCTGCGGGAGCGCACCGGCACCGATCGTTCGGATGCCGACCTCGCGGGGCTGATCGTCAAGAAAGCGGCGCTGCTCGGCGTTGCGGTGATTTCCGACCCGCGCTGAGATGTCTCGTCACTCAAGACGCCGGCCGAATTTTCGGCTAATGTTTTCGTGGAATCTGGACCAACCGACCGGACCCAACCACGGAGGCTTAAGTGACGGACGACAAACAGGACCGCATTCGCCAGCGCGCGCACGAGATCTGGGAAAAGGCCGGCCGGCCTGAAGGCGCGCATCAGGAACACTGGGAGCAGGCCACGGCTGAAGTCGATGGCGCGGTCGCCAAGCCAAAAAAGGCGGCGAAGAAAGCTGACGCCAAGCCCGCCAAGGCAGCCGCCAAGCCAAAGGCAGCGAAGCCTGCCGCCGCAAAGTCCGGCAAAGCCAAATCGAAATAAGGCCAAGTCGAAATAAGACCAGTCGAAATAAAGCAAGGCCGGAATTCGCTGGCCGGGCCATCCTTGGCGCCCGCCGTTCAGGCGCGCCCGAGCCTCTCAACCTGACGAATTGCGCCTGCGACGGGCAGCGCAATTCCTTGTGTTTGGCGACAGGCGCCCTCATGCCTCCCAGGCATAACTCGACAGCGCAAAGCGAATGCCGGCAGCTGTCATGGCCAGTTCGCATTCGGTGATCTGGCGCAGGTGGCGCAGATAGCGCGTCACGGTCTGTGGCAGCCAGCCGGCGCAGGCCTCTACATAGGCGCGGCTGTGAACAAGGGTGCCGGTCGACAGCCTCTCGTCCTTCTCGGCAACGACTTTCAGATATTGGCGGATGAAGCGGATGTCGTCGGCGATGTCCTGGCTGGCCATTCGCCAGGCCCCGGCGAGGCGTTGGCACTGATCGAATGACAAGGGCAACAAAGGGGGCGGCAATAAAGGCGGCGGCAACAAAGGCGGCGGCAACGACGGGGGTGACAGCAAAGGCCGAGAGAGATCGGCGAAGGCAACATGGTTCGCTGTGCTCAAGGACATTCCTCTCTGCGAAAAGAGATATCGTACTTTATGTACGAATAAGCGTCAAGCCAATTTCGTACGGTTGGGACGATGGAAATGAATATAGCAGCGGTCGCTTCAGCTAATCCCGCATCGTGAATCCTTCAGGAGTCGCACCAATTTCGCGGAGGGATTTCCCCAGGATGGTGTGACTGTTTTCCCTCGTGGCGGCGTCGAACAGGTTCAAGCCGCCCCGGATCGTCTCGCGCCAGTTTTCGCCCTTGTCCCACGCTTCCATGAAGGCGAAGGCAAGGTCGTCCTGGCGACGCGTGGCTTCGAGCGCTTGGGTCAGCAGGCGCGCTTGATGGAGATCCTTCTCCCGCTTGGCGCCAGCGCTCGGCCCGCGTCGCGAGGCGACGATCAGCTTGTGGATGGCGTAGCGCTGGGGCGAGGGGACCAGCACAGGCAAGCCCGAGCGATGCAGGAGCACAGTCCGGATGGGGTCGCGGATAAGGAAATCCAGAAACCGTAAGGGCTGCGCGGAGTCTCTGCCGTTTTCTTATAATTACGTTTATCAGCTTGAATTTCAACGCAGTTATAAGAAGTTCGTGGAAACGTTATAACGCAACGAACTGACGAGTCGTCTGTTAACGCCCGGGCGCCCGGCACGTCTGGCCCAAAACACTTTCCCGCAGTGCCTCAACAAACGGCTTCCCCAATGCCGCGAACGGTGCTTTAACCCGCCCATCCACAGGGGTGCTCCGTATCGTCGGGGCTGAGATGAGGGCGGCAAGCCTTCGGACCCTAAAGCTGATCTGGATAATACCAGCGGAGCGAGGCGGGCGATGTTTTCAGGCGCACAGATTTCCCTTTATCCCATGACCGACGATTTCGTCGGCGTCATCCTCGGCGCGCTCGGCGCGCTCGATCCCTGGCGCGACCGGCTGCGGATCGAAACCGATGACATCTCGACCCTTATGGTCGGGCCGCCCGAGGTGCTGTTTCCCGCCATGCGCGACCTGTTCGTCGCGGCGGCCAAAAGCGGCAAGCACTGCGTGCTTTCGGCGGCGGTCTCGCGCGGCTGTCCGGGCGAGCCCGACGATCCGATCTGCCGCTCCGACGAGACCGGCGGCCCCGCCATTCCGCTGGACGAGCGCAAGATCGCCGCGATCCGCGCTGTCCAGGCCACGCCGTCGACCGGCCAGCCGGTGGCGGCGCAGTTCTCGCTCTACGTTATGGGCACGGGCGACCATATGGACGAGATCTACGGCTGCATCGATTTCCTGAAACAGTCCGGCGTCTTTGAGCGCTCAAAGAACTTCTGCACCAAATTGCGTGGCGATGCCGGTGCGGTGTTTGCCACGCTCAACGAGGCCTTCTGCCGCTTCGGCCCCGGCGCCGGCCACGTCACCCTCGACATCACGATCTCGGCGAACAGCCCGAGCGCCGTCTGAGCCGCGGCTCAAGCGTCGTTCCTTGAGGATATTGCCGTGGCTGGTTTATCTGACCCATTGCGTGGAGGAGATGCCTCTGACCCCTCAGCACAGAGAGGAGGGGAGCCATTGGCGATTGGCGAAGACCGCGATGCCCACGAATCTCCCCCCTCGAGCAGGAGATGGCCGGCAGGCCAGAGGGGGTCCCAGCGCGTGGAGCGCCGACGTCCTTTTCGCATCGGCAAGGCGTGGGCGCTCTATGCGAGACGACGCCCTCTGTCGCCTTCGGCGACATCTCCCCCTCGAGGGGGGAGATTAGCCGCAGCCATCGCCAAGACCATCCCCGCCGCCTGCGCCTCCGCCCTGCTCCTCGCGGCGTGGGAGCTCTACGCCCGCTATGGTGGCGCTGCGCCCACCATGCTGCCGGCGCCGTCGCGCGTGCTGCAGCAGGCCTGGGAGCATCGCGCTGCCCTTGCCGACAACACGCTGCCCACCATCCGCGCCACATCAGCCGGCTTCGCCTGCTCGTTGGTCGCTACCTTCGTGCTTTCGGCGCTGGTCGATTTCTTGGCCCCGCTGCGCCGCGCGCTGTTTCCGCTGCTGATTGTCAGCCAGACCTTGCCGCTGGTCGCGATTGCGCCGCTCATCGTACTGTGGTTCGGCTTCGGGCTGATGCCAAAAATCTTGCTTGTGGCGCTCGTTACCTTCTTCCCGATGATGGTGGCGCTGGTCGAGGGTTTTGCCGCGACCAGCAAGGCGATTTCGCAGATGCTCGCCACCATGGGGGCAGGGCGCTGGCGCATCTTCTGGCTGGCGCGCCTGCCTTCGGCGCTGCCCTATTTCTTCGCCGGGCTGCGCATCTCCATCACCTACGCCGTCGTCGGCGCGATCTTCGCCGAATATGCGGGGGCGGCGAAGGGGCTGGGCATCTACATGCTCAATGCCAAGAACAACTTTCGGCCCGATCTGGTGCTCGCCGCGGTCGCCGTCAGCGCCGCGCTCACGCTTGTCTTGTTCGCCATTGCGGTGCTCGTCCAGCGCTTCGCCATGCCTTGGGAGAATGCAGGGAGCGAAAGCCGCGACGGCAAGGTTGAAGCTGCAGAAGAGAACCGTCAATGACGCGGCTCGAACTCCGGGACATCAGGAAGAACTTCGGCGCGCTTGAGGTGCTCGCCGGCATTTCGCTTCATGTCGCGGCCGGCGAGTTCGTCTCCATCCTCGGCCCTTCCGGCGCCGGCAAGTCGACGCTGTTCCAGTTGCTGACCGGCGCGCTGAAAGGCGAGGGCGACATGCGCTTCGACGGCGCGCCATTGCAGGGCAGCCCCTTCGCCTTCATGCCGCAGCGCGACGCGCTGATGCCGTGGCGGCGCGTCATCGACAATGTGACGCTGGGGCTGGAAGTGCAGGGTCTTGGCCGCAAGGCGGCGCGCGAACGCGTCGCGCCGTTGTTCGCTGAGTTCGGCCTTGCCGGTTTCGAGCGCGCCTGGCCGGCCGAGCTTTCCGGCGGCATGCGCCAGCGCGCCGCCCTTTTGCGCACCGTGGTGCAGCAGCGCGACATGCTGCTGCTCGACGAGCCCTTTGGCGCGCTGGATGCACTGACCCGCGCGGGTATGCAGCGCTGGCTGGAAGGCATGTGGCAGCGCCAACGCTGGACGGCGCTGCTGATCACCCATGACGTGCGCGAAGCCGTCTACCTCTCCGATCGCATCTATCTGATGTCGGCGCGGCCGGCCCGCATCATCGGCGAGATTGCCGTGCCGCTGCCGCGCCCGCGCACCACCGGCAGCGATGCCGCGCGCCAGGCCGCCGCGCTCGAAGCCGACATCCTCGACACGCTGCTCAATCCCGGGACTGACCGGCCCTCGTTCCCGCAGACCGCTCAAAGGAGTTTTTCATGACCGAATTCACACGCCGGCAGGCTTTGCTGCTGACGCTGGCTGCCGGACTGCCGCTTGCCTCTCGCGCTCATGCGGCTACGCAAAAAATCACCGTCGCGCTCGACTGGACGGTCAACACCAACCATGTCGGCCTGTTCGTTGCCCGCGACAAAGGGTTCTACCACGAGGTCGGGCTCGATGTTGAGATCCTGCCCTATGGCGATACTGGCGGCGGCACGCTGGTCGCCAACCGCATCGCCGATTTCGGCATTGCCGGCGTCGGCCTGTTCACCCAGCGGGCTGCCGGCGCCGATCTCAAGGCGGTCTACGCCGTGGTCCAGCAGGAGACCGGCCGGTTGGTCTTCAACGCGGATCGCGGCGAGATCAAGAGTCCCAGGAATCTCGACGGTCTGACCTATGGCGGCTTCGGCAGCGCCTGGGAAAACACGCTGATCTCGACCATCATCCGCCACGATGGCGGCAAGGGCGTTTTCGAGACGGTGACATTAGGCACCTCGGCCTATGAGGCGCTGGCCAACGGCTCGGTCGACTTCACGCTGGAGGTCTCGACCTGGGAAGGCGTCGCTGCCGAGCTGAAAGGCGTCAGGCAGCGCGGCTTCCGCTACGCCGACTACGGCGTGCCCGACGAGCACACTACCTTGATCGCCTCCAGCAATGCCTATCTCCAGGCAAACCCGAAGGCCGCATCGGCCTTCGTCGAGGCAACGCGGCGCGGCTACCAATTTGCCTGCGATCACCCGCAGGAAGCCGGCGATCTGCTGATGGCTTCCAACAAGGATGCGCTGACCGACCCGGCGCTGATCCACGCTTCGCTGAAGATGCTCGTCGACGGGCATTTCTTGCGCAGCCAGGACGGCGTCATCGGCACCATCGACAGGGCCAAGATCGAGGCGATCGGTACCTACCTCTTCAGGGCCGGCATATTGCTCGATGGCGATGGCAAGGCTCTGAAGGAGAAGCCGGATTTCGGGGGGTATTTTACGAACGAGTTTTTGGGAGCGTAATCTCCCCCCTCGAGGGGGAGATGTCGCCGAAGGCGACAGAGGGGG
>NZ_AYWB01000034.1:0-22258 GCF_000503035.1 Mesorhizobium sp. LSHC412B00 | reverse complement strand
CATAAAGACGCAGGGCTCGGCGGTGCTCAAGGCCGACTGCCTGATCACGGTCGGCGGCATGGTGCTGAACAATCCAGCGACCACAGTCTGCAAGTCCAACATCACCCGAGCCTTGCCGGCAGCCGATCCTTTCTCCGGCTTGGCGACGCCGACAGCCGGCAACCCTTGCAAGAATGTCAATGGCAACAAGACGTCGCAAACACTCCAGCCTGGCACCTACTGCAGCGGCATGAGCCTCAGCGGCAACGTCACCCTGCAGCCCGGCGTCTACGTCGTGCAGGGCGGTATGAAGGTCAACGCCAACGCGGTCGNGTCAGCATGAACGGCAACGCCAAGGTGACGCTGAGCGCGCCTACCTCCGGAGCCTATTCCGGCGTGCTGTTCTACGGCGACAGGACCGGGACTGCGGCACAGAGCACCTTCAACGGCACAGCGGACTCGCTTTTGACCGGCGCCATCTATTTCCCCAGGCAGCAGGTCAACTACCTTGGCAACTTCTCGGGGAACGGCGGCTGCACTCAGGTCGTCGCCGACACCATCCAGTGGTCCGGCAGTACGACCATCAAGCAGGACTGCACCAGCCTCNGTCAGCATGAACGGCAACGCCAAGGTGACGCTGAGCGCGCCTACCTCCGGAGCCTATTCCGGCGTGCTGTTCTATGGCGACAGGACCGGGACTGCGGCGCAGAGCACCTTCAATGGCACAGCGGACTCGCTTTTGACCGGCGCCATCTATTTTCCCAGGCAGCAGGTCAACTATCTTGGCAACTTCTCGGGGAACGGTGGCTGCACTCAGGTCGTCGCCGACACCATCCAGTGGTCCGGCAGTACGACCATCAAGCAGGACTGCACCAGCCTCGGGATGAAGAACATTCCGGCGACGCAATCCGTTCAGCTCGTCGAGTAGCGGGATGGGTGGGCGGACCTTGCGCATTGTCCTGGACAAATCCGGGATAGCTGCCGTCGAGTTTTCCATGTTGCTGCCCATCCTGTGCCTCGTCTGCCTCGGCATCGCCGACGGCTGGTCCTACGTAACGAGTTACCTGCAGATGCGCGCGGGCGTNGCCCCCGTTTAACTTCGGTGTCTTCCCGGACCCGCGCGCGATCAGTCATCAGCAGGTGATCCGTGTCCGCTGAAAGGATCGGATCCAGGTGGCGCCGTGACTGCTCCGGCGCAGCCGGGCTGGAATTCGCCTTGATCGCGCCTTTCCTGGTGATGCTTTTGTTCGGAATCTTCGCCTTCGGCTGGGCCATGAATGCCGTGTCGACCGTCCGCTATACACTGGAAACCTCTTCCCGGGCGCTGCAGCTGAACAACACGCTTTCGCAGAGCGACATCCAGGCCATCGCCACGCAGAAATTGGTGAACCTGGGTCTGAAGAACGTCATTGTGACGATCGCGACCGACCCTGCCAGCGGCGGTTTCAAGATGGCGCATCTGACCGCCAGCTATGCCTTCGTCATCGCTTTCCCGTATTTCGACCAGTATCCGATAAATTACGCCACGACCGTCACGGTGCCCCTGGTTGCCAGCTAGGATACGGCCGGCTTCGTTGAGTTGGCGGCGCTGTATTCAGCTTCCCAAGGCAATGCGTCGAAGTCGGGCTTGTGCCCCGCTTCACGGTAGGCGGCCTGAGTGAGGAAACCTGCTTTGTCCCGCTCCACAACGCAAACAAATGGCGGAGTGCCCGGGCACCTATAAACGCCTACAGCTTTTTCCATGCAACAGGTGTGCTACGGGTGCTCGGAGATGTCGTCCTTCATTACGATGACAGAACAAGAGCGAGGACAGCAGCGGCCCGGCATCACTGAAAGGGTGCGGGTTGGTAAAATTCGTACAACTCTTTTCATTGCGGAGAGAGTTTCGGCGAGCTTATTAATGTGGCGTTTGCCATTGCCTTTTCTGGGAGGCTGCGATGGTTGCAACGCCCATAGATATCGCTCGAGCGGCCACTACGGCCACCTTGCTGATGCGCCAGAAGTCCATGGCGGAACCCGCCACATTTCGCCGGGACATGGATCAATCGCGCAGGGCCATCCGAGCCTCACGCGAGCTTCTGAAGCGCCTTGGTCAACGTCGTCACGACGTGGCGCTAGGCTGGGAAGATGGCGACCCGTCTACTGTTGCCGTCTCCGCATTTCAAGCCGACGTTCTCCGCTCTGCATTCCGAGCCCTAGTAGGGGAAACGGGTACGCCTGAGTGTCAATGGCGCGATTTAGCCAAGGCCCTAGTGCGCGATTTCACTGGGTGCGAGCTGATCGAAACTGGCTTGGTGGATTGGATGGTCAGCAAGTAGCCGCTGCCCGCAGCGGCCCAGCAGCCGTCTGCGGGGACTTTGCAGCGGGCGCGCTGGGCCTGACCGGTGGGGCGGTGTGGTATCCGCCGGCTGGCGAACATATGCGCCTCCTCCCNGCTGAGAGAACGAAAATGGCCGACGCCATGGTTGGGGAACCCGGGTGGGTAGGCGCCGGCCACAAGCGGAACAGGCCCGCCGCGCCACACACATGGCTGATTTGTCATCACGTGGTTATGGTGTGATCGCGTAGGGCTAGACCAGCGGAACNCCATGGTTGGGGACCCCGGGTGGGTAGGCGCCGGCCACAAGCGGAACAGGCCCGCCGCGCCACACACATGGCTGATTTGTCATCACGTGGTTATGGTGTGATCGCGTAGGGCTAGACCAGCGGAACCTAGTAAACGCCGCTTAGTAAGCGATCCTCGACGCGATCGTTCATCGCCACGACGACTTGGGAAACTTGACGGTTGCAGCCCTCTGCGATGTAGGTCAAGTCATGTACATCGGCGCTCCGATCATGAGCAGGCATGCGCCCATCCTACCATATCGCGCTGCCGGTATCGCAAGGCGCCGGCAGCAAGGGGGAGGCGACCAGAGCCGATGTGAAGGGACTAGGCAGCTAATATTCGCTTGCGCTAATTTAAATGTGCCGTAACGTCANAGGCGCCGGCGGCAAGGGGGAGGCGACCAGAGCCGATGTGAAGGGACTAGGCAGCTAATATTCGCTTGCGCTAATTTAAATGTGCCGTAACGTCATGCTCAGCGTTTTTGGGGAGGAGCAACGGTGGGGAGTATGATGAGATTAGCTGTGTTTTGCGCGGCGATCGTGATCGCTGGGACTGGTGTCGCTGTTGCCAAGGAGAAGAAGGTGGTGGTGAGTGACGCCACGGACNGCTGTGTTTTGCGCGGCGATCGTGATCGCTGGGACTGGTGTCGCTGTTGCCAAGGAGAAGAAGGTGGTGGTGAGTCACGCCACGGACCTTTGCTCTACGAAGCACTCGGCCAAGAAGCAGGTGCTCGGGCTGGACTGCAGGCCGACCGGAACCGTTAAATTGCCGGCCGGTGGAACGCCGGAAAAGCCGCGCCTCGGATACGACACCGATCCGTGGCTGGTTAAAGGCCTTTAGACACCAGGCGACGGCAACACAGCGCGGCTAAGGGGAATGTGCGCTGGCGGTGAAGCCTTCTTTGTTCTCTCATCGGTGGAACATTGTCGCCTGGAAACGCTTCGGACGGTGCACTGCCCCATCAGTGCAACGTTCCCTTCCTTGTTTGCACTGGCCGGCTGCCGAAAGGNGAAAACGCTTCGGACGGTGCACTGCCCCATCAGTGCAACGTTCCCTTCCTTGTTTGCACTGGCCGGCTGCCGAAAGGTGGCCGGCTTTTTTGTATATAACCGCGACCTGATGTTTGGGGCTTGTTGATTGGACAGCAGCGAGTGGCCGCTGCTGGCTTAGCGTCCAGGATTGGAATCGGTAAAGGCGAGATCACCAAGGCAGGGATGACCAGACTAAATAACGGTTTCGTCTGTTAGCCGCGACGCCGGCGATAATTGAATTCAGAAGGGCGTCGGCCCGGCTGCCCAACATCAGGGTGCACAGACAGCCGGGCCAAGGCTGGAAAGAGGTTCCGCTCCCGCCCAACCGGGATCGATCAACGCCATACCGCAGTCTGTGGTCTTCGCCGTCGATATCAGGCATCCGCGGGTAGAGCGGCTCNGTTCCTCGCCCGGGGGGCGCCTGCCGTGATGATCTTTGTGCCGTGCCGTGACGGGCTGAGCCACAACGAGGCGGAATATGTGGAGCCTGCCTACGCGGTTACCGGCGCGCGGGTTCTGCTGCAAGCGGCCACCGTCGCCGCCTCTTGGGGGCGACGGTGGCACAGGCGTGAAGAGGCAACCCGTAGGAGTTCCTGGTGCCCGTCAATCACTTCGTGACGTCGGCGGGCTGCAGCGGGTGGTCAAGGATGCCGAGCGGCGGCGGACTGATCGCGGACGTACGATCGACCCACATTCAACACCTGACCCAGCAGAAAAGCCCACCAGACCCCCGGGGCGTCATTGACGCCGCGGGTGATGCAGGCGGTGACGATCTCGTCGGCTTGTCGACATAGGCGATCTGCTGGGCCGCCTCGGCCACCCGGAGGAAATCCCCACGCCCGACATAGACCTTGCCCGTGCCGATCGCGAGTAACTGGTCGAGGAGGGCCTTCCAGCCGTCCAGCGTCGGGTGTGGTGCGCCGTAGCCCACATCGTTGCGGGTCAGCTAATCTGGCAAGCTTACATCAGGGATGCGGTCGCCAGACGATTGCGAACGCCGTTCGGCTTCTGGTCGCCAACGTACTCCACTTTCGTGTCTACCAGACGATCGCTTTCGATCCCGGCTGCGGTTAAGATATCCTCGACCGCCTTCAGGCGCTGCTTGGCCAGTTCCTTGTTTGTCTTTGCAGCGTCGGCGCCGGTGAATTCCGTAGCCGCGAGAGCCGTCAGTTCGACATTGCAACGTGAGTTGCGGATGCTGGCGGCGAACTTCTCGAGGTCGGCCTTGACCCTCGGTGAGATCACATAGGACTGGCTATAGAAAAACAGGTCGACCTGCACAGGGCTGCGCTTCTCATATTGCCGGCAAGATATGCCTTGCTTTGGCAGCGTGTACAGTATCGCGCTCCGCGCCGTATTGGTGTCGGCGGCGCCGTCGTCAACCCAATGCGAAAGCACCAGCACCATTTCGGGCTTGACGCCTTGCGCCTTGAGAAAATCGCCGGTTGCATCGAGCCTGAGACCAGCGATGTCGTAGGCTTTTTTGTAGTTGCCTTCCTTGCTCGCCGTTGCGTAGAGGCGGTAGCCGCAATCGTGCCCAGCATCCTTGACGAAAGCCGCAAGGGCCTTCGCGGATTCCTCGGATATCTTGCCGTCACCTTTTTTGAAGAGGACGCGATGTGCATTCCACTGCGTGCATTTAGACCCCATGTCGCGTTCCTGGGCGGCCGCGCCGAAAGACATTGCGCATCCGGTAATGACAATAAATGCCAGAACAAGGCCCAGCGATTTCTTCATTGTCTTGGCGCCTCCACGCGGACTTAATCTACTACCGCACTTAAACGTCGACAAGGCGCGACCGCGTCCCGACAACCCGCGCCCCTCAGTCCCACACCAGCAACAGCTTGCGCCAGAAAGCATTGGACGGCATCGGCTTCGAGCCGGATGGCAGCCGGATTGCCAGGTAGATCGTCAGCCACTTGCGATCGACCTCCCGGGTCGAAACTTTCAGGTCATGCAGTTCGAACGGTCTCGAGACGCGCGTCCATCCCGAGAATGACAGCGCGCCGACAGGTGCATCGTGTTTCCACACAAGTTTTTCTTCTTGCCTGCCGAGCGCCATGGCGAACTCGAATGGGGATGCTTCATCGTGGGCGATCTCCACTGTCGCGATGACACTTCTGGCAAAGGCCGGGAACGCCGAATTGAGGGCGGCAACAACCGGACCGTGCGTGTTCGGCCGCAGGAATATACCGCCATTGTCGCCCGCGATGAGCAGCGTCGGCAGCTCGGAGGGATAATCCGTCACAAGCGCCGCACGCTTCAGATCATCATTGGTCATTCGGCGCGTGCGTTGGCGCTGTTGGGGTGCGTTGAGGCGCGGGCGCCTGGCATCGTTCGAAACGACATGGCGGATATGGACGCTGGAAAAGCCGCCGAGGACGCGCGCCTCCGGGCGGCTGCCGCCGCATTTGACTGCCAACAACAAATCGCGTCGGCCGGTTGCCGGCGAACTGACCATCGCCCCTATCTCACGCGCCTCGTGCCGTCGGCTGACATCAGCCCAACCGCTCCCGCTGCCAACCTCAAGCAGCCGGGCGAGATTGCTGAAGGTCTGGTTTTCTGCGTCTACGATCGCGAGCTGAAACTGCGCAGAGCCCGTCAGTTCCTCGTCGAGGTAAACCCAACACGTCGCGCCTACGGTGCCCGGCGGGCAGACTCCCTTCAGCAAAGCCATGGTGACATTGCTGCCCCTGGCTTCGAGGAACAACTGGTCTGGAGACTGTTCGACATAGCTCAGCAGGTCCGGATCGGCATCCGGATACGAACCGACATGAGCCAGGCGCATGGGCTCGGCGGAAAGATACTGCTCGCGGTACAGCGAGGAATTCAACTCGGGCACCGTCTCTCCGGTCGCAGCGTTGAGTATTTCAACCACACCCACAGCAAAGTCGCTTCGCCCTGCACGGGCGAGAAGCGAAATTGCGGTATCCGCCCTGCCTTCGCGTGCCGCGATCTCGGCCAGCAACTGCATGGCGTCCGCGGTATTGGCGGGACCTGTACTCAACCTGAGATACCGCTCGTCGTTAACCCGCAGCTCCAGATTCCAGAGATTGAGCTCCTTCTCATGATTGTCGGTGTTCGAGCTGATGGCCAGTTGCACGAACATTTCCGTTTTCGCGAATCGATGCTTTCGAAAGACAGCGATGATCGGCTTGCGATTCCTCAGCCACTCGGCATTTCGATTCATGCCCGTCGGTGCCGACCGGTACCAATAGAGCGGCTCCGGGACAGGGACGATCTCCAGGCCTGCCAGATCCGCGCGAAGGAAAAACTCCCAGTCGCTTGCGGAAAACCCCCGCTCTTCGTTGAGGTAACCTATCTTGTCGAACACCTCACGCCGGAACATCGCATTGGCATCGCCATACGGATTGTTGAGCATGGCGATGTCCGTCGGCCCGCCGACCGGGAAGTAGAGTACATAGCCGCTCCTGGTGTCCGGCGGCACGAAGGGCTCGTTGAGCCACTTGGCGAAGGTCGTGCAGATATCGGCGCCGGAATTTTGCATGCCGGCGACGAACGTACTGACGGCGTTTGGGAACAGCACGTTGTCGTCGTCCAGGAACAGGATCAACGAACCCCTGGCGGCGCGGATACCGGTGTTGCGCGCCTTGCCGAGGAATCCGTTCTTCTGCTGGATGATCCGCCATCCTCGCTGCTCGAACTCCGGTTCGAGTTCCGCCAACAGGTTGATTGCATCGGGATCGGTGCTGCCGTCATCGACGACAATCAATTCGATGTTGGGGTAGTCCTGGCGTCGAACCGAGGCAATCGCCTGCGGCAACAGGTGCACCCGGTTGTAGTGCGCAGTGATGACCGAAACGAGCGGCCGTTGGCTCCGCCTGCGACTGGAGACCTTGCCGGGTTCGCGGGAGAATTTCGCGTGCAGCCCGCTCCAGGCTTTCTCGAGCGCTTCCCGCTTTTGCAGGGGCTTTGCCGGACGAAACGATCGGCTTTCCAGCACAGACGCAATTTTGGCCGCGATGGCGGAGGCCGACGCATCCATCAGGACGGCATCGGCCGACTTCGGATGGAGCACGTCACGAATGCTGCCGACATCTGTCGCAATGAACGGGATCTCTTCGTTAAGGCACGTCATCACTTCCAGCGGCAGCTGAGCCGCTGAGTGCGTCATCGCCACCAGAGCATGACTCTGCCGCAGGTATCTATAGATGTCAGGCTCATCGCGAATGGGCAGGAGCTTCAATTTGAACGGCCATTGCCGCGCACGCCGAACGATCATGCCACCCGAATGCTCGCCCAGGACATGACCAAACGCGCCGACTACCGTCACTGTCAGATCGGTGACGCCGCTGTCGGCCAGACGATCGAGCGCATCGCAGAACAGCGTCAGCCCATCGCGCGCCTCTGTGCCTGAAAAATGAATCACTTCGGCGGTTGGCCGATCCCGCGGCCTGTAGTGATCGACAGCGAAGTTGGAACGCCACTCCTCCGGCTCGAGGGGCGCAGCAATGTGATGGCTGGTGGGCAGCTTCCATCCCGCCTTGGCCATCCAGTCGAGCAGCGACTGGCCAGCGATGACAAGATGGTCGCACGTCTCGGCCGACCTCTTTTCCATGTGCGCGACGGTCATCTGCTCCTTGCGTTCGACCGCCCGTGAATTGGCTTCCAGCTTCCACACAAGGGGCTCATGTGCGAGCACGATGATCGTAGGAGGATCGGGAAAGACACCTGTGCGCTTCGCAAGGGTGGAGAAATGCGCCAGTCCGCCTTCAAGCGCAAAATAGACGACGTCGAATGCATTCTGCTTGAGGTAGTGGTAGGCGGCCAATGAGTTCTTGTCGCAGGACTCCGTGCCGCGCAGCAACTCGGGCGAGGGCGGCAACAATTCGAGCCGCACCAGGAAATTGTCGAAGCACCATTTGCCCAGCCTGACTATTTCCTGATCATCGGGCTGGCTGCCGAGCGGGCTCGGCGCCCAAAGCAGCGTCACGGTATCGCCGGTTCCGGCCAGATGCTGCGCCAGCGCGTAGGTTACCGACCCGTGATCGCCAGTCGCCGTCGAGCCGAACTCAACCTCCGAAACGACACACACATTGCGAGGCTTCTGGCTTGCCTGTCGCTTGCCCGTGGGCATGGCGCCTGCCTTGGAACCAATGCTCAATGCCCCCCCCCTTGTCAGCCCGCTTCGTTCGAAACAGTCTTGCCAACAGTTGGATAACACTTTGATAATCGTTTCGCGGGACTCTCAGCAGCGTACCTGCCTTTCGCGTAAACTGGTTGATGACCTCGGATGGTTGAACTTCGATCCCCAAAACATCTCGCGCGACTGGACGACCGGCCCATTGACGTGACCGATGGCGAGATATTGTGCTTTGTCGGACTGCGCAACGAAGCCCAATTGCTGCGGCAACTTCTCGACCACTACCGCGGCCTGGGCGTCGATCGGTTCTTCTTCCTGGACAATGGCTCCACGGATGGGACCCGCGAATTGATCCTGGAGCAGCCGGACAGCCACTGCTTCCACACGGAAGGATCGCATTTCGCTGAAAACATCGATCCGCCGCGATGGATCAACACGCTCATGAATGTGTTCGGCACCGGCCATTGGTGCCTTTCGATCGACGCCGACGAACTTCTCGTCTATCCCGATTTTGAGCGGGCAAATCTCCAGCAGCTTTGCAGCTACCTCGATTCGACCGGCGTCGATGCTGTCATAGGCTCCATGATCGACATGTACGCCGATGGCCCGTTGGCCGAATACAGCTATGATGGCAAGATCCCGCTTGTTGAAGCTTCACCCTACTTCGACCCGGAGCCGGGATGGCTGCGCCCGCGCGACGGTATGTACCCACCCGAGCAGATGTTCGGTGGCGTGAGGGAACGGGTCTTCTGGCACGGCCGGTTCAAGCAAACTTTTCCCCCGTGCCTGACAAAGGTGCCGATCGTGAAATGGGGGCGCGGCACGCGTTATCACGTCGCACAGCACACGATCAGCAAGGTCCGATTCAGCGAACTGCGCGTCGCATTGCTGCACTTCAAATTCGTCTGGGGATTCCGCCAGAAATCAGCGTCGTCTCTGAGTGAAAATGCGCAGCTCAAGGAAAAGACGCTTGAGGAGCGCGCTGCCTACATGGAGGCCTTGGAGCGCAATCCGAAACTCGCGCTTCGGAACCAAAGCTCCGTCTGCTATCGGGGTGACGGCGCGCAACTCGTCGAACTCGGCTGGATGAAGACCTCGGAGCCCTTCGCCGGTTTCGTTTCGACCCTGGCCATGCAACACCAGCGCAGCGACTACGCCACCTGATGTGCTCGAACTACTGAGGGAAAATCCGGCTGATGCTTATCCGCCGTAGCGGCCGCCGCCTTCACCGTGGCCTTTGCCCTCTTCACCGCCCGCAAACTGGCCCAAACTGTTGAGAGCAAGCGCCTTGCAGGCTGTCGGAGCGTTCGGGTACCGGTGCAGATAATCCTCAAGTGCCTCGATGGTGCCGGTTTTAAGGGCCTGCTCGCAGGCAAGCTCGGCTTCCTTGACGCCAACTTCGGTCTTTGCCTGCGCCGCGTCAGAAAAAGCGACGCTCAACCCCAGCAGACTAAGTCCACCCAACAGTAGAGAATGAATCCTACGCATAACGCACCCCACCTACTCAACCCACTGAAACATTAGCGTCTGTTAACGTTTTGTCAACCATTCTTGGAAGGTTCCACCAACGTGGTTAACGCGCACGACCGATGAACGGGCCTGGCTTGCGCTCGGATCTCCCTTGCCTGGTTGGATCGACGTTTAGTCGCTGAACAGTGTCAGCGTGCGGAAGAACGCATTCGTGGGAAAACCGTTGGACGTTGCGGTGAAACGAACGGCGAGAACGATTGAAAGCAGCATCTTCCTTCGTGTGCGAAGCGTTGCCACCAAGTGATGACGCACAAATCTGTCTTCGATGCTCATCCAGCCTGAGAAGGCGATCGTTTGCTTGCCGATGTCCTGTTGCCAATCTATGGGCTGGTCGGGTCGAGCAAGGGCGAGAGCAAAATCCATCGCCGGCGCATCGGCATGAGCGATTTCGACGGATGCTTCAACCTTCCGGAAGAAGGCTGGAAAATGATGATCAAGCGATGCAGCGACCGGGCCGTCCGCATGCGGACGCAAGAACACCCCGCCGTCGTCCGGTGCGACAAGCAGCAGCGGGAGAGCCGAGACGCGGGGTGTAAGCAACCGCGCACTCCGCAGCATGTCGTAGTCGAGAATGATAGAACCGCCGCCGACATCAGGACGGTCGGCGGCATTGTGGTCTGTGGCGGGGCGCCCAAGCAAAGTGGCAGCCGTATCGGGGCGGCCGATCGACCCAGCAATGCTGGCAAGCTTCTCTATGGCCGCATCGCTGTTCGGCTCGATGTCGCAAAGCTCCAGATATTTCCGATTGCCGGGGGTATATTTCAGGTTTTCGCGGGCACTTTCAATTTCAGACCGGTGCGCGTTCTGGGCAATGGCCAAATGATGCAGCAGGCGGGCGCCATCGGGCAGGCTCGACCTGAACGCCTCCAGGATGGGAAGCCGGTTGTCGTACCAGTTCGACGTCCGAAACATGCCATCCGGTTTCGAGCGATACCAGTATAGCGGCTTTGGAATCGTCCTGATCTTGAGACCGGCGAGAGAGGCTCGAGCAAAGAATTCCCAGTCGTGCATGGCGTAGCCCGGCTTTTCGATCAAGAACCCGATCCGCGAGAAGACAGACCGGCGCATCATCGCATTCGCGTCACCGTAGACGTTATGGATCAGGCCGAGCGCGTCGGGACCACCCAGAGGCAGGTACTGGATCAGCCCGTCGGCGCGATCTTCGGGCACGAAATCCTCGTAGAAGATCAGTTGGAACGCAGTGCAGATGTCGGCACCCGATGTAGCCATCGCACGCAGGAAATGATCGACGGCCTCCGCAAACAGCGCGTTGTCGTCGTCGACGAACAGGATCAGCTCGCCATGCGAAGCGCGGATGCCGGCATTTCGCGCCGCACCGAGGTGCTTGTGCGGTCGGCGCAGAATCTTCCACCCGCGCTGACGGAAGGTCGGTTCCAGCGTATCCAGCAATCGCCTGACTTCATCCAGGTCGCTTCCGTCGTCGACCAGAACCAGTTCCAGGTGATCATAGGTTTGCGCTTCGATCGCAGCGATTGCCTGTTTAAGATAGAGCGGCCGGTTGCGATGGGCCATGACAATAGAGACCAGGGGTGACGACCCGGCACTTTTGTCGACGCGCCAGCGCCTAGTTGGCGTCGGCAAGTTGCGCGTATCCAGCCAGGACTGCCGACATTGGCTCAGGCTGTCGACAGGCAGTGGGCGAGGCGGGTCGTCGAGCGCCGCCGAAATGGCCTGCGCCAACGCGGCGGCGTCAGGATCGACCAGCCGCGGCTGCCTCGCCTGCGCACTCCAGCGCTCGGCGTTCGCGTCGACATTGGTCGCAACGAAAGGCAATCCCGCCTCGATGCATGCGGCAACGGTGCCGCCCGTCGATGCGGCGTGGGCGGGGATGACGGCAATCGCGCCGGCCCGCGCGACGTAGTCGAGCTTTGCGGCGGGGCTTGCGTGCGCCAACAGGTTGACCTTGAACGGCCACCGCTCGGCGCGTCTCAGCAGCAGTCCACCGCTGTGCTCGCCCATGATCTTTCCAAATGGACCGAATGCGGTGACCGTCAGCCCTTTTGGCGCCATTGGCGCTATGATGTCGAGCGCGTCGCAAAGCAGCGTCAGGCCATCGCGGAAGCGCCATCCGGCCAAGACGGCAAGTTCTCCGCCCGTCGACGATCGCACACCGGCTGGAGCGAGACGATGCTGCAGCGGCAACATCGGCGTCACGATCGCCTTCTTCACCTTCCAACCCTTCGACAACATCCAGTGTCGCAAGGCTGCGGACACACAGATCGTCCGGTTCGCCATCTCGGCGCAGTATTTCTCCATATAGGCGACGGCAATCACCTCGGCGCTGTCGAAGAACGCCTTGTCGGCTTCATGTTCCCATTCTTCCGGAGCGTGAGCGACGACCACGATCGGCGGCGCGGCAAAAGCCGCAGTCTCGACAGCTAGCAGCGTGTAGTAAGGCAGCCCGCCCTCAAGGGGCGCGTAGACCAAATCGTGGCCGGACCGTTCGAGATAATGCAGCACAGCGGCGGACCGGCTCTCGGGTGTCGTCAGCCAAGGAAGCAGCTGATCGGACTTGTCGAGAATGACCAGCCGCACCGATGCCGCCTCCAGCTCGCGGTGGCGCGCGGCCTCCTCCGTTGGAGCATCCCTGCCTGGAACCCATAGCAGGGTGACGTCGTCCCCCTCTTCGGCAAAAAGCCTGGCCAACTCGACCATGGCGCCATCTTCGCCGCCATGGTCGATTGCATTCGTCACGACGCAGACGCGGCGAGGCTTGCCTTCCTTTGACCTCCTCCGCTCCTTGCCACCAACGGCCATCCGACTTCCTCTGATCCAAATCCGCCGATTGCGCTACGCAGCACAGTCATCTGCAATGATGCCTGCGACAGGTTTACTTTTCAGTGATCATGCTTCTGCGTCATTGGTAAACCAAATCGTCAATCAGGTTCTAAAACGACTGCATAATCGATCGACTGATTCAAATTTAGCGACACGGAATATTCAATTTTTACGCCTCCCAGCTAGTCATTGACGGCATAGCAGGAGGCGCAAATGAAAACGACAATGAAGTTTCTCGGTGCGCTCGGTTTGATCGGCGCACTGGTCTCGGCAAGCTCCGCAGGAGAATTGCTGCGTCCGCGCATCAGCCTTGGCACGGCCAACGTCAAGACCATCAGTGGCGATCGCGGCGGCTATGTGATCGACTATGCCATTCGTGCGCTAAAAATGCGTCGCAGTGGCACTTTTGTGCGGTTCAACGGTTCGTGCGACTCGGCCTGCACGCTTTATCTGTCGATGCCCAAGAGCAAGGTGTGCATTACGCAGAGCGCGTCGTTCGGCTTTCACCTGCCGTATGGCGTTTCTGCGCGCGGCAATCAGGTGGCCGCGAATTTCATGATGAAAAACTACCCTGGCTGGGTTCGCGGCTGGATCGCCAAGCGTGGGGGGCTAAAGAGCTCCATCGCGACCATGACATACGCGGATGCGAGCCGCTTTCTGCCGACGTGTCCTTCCCAACAGCAGGGCATGACCGTCGCGAGCCTGAGCCCAACGCGTCTGCGCGGCGGCTGATTGCCTGCGCAGTACTGAAACGTCATGACGGCGGGCGGTCGACGGCGCCCGCCGTTCGTCAATTCATATGGCGGGTGCCCAGTTGATGGAACAGCTCACCTGGGCACAACGCCTCGCCGATTATCGCGTGGATTAACCAGTTCTCAAGAGACGTGGTTAACGCAAGCTCCATTTCATTGACTCTTTTTTAGCGCAAGCCGATTCTGCGGGTGGGGGTTTGAAGGCTGTCGGCCATTGTTTGGGGCCGAAGCGCAAACTGGCGGCGGGTAGTTTGTATGAGCATCGGCGGCAGTAGGGGGTCGGCGAGCCGACCTGAGAGCGGCCTTACGCAGTCGAAGGCGGGGACCGCTTCGGCGAAGAATGTGCGCTTCCGGCGCAGGAGCCTGCGGGTCATCTGCACGGGCCTGTTGTCGTGGCTGCTTTTGGGTGTCTACCGCGGCGCAATCATTGATCCGCAAACCACGGTTTTAGGCCTTTTGGCGGCCGTCCCCAAGGGATTGGCATCGAGCTACTATGACCTGATTGTCGTTACGTCCCTGACTGTGACGACTTTGATCCTGCTGTTCCTGGCAAAGGCGAGCCGTCTCGGCTCAGCAATCGTCGTCTTGCTCTTCTATGTTGCTATCGTGGTCTCTCTGGGCTGGGGATTTGCCAACATCAATCTCGTCAAAATGCTGGGCGAACCGTTCACGTTCCAGTGGCTGGTCTATGGCGACTTCCTGCAGAATGCCGATGCCAGGAACGCGATGGGCGACGCGCTCAACATCAAGGACTTCGCTACCCTTTCCGGGTCCGTCATCCTGGTGCTCATTCTTGGCTATGCCGCGGCCAGTTTGTGCCAGCGGCTGAGCGCCGCTGGCTACGGGGCCTTCCTGGGCGTGCTCGTTGTGTGTGTCGGCGCTGCCATCGCCGGTAGTGGACACCACGTACGTGCGGAAGCGCTGCCGGCGGCCGAGATCGACAATCCGATCCTGTATTTTGTTAAATCGGCCCTGCTCAATCCAACGCCGGTCGTGCTGACGATGAATGCCAGCACCAATGACCCGGATGTCGCCAGCGTCGGCGAGCGACCGCCGGAAACGTCGACCTTCAAGGCGCCGACGCCGAACCCAATCAAGAACGTGCTGATTTTCATGATGGAGTCGGTGCCATCCAAATACATCGAGACGTTTGGCGGCAAGTATCCGGTCACGCCGAATATGAAGAGGTATGCAAAGGACTCGATACGATTCGACAACATATATGCGCACGCACCGTCCACGCATTACTCGATATTTTCTCTGCTCACCTCGATGTACAACGACATTTCATATTATGGCATGACGGCAAGGTATCCCTATCTGCCGCTGGACTCGATCTCCAACACCTTGTCCAAGAACAATTTCCGCACAGGGTTTTTCTGGAGCGCGGATTCCCGATTCCAACGGGTCGATGAGTTTTTCCTCAACAAGGGACTGGATGTGGTCCAGGACTACCGGGGGCAGAAATGCGGCACCCCGACCTTCAAGCTCAGCTCCGAGCAGTGGAAAAACATGGACTACAACAGTGACCTTTGCACGGCGCAGTCGATCATCGATTGGATGAACAAGGACGAGGCAAAACCTTTCTTCGGCATCATGTTCACGGCGATGACCCATTACCCCTACATCACCGACAGCCCGATGTTTTCGAAGATGGCGCCTTCCTCCGATGGCAACACGCTGGTCCACTACTCGGACGACCAGAAATTCAATGCCTATCTCAACGCCCTGAAGGTCGGCGATACGGCCCTTGGCGAGATCCTTGAATCGCTCAAGCAGTCTGGCAAGCTCGATTCGACGCTGGTGGTCATATTGGGCGATCACGGCGAAGCGTTCGGGGAGCATGGCGACTACATTCATGCCAGCGCGATTTACGAGGAAAACATCCACATCCCGCTCATCATGATCAACAAGCATCTCTTTCATGATGAAGTTGCTCACCCGGTCGGCGGCATCGTCGATATCGCCCCGACGATCTTCGACATACTCGGACTTGCGCTGCCCAAGCAGTGGCAGGGGCGCACTTTGTTCAGCGAGCAACGGCCAAACAAGACCTTCTTCTTCAATCCCTGGGCCGGTTTCCTGTTCGGCTATCGCGAAAACGATCGAAAGGTCATCTTCAACGCGACCACCGGCAAGGTGGAGGAATACGACCTCAAGGCCGATTCCGATGAGCGAACCAACCTCTTCACTGATACCGGGGATCGAAACGCGCTGCTGCAGCCCATCGCCGGATGGGTGCAATCGCAGAGAGAGCGCGTGGCCGACCTGGTGGCCGCCGCGGCGAAAGAGACAGGACGTTGCGCCATCACCAGTCTGGAGGTCGACGCTGCCGGCATTAATCTCCGGGGCGCGCCTCGGTTCGATGTCGTGGTCGACGGAAAGACCACAGCCGAGATCGACGTCCCGGGCAAGGAAAGCGTCGCATCGACGCCGGAAGCCGCCATGGCGGAGCTGATGCAGGCGTCAACCCTGGCCAAGCCGTTCCACATCGATCTCAGCAGCGTGCCTAACCCGAAGACGATCGAGCTTCGCTACACCAACGACCTGTGGGGCGGAGACGGCAAGGCAGGTGATCGCAATCTGTTCATCAAGAGCGTCAAGGTGAACGGTCAGTTGGTGCCAAACACCAGACTGCGTGTCGACGAGCAATCGCACGGCTACACCGACGACAACGGGACCGCCATGTACAGCAACGGCTCGCTATGGGTTAGCGGCCCGTTCGTCGAGGGATGTGTATAGCGTGCCGCGTGGCAGACCGTCGTCCTCGATTTGCAGCCCGTGCGCGCCGCGGCAGACACTGACCGTCCTACCGGTTGACATCTTCGAGGGGTACTCACTAGCATGCGAAACACTGACGGTTGCAGCGTGGAGCCACTTGTCAGCGCAGGACGGACCGGGCCCGTTCTTGCGGTATGCTCGGCTGGTCGACGCCCGCTTGGGAAGCGAACATTGAATGCGACCGCTCAGCATGACGAACAGGACCGGATTGCCATTTGAGTCAGCGAGCCGGGCGAGGCGACATCGACTTGCCATCTCGTTTGCGCCCGTCCTGGCCATTTGGTGCCAGATGGCGCTTTGCGGAGCCGCGCACGCAGCTGGTCCCAAAGACAGCGGCCCTGCAGATGCCGTTGCCGTTCCCACGGCTTTCCAACTTCAGCTTGTTTATGCTGACCGCACGTGGATATGGGATAACGGAGCGGCCTATTTCGGACAGAAGGATCGACCGGTCCGGGCCTGGACCTCCGAGCAAGACACGGCTTCTGTCGGCGAAGGCAGATGGCATCTGAGCAACGATGGCAAGATGTGCATGGATCTCGTCTGGCGGTCCAAGACCTACGCCGCAGCGCCGATCCGCACGTGTTTCAGCCACCGCTTCCGGAGTGGGACCCTCGAACAGCGCAAGGATCCGGACGGTGTCTGGTACAGTTTCCGGCACTCTCCGGGAGACCCTTCCGACGAGCAACGAAAGTTCGAGGAAGGCGATACAAAGGGCGCGCAGTTCGACAAGATCCGTACCTCGATCGATTCCAAAAGTTGAGGCTCGCCGAGAAGCTCACCCACCTCAATGAGCCCACGTCCCCGACAACGACAAACAGGGACGACTACAAGCTTTGCGAGCTGGTGATGTCCTCCGATGCATTTGGTATTCCTGGCGAAGTTGACCGGCGGCGCCTCGCTGTCGGCATCGGAATTGTGAACGCGGTGGCCTCCAGCCCGAAGAACGGGGCGGCTGTCCTGACGATGGTATCGATGTCGGAAAGTTCCGGCACGAAGCCCAGGTGTTCGCGCGCTTTGATCGGGTCCGCATAGAGCTCCGCCGGGTCTCCCGGGCGCCCGGGCCGGAAGACAACCGGAACCGATTTGGACGTCATCCGGGTGACCGCCTGGAGAATCTCCTTGATCGAAACCCCGCGCCCGGTGCCGAGATTGACCGACAGGTTTTCGCCACCCGCCTCCAGATGCATGAGAGCCCTCAGATGCGCGCGGGCCAGATCGCTGACATGGATGTAATCGCGCACGCAGGTGCCATCCGACGTGTCGTAGTCTGTGCCGAAAACCTCGATCTCGTCGATTGTGCCTGATGCGGCCATGAGCACGCGCGGGATCAGGTGCGTTTCAGGCGAGTGCCACTCACCGAGCTCGCCGTCGGGATCGGCGCCGCAGGCGTTGAAATAACGCAGGATCGCATATTTCATTCCGTAGGCGCTGGCATAGTCGCTGATGATCTGCTCGCCCATCAGCTTGGTTCGCCCATAGGGGCTGATTGGATTTTGCGCCAAGGTCTCTCGAATGGGCAGTGTTTCGGGAACGCCGTATGTCGCGCAGCTGCTTGAAAAGATAATGTTTTCGATAGAACTCGAGCGTGCCGCGTCAAGCACCGCGATGGTACCCGACACATTGGTCGAATAGTACTCTGCGGGCTCGTGAACAGACTCGCCCACATAGGCCAGCGCAGCAAAGTGGATGATCGCTTGCGGCTGGTAGGTGCTGATCGCCTGCTGTAGCGCCTCCCGGTCCCGGATATCGCCGACAACAAGCGGCCCCCAGGCAACGGATCTCTCGTTGCCACGGCTCAGATTGTCAAAAACGACGGGCAGGTAGCCGGCAGCTGACAACAGCTTGCAGGTGTGGCTGCCGATGTAACCGGCCCCACCCGTCACCAGGATTGCCGGGCGGCTCATTACATCGCAGCTTCTTTGACGCGCCGGTTCGGGTAGAGAAGGGCGTCAAAATACGCCGTGGTATGCGCGAGCCCCTGGCTCAGGCTGATCTTTGGCTCCCAGCCAAGATTTTCCCGGGCAAATGAGATGTCCGGCCGACGCTGCTTGGGATCGTCGACCGGCAGCGGCCGATGCACGATCTTCGAACGTGAGTTGGTGTATTCGAGCACCTGTGTCGCCAGTTCCAGAATGGTGAATTCGGCAGGGTTGCCGAGATTGACCGGGTGCTGCGGTGCGCTCGGTGCGTTCATCAACTGGATAAAACCTTCGATGAGGTCGTCCGCGTAGCAGAATGAACGGGTCTGCCGGCCGCTGCCGTAGACGGTCAGGTCGTCACCGTGCAATGCCTGGACGATGAAGTTCGAGACGACGCGGCCATCGTCTGGTTGCATGCGGCGGCCATAGGTGTTGAAGATCCGTGCGACGCGGACATCGAGGCTATACGTTCTCGAATAGTCGAAGAACAGCGTCTCGGCCGAACGCTTGCCCTCATCATAGCAGGATCGCGGACCGTGCGGGTTGACGTTGCCGAAGTAGCCTTCCGGCTGCGGATGTACCAGGGGGTCGCCGTAGACTTCGGACGTCGAAGCCTGAAATATCTTCGCATTGTTCCGCCGCGCGAGTTCGAGCAGGTTCAGCGAACCAAGCACGCTTGTCTTGAACGTATGGATCGGATTCGCCTGGTAATGCGGCGGGGACGCCGGACAGGCGAGATTGTAGATTTCATCGACCTGGAGATCCACGGGCAGAGGGTCGACAATGTCGTGCTCGATGCACGTAAATCGCGGATCGCGCACGAGGGGATTGAGATTGTATCTTTTGCCGGTGTGGAAATTGTCCAGCGCGAGAACATCGTATCCATCCCGCAAAAGACGCTCGCACAGATGCGAACCCAGAAATCCTGCCCCACCGGCAACCAGCGCGCGACCCTGATTGGAATTCGCGCCCCTTCGGCTGTTCCCGGCCCCGAGTTTCAGAACATTGACAGTTCTACCCATACTCCACCCCTTCGCCCTTACGCTCTGCGCACACTACTGCCGGCCATAGCGTTGCCGGGCGACGTTCCTGAGAACGTCACAAACCTTCCGCTCCCGCGGAATCGTCCACTCCTGATGTCTGTCGATTGCTTTTTGAGTTGCTGGGCGGTGCTACTCGGCTATTAGCTGCCGTTCAGCATCCGATACGCCCCGAAACCGCGGTCACGCGCCTGATGCCACCATCGCCCATTGCTCGCCCAAATTGCACATCCCAACGTTTCGAAAATATACCTGTGCAAAACATAGTCAACTAAATTAGCGAATCGTTAACCGTGTTCATTCGGGAGTGGTTAATCGCGGGGCGGCAGCGCAGCCACATAAATCTGAGGATTGGGCTATAAACTTGAAAGTACCACAGTAATATAAAGACCATTTTTCTGATCTTTCGAGGGGCGATCGCCGGAAAGTTGATCATCAAGACACTCTCACCTGTGCAAAAAATAGGCAGATGTAAGACTAATACTTACGTTAGCAAACTTTATACTAAGAGAGGTGTAGCATTTGAAAATATCGAAAATATTCGTAGATGCGACCTTGTCAATAAAATCTTACAAGCCAATGCGGTTGGTTCCCGAAGCGTGCCGAAATCCCCGCCAGTTCAGCCCTCAACTGCCCGACGAGATCTTGCGCGACGAGCGGGGGTGATCGCGACCGATAGCCCCGGACGCCTACCTCTTTCACCGTCGGCCCGTGATTGACGCACACAACCGCTCTCCGCAGTCGTAGCCTTCGTTGGCAGATGCAGCATACCCCAATAACCCGGTCCATTCTGAAGCGATCCGCGTATGGTTTGCGGATGTCGGAAGCAGAGATCCAGTCGAAGCCGCGCGAAAACGGTCGTCGTCCCTTCTGTCGAACGGCTGTCTCAGGATGACTGTGGCCGGCAGCGAGCGTGGAGATGCCAGGATATGTGCTCTGCCGAGCTTACCGCGGCTGATCCCTATTGATCGCGGCAGCTTGCGGCCCCAAAAGCTGCCTGGCGGGAATGCGCCTCATATCGGCCGATAGGGCGTTCCTATCCGTGCCGATAAGCGGACGTCGATAAACAACCCGCCATGAACGGCTTTCGTCATCAGGGGTCGCCCGAGGCGTTTGTAGCGTTCGGATCGGGCGGGCGGGTTGATATGAGACCCGGCGTCTTGGCGATTTAGAATGGAATCGGCCGCTATGAGCGCCGCAACCGTCTCCCTGTCCTGTTGCCGGCGCTCGCGGGAGTGTAACCCTGTGCCGGGTGTCCTTGCCCGGCGCAGGGTAGGTTTCCACGCCCGCTCAACTGCTTGACGCCGGATTGTTTCAGAGGCCGGCTGGAAACGTGCCGTNGCGCAGGGTAGGTTTCCACGCCCGCTCAACTGCTTGACGCCGGATTGTTTCAGAGGCCGGCTGGAAACGTGCCGTGCCCACTTTCGATCGTTGCCAATTGACCACTAAGGACTGCACCATTCTTAAGGTCGTGCAGGAGCGCCACCACGCCCGCAGTGACACATTCTCGGATTTACTTGACCGGAAGATTACGAGCGCGATTGTGATGTTTTCGGGAAGACATCCCCGAACGTGGTGACCCTCAGCACCCGCGTCGCCTCTCGGGTAAATGACGGCCCTGCTGAAACCCGTATCGTGGCACATGACGAGATGCGCGGTCTTGTTGGCATGCTTTTCTCGAAGCGCCGCGACAGCAAATACCGCAGCGGCCGGTCGACCGCCTGGCTGAAGATCAAGAGCTATATGGTTGAAGAATACGATTTGCTCGGCGTCGAGCGTGAAGCTGGCAGGCCGGCTTTCGCTCTGATGGCTGAGCGCCGCACCGGCGTTATGTCGGAAGCGCATTCGTCACCTTGAACCGGGAAATGCGCGAGAGGCTATGGAAACGCGTCCAGGAGCACTCAGGCGGCGCCCAAGGGCATCATGAAGCGGCCGGCGACGCAATCGGTAAAGCCGGGCCTCATTGGACGCGTGAAGCACCTGCGCGGCGAGGATGGCCTGCGTCATGCCTCACTGCAGGATTTCCGCGAGGAAGATTGAACGCTATATCGGAGCCATGCCAGCAGCAGATCGCCCTACCGTCCGCTTCGCCTATCAACGCGGCTTTCAGGTCCTCGACGGAAGCGCGATCCTCCAGACGTTCGAGAAACAGGACGAGGCGTTCAAGTTCGTGCTCGGCCGAGGTGCTCGCGTTTGGCTGGCATGGTCGCGGACCATCATAGGAGGGCAGACGGCGCCCTTCGATTTCGCCGCAGCGTTCCAGCAGGAAAAGGTCGGCCGCATCATGAAGACGATGCACGGCCCAGCCGCAGGCACTTGGTTCTGGACCTGCCATGACGGCGGCGCGCACGGAACAGTCGAAACGAAAGATGAGGCTGTTGTTGGAGTCGAGCGGCATTCACGCGGCGCATCGCCGGGGCGCAGATCTACGCTAACCGGCCAGCGCGATCCAAAGCCAAAGCCTAGGCCGCTGGTGAGGCCTAGGAACAGCTTGCCGGCCCCAGCATGGTCCCAATTTGGGACGAATATGTTTGGCACCCATATTGCATCCACATCTTTCGCCGGCTGATCCCCGGTCCTGATCGCGTACTCTGATCAGGTGTAAGGCTCGCCGGGCTCGAGGTAGTTGGGGTCTTCGCCCGGCGAGTTGTCTACCAATGCGCAGTCACAGCCACACGGTGACGCCATACTCCGAAATGCCGCAAGCATTCCGCAGTT
>NZ_AYWB01000033.1:0-24160 GCF_000503035.1 Mesorhizobium sp. LSHC412B00 | reverse complement strand
GGGATGTGAGTGAATGCGGCGCTCCGGGCCGGCTTGGCCGGAATAGATGAGGCCTTGAAGGCCCGGACATCGCTGTTGTTTGGTAGCCATTTCGGCGCTGAAGTCGGCCGGAGATCGGGGTCACAACTCGGCGCTTCTATCGCCGTCGACCGTCCCTCGCCAATAGCGCGCTTCGCGTCGAGACACTTCTCACGGCTGAGGCAAGCGAGATTCCGTCCCGTCCATACCTGCCAAGATAGACCGTCTCGCGGGGTCCGTTGAGCCTGTAATCCAGCCGAAAGGAGATCGCGTCACTGGGCATGACGCGAACATACATGCCGTCGCGGTCCGCAATCTTGTAGATTTTCTCTTTTGTTCAGGCTTTAAGGGCGACGTCCGTCAGCATTCCCCGCTACCTCCTGAAAAGTACCGTCAGTACAATTTCGAGGCTCTTCGGTAGAAATTTTGTTTTATCTTCAATTCCTTAAGGCATAAAAAAATACCGTCAGAGCCTCATTGGATCTGACGGTACTTCGAAAAATCTGAGCTACCAATATGCGGAAGGTCCGTCAGCCGGTCCGTCAATCCAATCTCTGCGCACCGATTGTCGCCGAATGGGTTTATATGTGTTGTCAGATAGTTATGGCGTACAATGGCGTGTTTTCGGCGGCGTTTGAGTGGGCCTAATCACTCCCACTCGATGGTGCCTGGCGGCTTTGACGTCACGTCGTAGACGACGCGGTTGATGCCGCGGACTTCGTTGATGATGCGGGTGGCCGCCGCGCCGAGGAAAGCCATGTCGTAGTGGTAGAAGTCGGCGGTCATGCCGTCGACGGACGTCACGGCGCGCAGGGCGCAGACGAATTCGTAGGTGCGGCCGTCGCCCATGACGCCGACCGTCTGCACCGGCAAGAGCACGGCAAAGGCCTGCCAGATGGCGTCGTAGAGGCCGGCCTTGCGGATCTCGTCGAGATAGATGGCGTCGGCCTCGCGCAGGATTTCGAGCTTTTCGCGGCTGATACCGCCGGGGCAGCGGATGGCAAGGCCCGGTCCAGGGAACGGATGGCGGCCAATAAAACTTTCGGGCAGGCCGAGTTCCTTGCCCAGTGCCCTCACCTCGTCCTTGAACAGTTCGCGCAGCGGCTCGACCAACTGCATGTTCATGCGCGCAGGCAGGCCGCCGACATTATGGTGCGACTTGATGGTCACCGACGGGCCGCCGGTGAAGGAGACGCTCTCGATGACGTCGGGATAGAGCGTGCCTTGCGCCAGGAAATCGGCGCCGCCGAGTTTCTTGGCCTCTTCCTCGAACACTTCGATGAACAGCCGGCCGATGGTCTTGCGCTTCTTCTCGGGGTCGGACTCGCCTTCCAGCNTCTTCCTCGAACACTTCGATGAACAGCCGGCCGATGGTCTTGCGCTTCTTCTCGGGGTCGGACTCGCCTTCCAGCGCCGAGATGAATTTTTCCGACGCGTCGACCAGGATCAGCGGCAGATTGTAGTGCTGGCGGAACATCGCCACGACGCCGGCCGCCTCGTCCTTGCGCATAAGGCCATGGTCGACAAGAATGCAGGTCAGCTGGTCGCCTACCGCTTCGTGGATCAGCAAGGCAGCGACCGATGAATCCACGCCGCCCGACAGCGCGCAGATCACCTTGCCCTTGCCGACCTGTTTGCGAATGGTCTCGACCGCGTGCTCACGATAGGCGCGCATCGTCCAGTCGCCTTCGATGCCGGCGATGTTGTGCACGAAGTTTCTCAGCAGCCTGGCGCCATCCGGCGTATGCACCACTTCGGGGTGGAACATGATGCCGTACATCTTGCGCGCGACATTGCCGAAGATGGCGAAGGGCGAGCCTTCCGACTTGCCGAAGACTTCGAACCCCTTGGGCAGCGAGATGACGCGGTCGCCATGGCTCATCCACACCTGGTGGCGCTGGCCTGGCGCCCACAGGCCCTCGAACAGCGGGCTGTCCTTCTCGATCTCGACGAAGGCACGGCCGAATTCGCGATGGTTCGAGCTTTCGGCTACGCCGCCCATCTGCACGCACATGGCCATCTGGCCGTAGCAGATGCCGAGCACCGGCACGCCGGCATCGAAGACGATCTGGGGCGCGCGTGGGCTGCCGATGTCCGATGTCGAGGCGGGACCGCCCGACAGGATCACGGCTTTCGGATTGATGCGCTTGAAGGCAGCTTCGGCCGATTGGAACGGCACGATCTCGGAAAACACGCCGGCCTCGCGGATGCGGCGGGCGATGAGCTGCGTAAACTGGCTGCCGAAATCGATGATGAGAACGGTGTCGGCCAGGACTGTATCGGGATGATTGGCTGTCGTCATGGCGAGCCTTTAGAGAAAGAAACGAGTCGGCGCAATGGGGTGCGTAGCCCGACTTTCAGAGCGCTGCCGGCTCTTGCCCAGGCTGCTCCTTGTGTAGCGTGCCGGAGCCGATGGCCTGTTCGAGGCGCACGACTGCATCCGCCAGCTTCTCGTCGATGACATGCAGATATTCGGTCCAGTCGCCAACGTGGCGCAGATCGGCTGCACCGTCTGAAATGCCGCGCAGGCCGATAAGCGGGACATCGAACAACTGGCAGGCGCGCAGGCAGGCGAAGGTTTCCATGTCGACCATGTCGGCGGCGATGGCGTCATAGGCGGCACCGGTGATGATGGCGCCGCCGGTCGACAGGCTGGCTTCTTTAATGCCCGGTATCCTGAATGATAGCGGGACGGTCACCGGCAGGTCGAGGAACGGGGTCGCGCCTTTTTCGAAGCCTAGCGGCGAAGCGTCGATGTCGCGATAGCTGACCGAGACCGCCTGGTAGATTTCCGTCTGCTCCAGTGTGCGGCTGCCGGCGGAGCCGAGCGAGACGACGAGATCGGGCAGCGTCTTCTCAGACTTCAGCCATGACAGTTCGGCGCCGAGCCGCACACCTGCCTCGACCGGGCCGACGCCCGTCATCAGCGGCGTGAACAGTTTTTGCAGATGCGGACCGTACTCGGCCTGCGCCGCCATGACGAAGAGGACGTCCTTGCCACCAATTCGCGTAATTTTGGCCATCAGCCTGCTATCCCGTCACGGCCAACCACCGTCATCATCGTGCCGGTCATGGTCGCGATCAGCTTGGCCTCGCCATCGGCGGCAAAGGCGTAGGCCTGGCCGTCGGCGACGATGATGGTGCGGCCGGGCTTGGTCACCGAGCCGCGGAACAGGAAGCGTTCGCCCCGGCCGGGCGCCAGGAGATTGACCTTGAACTCGATGGTCAGCACGCCGGAATTTTCCGGCATCAGCGAGAACGCGGCGTAGCCGCAAGCCGAGTCCAGTGCGGTCGAAATCACGCCGGCATGCAGGAAACCATGCTGCTGCGTGAGTGCGGCCGAATAGGGCATTTCGATCTCGATGATGCCCGGCGTCACAAGCGTCAGTTCGGCGCCGATGGTCGCCATCGCCTGCTGGCGCGCGAACGACGCCCTGACGCGGTCCTCATAATCGGGTGCGGGTACGATCTTTGCTGCCATGGCCATCGCCCTGATTTATCTGCAAAGCTTATCGCAGACGCCTGAACGCCACGCAAATGCTTTTGCTGCACTGCAGCAAAGCACTCAGTTCAACAGGAGCAGCGACGCGTTGAGCAAAGTGGCGAAGGCTACCCACGCGGCATAGGGCGCAAACAGCCAGCCGGAAACCCGGTCGCCGTTCCACACCGTGGCTATGAACAGCGGAATGCTGGCGAGAAGAGCCAGGATCACGACCAGTGCCGGCCCCATCTGTTTGGCGCCGAAGAAAGTCGGCGACCACGCGAAGTTCAGAACAAGCTGGAGGGCCCAGATCTTCATCGCGGCGGCTGCTCGTTCCCGCTCCCATGTCCGCCAGCCGGCCACGGCGATCAGCACATAGAGGAGCGTCCAGGCCGGCGCGAAGACCCAGTTGGGCGGGTTGAAGGGCGGCTTGGCGAGCGAGGCATACCATTCACCCGGCAGCGTCGCATAGCCGACCAACAGGCCGCCGCCGAGCACCAGAAGGAGGAAAAGCAGAAGCGACACATATCTTTGCAAGAATTCTACCCCGTCTGGCGGCCGACGCCGCGCATCTGCAACTGGAGCGCTATGTCAGCCTGTCAATCGCAGCGTCAATTCGCCCGACGCAGCGCACAGAAATAGAAGCCGTCGGTGCCGCTCAGAGCCGGCGACAGCGAGATATCGCTTGTCTTGCCGATCCGGGCGGCCGCTGCGTGACCGGGGAAGCTGGCATCCCAGAGCGCGCGATGATCGACCGGAACGAAGCCCTTGTGCCGTTCGCGAAAGGCGGCGATCTGCTCGCCATTCTCCTCGTCGAACACCGAACAGGTGATGTAGACCAGCAGGCCGCCGGGTTTGACATAGGCCTTGGCCGCGTCGAGGATCGCCGACTGCTCGCCCTTGCGGGCATCGAGCTGTCTCTGCGTCAGCCGCCATTTGGCGTCGGGACGGCGCCGCCAGGTGCCGCTGCCGGTGCAGGGCGCATCCACCAGCACGATGTCCATGTGGCCTGCGAGGGGGCTGAGCTCGGCCGGCTTGGTGACGACCTGGACGTTGCGGTTTTCCGAACGGCGGATGCGGTCGAAGATCGGCGCCAGCCGCGCCTTTTCGGCATCATGGGCGAAGACCTGACCTTTGTTGGCCATCGCCGCAGATAGCGCCAGCGTCTTGCCGCCGGCGCCGGCGCAGAAATCGAGCACCTGCATCCCGGCTTGCGCGCCGGCAAGGGTTGCAACGATCTGCGAACCCTCGTCCTGAACCTCGAACCAGCCCTTTTGGAAAGCCGGCTCGGCCTGCACATTCGGGTGCCGGCCGTCGCCGTCGATCGGCGGGATGCGAATGCCTTGCAGAGCGATAGCGGCCGGTTTGGCGCCGGTGTCGGCCAATTCAACCAGAACCTTGGCGCGGTCGGACTGCAGCGTGTTGACCCTGATGTCGAGCGGCGGGCGGGTCGCCAGGGCCGCCCCTTCCGCAACCCAGTCTGCGCCAAAGGCTCGTTCGAACAACGGCGCGCACCAGTCCGGTACGTCCGCCCGCACCGCCTCCGGCGCGTCTTCAGGCCGGCGCTCGGCCAGCGCCTGCAACTCGGCGGCGCTGAGCAACGGCGGCGCGAACTTGTCACCTTCGAGCGCATCGTTGAGCGATTGCGGCGTCTGGCCCCATTCGATAAGCAACGCGCCGAAGCCGATGGCGCGGGGCGTGTCTTCACCCAAAAGCCAGCCGGCGGAACGCTTGTGGCGCAGCGCGTCGTAGACGATGTTGCCGATCGCCGCGCGGTCGCCGCCGCCGGCAAAACGATGCGACAGGCCCCAATCCTTCAGCGCATCGGCCACCGGCCGGTGGCGCCGGTCAATGTCGTCCAGCACTTCAATGGCTGCCGCCAGCCGTCCGCCCAGTCGCATTCGTCATTCCATCTATCGAGCACAGTATCTTTCGGCCTGCTCTTAGAGCGTTTCGCGTCGAGATTGAACCCCGCTTGAATTTCGCGGCGACGAGGCCTTCCGCTCGCGGCCGACGATTTTCCCCGCCGGCAAATGTCCGCCCGCCGGCGATAACAAATCTCAAATATATGCAAGGTCTCTAATGTTGGTAACTGGCCGCCGTAAGCACGATCTGTGGCGCAATTGCTCTGCTTTCCAAGCTTTTGCGTTGGGAATACTCTTTGCGCCATGATTCGCGGCGCGGAAAAGCGGACCGACGGATCGATACGAGGAGAGGGCAATGAAAACGTATCTTGCGGAAGTTCTAGGGACATTTCTATTGGTGTTTATCGGCACGGCGTCGGTGGCGACGGGTGGCTTTCTCGCCGACTTGCCGCTGGGCCAGGAAGCCATCGGCCTGGCGTTCGGCATCGGCCTGATTGCGGCGGCTTACGCGATGGGTCCCATCTCAGGCGCACATCTCAACCCGGCCGTCACGCTCGGCGTCTTCCTTGCCGGCCGGCTGCCGGCCAAGGATGTCATTCCTTACTGGATCGCGCAGATCATCGGCGCCATTCTGGCCTCGCTGGCGCTGTGGATCATCGTCTCCGGCCAGACCGGCGGGCACACCACCGGTTTCGGCGCCAATGGCTGGGACGTGGCGAAATGGGGGACGAGTTCGGCCTTCCTGTGGGAGCTGATCGGCACCTTCACCTTCGTCACCGTCATCCTCGGCGTCACCGCCGAGAAGCACTCGACGGCGTTCGCCGGCCTGGTCATCGGCCTGACGCTGGCCGGACTGCACTTCGCAATGATCCCGGTGACCGGCACCTCGCTCAATCCGGCGCGTTCGATCGGCCCGGCGCTGTTTACCGGCGGCGCAGCCCTCAGCCAGCTCTGGCTGTTCATCGTTGCGCCGCTGATCGGCGGCGCAATCGCTGGCGTCGTCGCCAAGGCACGCATCTTCGAAAAGGACTGATTTCGAAGCCTGCGAAAACGAAGGGCGCGGGCCTCGGCCCGCGCCCTTCGTTTGGGAGGTTGTATCAGGCAGCGATGTCGAAACGGTCGGCGTTCATCACCTTGGTCCACGCCTTGACGAAATCGCCAACGAATTTCTGCCCGGCATCCGCCGACCCGTAGACCTCGGCCAGCGCGCGCAGCTGCGCATGCGAGCCGAAGATCAGGTCGGCGCGTGTGGCGGTCCACCTGACTGCCCTGGTCTTGCGGTCGCGTGCTTCATAGACCTCATGCGAGCCCGGCTCGGAGGCCGGATCCCAGATGGTGCTCATCGAGAGCAGGTTGACGAAGAAGTCGTTCGTCAGCGTGCCCGGCCTGTCGGTCAACACACCATGCTTCGAGCCGCCGGTGTTGGCGCCGAGCACGCGCAGGCCACCAACCAGCACCGTCATCTCCGGCGCCGTCAGGTTGAGCAGTTGCGCCCGGTCGACCAGCATGGCTTCGACCGACATCGACGGTTTGCCCCTGACATAGTTGCGGAAGCCGTCAATTTTCGGCTCGAGCGCCGCAAAGGAATGGACGTCGGTCTGCGCCTGCGAGGCGTCGGTGCGGCCGGGCGTGAAGGGAACCTTCACCGCATTGCCGCCATCCGTTGCGGCTTTCTCGACCGCGGCGACGCCGCCGAGCACGATGAGGTCGGCCAGCGAGACCTTCTTGCCGCTTGCGTTGAACTCGTTCTGGATGGCTTCGAGCTTCGCCAGCACGGTAGCCAGTTCGACAGGCTGGTTGACCTCCCAGTCCTTCTGCGGCGCCAGGCGAATGCGCGCGCCATTGGCGCCGCCGCGCTTGTCGGAGTTGCGGAAGGTCGAGGCCGAGGCCCAGGCGGTCGAGACCAATTGCGAAACGCTGAGGCCCGAAGCCAGGATCTTGGCCTTCAGCAATGCAATGTCCTGGTCGCTGACCAGCTCATGGTCGACGGCCGGAACCGGATCCTGCCAGATCAGCTCTTCCTTCGGCACCAACGGGCCGAGATACCGCACGACCGGCCCCATGTCGCGATGGGTGAGCTTGTACCAGGCACGGGCGAAGGCATCGGCGAACTGCTCCGGATGCTCATGGAAGCGGCGCGAGATCTTCTCATAGGCCGGGTCGGCCCGCAGCGCGAGGTCGGTGGTCAGCATTGCCGGCGCATGACGCTTCGAGGGATTGTGCGCGTCCGGCACCGTAACCGCGCCAGAGCCGCCCTTCGGCGTCCACTGATAGGCCCCGGCCGGGCTCTTGGTCAGCTCCCATTCGAAGTTGAAGAGATTGTCGAAGAAGTTGTTGCTCCACTTGGTCGGCGTCGTCGTCCAGGTAACTTCGAGGCCGGATGTGATCGCGTCGCCGGCAATGCCGGTGGCATGCTTGCTCGACCAGCCGAGGCCCTGCGCCTCGATGCCCGCGCCTTCCGGCTCGGCGCCGACCAGTGTTGCATCACCGGCGCCATGGGTCTTGCCGAAGGTGTGGCCGCCGGCGATCAGCGCCACGGTTTCCTCATCGTTCATTGCCATGCGTCCGAAGGTCTCGCGGATGTCGCGGGCCGAGGCCAGCGGATCCGGCTTGCCGTTCGGCCCTTCCGGGTTGACGTAGATCAGGCCCATCTGCACCGCGCCGAGATGGCCGTGCAACTCACGGTCGCCGGAATAGCGCTTGTCGTCGAGCCACTTGGTTTCCGAACCCCAGTCGACATCCTGCTCGGGCTCCCAGACATCGGCGCGGCCACCGGCAAAGCCAAAGGTCTTGAAGCCCATCGATTCCAGCGCGACGTTGCCGGTGAGAATCAACAGGTCGGCCCAGGAGATCTTGCGGCCGTATTTCTGCTTGACCGGCCACAAAAGCCGGCGCGCCTTGTCGAGATTGGCGTTGTCCGGCCAGCTGTTCAGCGGCGCGAAACGCTGCTGGCCCGCACCGGCGCCACCCCGGCCGTCGCCGATGCGATAGGTGCCGGCGCTGTGCCAGGCCATGCGGATGAACAGCGGCCCGTAATGGCCGAAATCGGCCGGCCACCAATCCTGCGAATCCGTCATCACCTTGTGCAAATCCTCGATCACCGCGTCGAGGTCGAGCGTCTTGAACTCCGCGGCGTAGTCGAAAGCTTCGCCCATTGGGTCCGAAAGGCTCGACTGCTGGTGGAGAACGCCGATGTCGAGCTGGTTCGGCCACCAGTCGCGGTTGGTCCTGGCGGAGGTTCCATGCGCGACCGGGCATTTGCCGGCGCTGTTGTCGTCGGTCATCGCGTCCATCTTGGCCTCCGAATTGCTGATTTATGTGTTGTTTTTTCCGGGCCGGCCGGGAGCCGCGCCACTCTGGAATGGTTCCAGACTAAGCCGTCTCTTCGATAAAAACAAATTGCCTTTCCTGTTTGTTGCGATAGGCTTTCCTTATGATTGGCTTGACCGTGCGGCAGATGCAATATTTCGAGGCTTTGGCGCAAACGCTGCATTTCGGCCGCGCCGCAAAACTCGCCGGTGTCAGCCAGCCGGCGCTGTCCGCGCAAATCGCCGAGATGGAGCAAAGGCTGAACTGCCGGCTGTTCGAGCGCGGCGGCAAGACGGTGCGGATGACGGAAGAGGCGCAAGCGCTGCTGCCACGCATCGAGCGCATCCTGCGCGATATCAGCGACGTCGAGACGACGGCCCGGCGCGGCCGCCCGGCCATGGAAGGCCGCTTCCGGCTAGGCATCATCCCGACCGTGGCGCCGTATCTTTTGCCGCATGTGCTCCCGGAACTGAAACGGCATTTTCCGTCCCTGCAGCTCGAACTGCGCGAAGCAGTGACGGCATCACTGGTCGAGGACACGGCAACCGGACGGCTCGACGCCTTCATCGCCGCGCTGCCGCTCGAGCAGCCGGGCCTGGTCACCGAGGAACTGTTCGCCGACCGCTTCTTCCTCGCCGTGCCAGCCGGAGATCCAGCCTTCGCCTCGCCACCGGTGCCGCCGGAAAGCCCGGCGCTGGAGCGGTTGATGCTTTTGGAGGAAGGCCACTGCCTGCGCGAACAGGCGCTGGCCCTGTGCGGCAGCGTGCGTCCCGTAGCGATGGCAAGCTACGGCGCCACCAGCCTGACGACGCTGCTGCAGATGGTGGCGCATGGTCTCGGCGTCACGCTCATCCCCGAAATGGCGGCAAGGCCGGCCAGCGCCATGCCGGACCTCAAGATCGTGCCGTTCCAGGAGCCAATGCCGCAACGCACGATCTGCCTCGCCTGGCGCCGCAACAAGGTGCGGCATGATGAATGCGTGGAACTGGCGAAGATCATTCGGGGGTTGGATGCGGCGGTGCTGGGGGTGTGAGTCGTTCGGGTCTTAGATGGCGCCTTGGGAACCCCGAAAAGAAACTCAAATCAGGCGCGTTCGAGAATACCCGCCTTGATGGTTGGTCGCCAGATCGCACCAAAGCCTCAAGGGATAAATACCAGAAATACATACGTAAAAAACACAACGGCATGGACGATTCCGGTCAGGAAGGTCGTCCTTTCGTTGCTAAAGCTTACGCCGCATATGAAAAGCGCTAAAACCAAAAGTACGGCGTCAGCTTCCGGGAGCCCCAGGGTCAACCCTCGTCCCGTAAGCAGGCTGGCTGCTGCGACCGCAGGTATCGTCAAACCAATCGTGGCGCAAGCCGAACCCATTGCGACATTCAGGCCGCGCTGCAGCTCATTGTTGAGTGAAGCGCGAACCGCCGAAATGGCTTCCGGCATCAAAACCAGACCCGCGATCATTGCCCCCACAATGCTGTCAGCCTGGGTCACCTGGTAAGCAACGAGCGCATTTTCAACACTTGCGGCGACCTGCTCGGCGAGCATGACAATTCCGATCAGTCCGATTACCAGGAGCAGAGCGCTGGAAGAGATGCTTTTGTGAGGGGCGGTTCGCGCCGAAAGGTCGTGTGCCAGTCCTTCGATGAAATCGTCCCGGTGCCGGACTGTCTGCGCGAACACAAAGCTTGCATAGAGCAGCACGGAAAGAACGCTTACCAGGCCAAGCTGAGCTGCCGAAAATGTGCCGGGATCGGTGGTCCGCGTGTAGGTCGGCAGGATAAGCGTCATGACGGTCAGTGCGGCCAAAACCGCCAGATATGCGCTGGTCCCTTGCCGGACAATTGCCTGCTTGCGATGCCGCCAGCCGCCAAACGTGAGACACATTCCGACAACGCCGGTGGAGGCAATCATCACTGTCGAGAAGACCGATTCACGTGCAAGCGTGGGGTTGTTCTCTCCATGCAGCATCATGGAAACGATGATCGACACTTCGATTGCCGTCACGGCAAAAGTCAGCACCAATGTGCCGTAAGGCTCCCCCACACGGTGGGCCACCGCCTCGGCGTGATCGAGCACCACGAAAATAGTGATGAACATGATCGCACTCGAGAGCGCTCCGACGAGAATCCTGACGCTCGGCGAACCTTCGTCCACCGATAGCCCGCTGACTCTGACCGCAACGGCCAGTGCCAGCGCGGCCAAAGGCATCGCATAGGAAGTCGCTGATCGTGCGAAACCAGTCATTCAAGCCCCAATGCGTTCGGCGAACCTTGCGGAAGCCTGTCGAGCACCCCAATGTCGTTTCGAAGCCCGGCAGTCCCGTCCCCGGCGTTCAACCCTCAAGCCGTCTTCTGCACCACCAGCCCCAGTTCCTCCACCATCGCTTCCCGCATCAGAAACTTCTGCGGCTTGCCCGTCACCGTCATCGGCAGTTCGGTGCGGAAGCGGATGTAGCGGGGGATTTTGTAGTGGGCGATCTGGCCGGCGCAGAAATTCTTGATCTCCTGCTCGGTGGCGATCTGGTTGGGCTTCAGCACGATCCAGGCGCACAGCTCCTCGCCATATTTGGCGTCGGGAATGCCGAACACCTGCACCTCCTTGACCTTGGGATGGCGGTAGAGGAATTCCTCGACCTCTCTGGGATAGACGTTTTCGCCGCCGCGGATGACCATGTCCTTGACCCGGCCGACAATGTTGCAATAGCCCTCGGCGTCGATGGTGGCGAGATCACCGGTGTGCATCCAGCCGTCGGCGTCCATCGCCTCGCGGGTTTTTTCCGCGTCGTCCCAGTAGCCTTTCATGACGGAATAGCCGCGGGTGCACAGCTCGCCCGGCGCGCCGACGGCGACGGTGGCGCCCTCGGCGTCGATGGCCTTGACCTCGACATGCGGATGGATGCGGCCGACAGTGGAGACGCGTTTTTCCAGCGGATCGTCGACGCTGCTCTGGAACGAGACCGGGCTGGTCTCGGTCATGCCGTAGGCGATGGTCACCTCTTCCATATGCATCAGCGTCACCACCTTCTTCATCACCTCGATCGGGCATGGTGAGCCCGCCATGATGCCGGTGCGCAGGCTGGAGAGATCGAAGCTGGTGAAGTCGGCGTGGTCAAGCATGGCGACGAACATGGTCGGCACGCCGTAGAGGCCGGTGCAGCGTTCCTGCGCCACCGCCTTCAGCGTCGCGCCGGCGTCAAAACCCTCGCCAGGAAACACCATGGTCGCGCCCTTGGTGACGCAGCCCATCGTGCCCATCGACATGCCGAAGCAGTGGTAGAGCGGCACCGGGATGCAGAGCCGGTCGTCGACGGTGAGCTTGATCGCAGCGGTGACGAAATTGCCATTGTTGACGATGTTGGTGTGGGTCAGCGTCGCGCCCTTGGGCGCGCCCGTCGTGCCTGATGTGAACTGGATGTTGATGGCCTCGCCCGGCTTCAGCCCTTCGGAGATGCGGTCGAGGCTGTCATGCTCGTCGCGGCCGGCCATCGACAGCACATCGGCGAAATTGAACATGCCGGGCGAGTTGTCGTCGCCCATGCGAATGACGATCTTCAGCGTCGGCAATTTCTGCGCCTTGAGCTTGCCGGGGGTGGCGTTGGCGAGCTCCGGCGCCAGCGTCTCGATCATGCCGAGATAGTCGGAGGTCTTGAAACTGGCGGCGATGACCAGCGCCTTGCAGCCGACCTTGTTGAGGGCATATTCCAGCTCCGTCAGCCGGTAGGCCGGGTTGATGTTGACCAGGATCAGGCCGATGCGAGCGGTGGCGAATTGGGTGACCAGCCATTCCCAGCGGTTGGGCGACCAGATGCCGACACGGTCGCCTTTTTCGAGGCCGAGCGCCAGGAAGCCGGCGGCGAGCGTATCGACCGTGTCCGACAGTTCGCTCCAGGTGAAGCGCTTGTCCTGTCCGACGAAGACGGCAGCATCCTGCGTGGCGTATCTGCCGACCGTGTCGGAGAAAAGCTGAGGGATCGTCTTGTCGAGCAGCGGCACCGAACGGTCGCCCGACACATGTGCCCGGCCGTCGAGCGGAGCGATGAACGCCCTGCCGCGCCCGCGCAGATTGGTGGCGTTCTTGAGCTCGTCGAGATTAATCGCCATCGCCGTTTCCTCCCGATGAGTGAGCCTAGCAGCCTGATGGGGTGGTGGAAAGTACAGGCGGTTCCCCTCCCCCTCGAGGGGAGGGTGCCTCGCGAAGCGAGGCGGGTGGGGTCCTCGGCGAAGTGCTCGACTTCCTTGGTCACGGTCGACCCGGCTTGGGTGGTCTCGCGTCGAGCACTGCCGGAGCGACCCCACCCGTCCATCCGCCTTTGGCGGCTGTCCACCCTCCCCTCAAGGGGGAGGGAGCGCGCTCATCTTCGCGGCTATTTCCCGCACTAGCGCCTCATCCGCAGCAGCACGATCTTTCCTGGCAGCCACGAGGCAGGCCTGCGACTTCAGCACAACCCCATCGGCCAGCACCTTGAGATGGTTGGCGCGCAGGGTCGAGCCGGTGGTGGTGATGTCGACGATGACGTCGGCGAGGCCTGCCGCCGGTGCGCCTTCGGTGGCCCCGAGGCTTTCGACGATGCGGTAGACCTGGATGCCGTGCTTTTGCGAGAAGAACTGCTGCGTGACCCGCCAGTATTTGGTTGCGATCCTCAGTCGCCTGCCGTGGCGCTGGCGGAAATCGGCGGCGACATCGTCGAGATCGGCCATAGTATCGACGTCGAGCCAGATGCCGGGCACCGCGACCACGACATCGGCATGGCCGAAGCCGAGGCGAGCGACGATTTCGGCGCGCGCCTCCCAGTCGGCGAGGTTTTCGCGCAGCAGATCCTCGCCGGTAATGCCGAGGTCGACCGAACCTTGCCCAATCTCGCCGGCGATTTCGGACGCCGACAGGAACGCCACCTCGATGCCCTCGGCGCCGTCGATGCGGGCGCGGTACTGGCGCTCATCGCCGGGCAGGCTGACGGCAAGCCCGGCCCTGGCCAGTACCTCCAAGGCCTGCTCCTTGAGCCGGCCTTTCGATGGGATCGCCAGCGTGATCATTGCGGCTCTCCCCGCAGCGCTTCGATGCGGTCGAGCCAGACAGAGAAGCCGACGCCGGGGATCGGCGTCTTGGCGCCGAGCAGGGTCAGCAGCCGGTCGTAGCGACCGCCGCCGGCCAGCGGCCGCTCGCCACCAAGTGCTTCGATCTCGAAAACGATGCCGGTGTAGTAATCCAGCGGACGGCCGAAGGCAGCGTCGTAGCGGATCGTCTTTGCAGGCAGGCCATGTGCCTCGATGGCTTTGGCGCGGGCGGCGAATTTTTCCAGCGCCGCGCCCAGCGAAAGCCCGGCAGAGGCCGCAAAACTTTCGAGCGCAGCACTCGAGCCGTCGAGCGGCACGTCGATGGCGAGGAAATCCCTGAGTGCTGCAAAGGCCTCGTTCGACAGCCGCACGCTGCGCAATTCGGCCTTTTCGATCAGCCGCCGGGCAATGTCGACTGGCGCGCGTCCGCCGGATGCCAAAAGGCCGGCCTCTTCCATGCCGCCGGCGATGTGGGCGGAAAGCGCTTCGAGATCGCCATCGAGCACAAGGGCGGCGACATCGCCGTCGAGCTGGCCGTTGCGTGGCGGGTTGGCGAGATCGGCCAGCGCTGCCTGCAGCATCGGCGCGGAGCCGAACGCGCGCGCCAGCCGCATGCGCCAGCCGCGCGGCAGGCCAAGGGCTGCCAGCACCGCCTCGAAGATGGTCTGGTCGCCGAGCGTGATCGCAAGGGTCTGACCCGGCAGCACTAACTGCAGCAGCGCATGCGCATCGGCCAGCGAACGGGCGTCGGCCTCGGCCGTATCGCGGTCGCCGAGATCCTCGATACCGGCCTGGAAAAACTCGTTGCCGCCCTCGCGGCGCTGGCGAAACACTTCGCCAAGGTAGGAATAGCGCCGCGGCGTGCCGGCCTGCGACGCGATGTGGTCGAGGCAGACGGGAATGGTGAATTCGGGCCGCAGGCAAAGCGTCTTGCCGGTCTCGCTCTCGGTGAGAAAGATGCGGCGGCGCAGGTCCTCGCCGGCCATGTCGAGGAACGGATCGGCCGGCTGCAGCACGGCGACCTCCACTGCATGGGTGTTGCGGGTGGCGAAGAGGTTGGTGATTTCGGATGAGATGGCGGGACGGGAGGTCATGAAGCGCAGCCTTCCCTTCTCCCCCTGTGGGAGAAGGTGTCGCCGAAGGCGACGGATGAGGGGTGTTCCAGCGGAGTGAGGCGTTGGAGTTCCCTGGAACACCCCTCATCCGTCTCGGCGCTCCGCGCCGATCCACCTTCTCCCACAAGGAGAGAAGGGAAGAACAGCGCGGCGCTCATCATTTCGCCCTCTCCTCGACCTGCGCCGCCAGAATCTTCTTCACCTCGGCGACCAGCTCGCTCTCCGCCACGGTCACCTGCGCTGGCCTTGCGGCCCGCCATTCGGCGTTGTCGGTGATCTCGGCCGACATGCGTGCGCCTTCGATCAGATCCTTGATCTGCAGCTCGCCCTTGGCGCGCTCGTCGCCGCCCTGAATGATGGCAACCGGGCTGCCGCGGCGGTCGGCATATTTCAACTGCGCCTTCATGCCGGCGCCGCCGAGATACATTTCGGAGCGGATGCCGGCCGCGCGCAGGCCGGCCACCATCTTCTGGTAGCGGCCGAGGCTTTCGGTATCCTTGTCCATCACCAGCACGACGACCGGCGCGATCACGTCTGTGGTGTCCAGCTTGCCGAGGTTCTTCAGCGCCGTCATCAGGCGGGAGACGCCGATCGAAAAGCCGGTCGCCGGCACCGGCTCGCCACGGAAGCGCGAGACCAGCCCGTCATAGCGGCCGCCACCACCGACCGAACCGAAGCGCACGATCTGGCCGTCTTCGTTGGGGATTTCGGCCAGAAGCTCGGCCTCGAAAACCGGGCCGGTGTAGTATTCGAGGCCACGCACGACGGAGCGGTCCATGGCGATACGATCTTCGCCGTACCCTGCCGCCCTGACCAAGGCTTCAATCGTGGAGAGCTCGCCAACGCCTTCCTGATAGATCGCGTTCGCATCGACATTGGAATCCTGGCGGGCCTGTTCCCTCGCTGTCGCGAGAAGAACGGCCTCGGCTTGCGCCTCATTCAGTCCGGCACCCTTGGCAAAGTCACCCTCGCCTTCCTTGCCGCCATCCCAGCGCCCCGGACCAAGCAGCAGTCTCACGCCTTCCGGTCCGAGCTTGTCCAGCTTGTCGATCGCGCGCAGCACCGTCAGCCGACGCCCTGCATTCTCATCGCCGCCAAGGCCGATCGCTTCCAGCACGCCATCGAGCACCTTGCGATTGTTGACGCGGATGACGTAGTCGCCGCGCTTGATGCCGAGCGCTTCCATCACGTCGGCCATCATCATCGCCATTTCAGCATCAGCCGCGACGCCCGGTGTGCCGATGGTGTCAGCGTCGAACTGCATGAACTGGCGGAAGCGGCCGGGGCCGGGCTTTTCGTTGCGGAACACCCAGCCGGAGCGGTAGCTGCGATAGGGCTTCGGCAGTCGCTCAAAATTCTCGGCGACATAACGCGCCGTCGGCGCGGTCAGGTCGTAGCGCAACGACAGCCACTGCTCGTCATCGTCCTGGAAAGAAAATACGCCCTCATTAGGCCGGTCCTGGTCGGGCAGGAATTTGCCCAGCGCATCGGTGTATTCGATCAGCGGCTGGTCGGCCGGCTCGAAACCATAGAGCTCATAGACCGAGCGGATCGTCGCCATCATCTTCTCGACGGCGCGGATGTCTTCCGCACTGCGGTCGGCAAAGCCGCGCGGCAGCCGCGCTTTCGTCTTTTCCGATTTGTCGGCCATGGGATGGGTCTTTTCGCTTAGTAATCGATGACTTGTTTGGAGTGGGCGTGTCCTAACCGAAGCGGCTTTGTGCGGCAAGGGTTTGCGCTTTTTCCTTCTCCTCCGAAACAAAACGCACCAAAAGGAAACAATTCCGCCATCGGCGCGGCATCGTGCCGACACAATCAGAGCCGATAAGCGCGCCGAAACAAAGGGGTTGGGGCCATGACTGCGGCACACAAGTTCGACATCAGAGACGACGGCTTGCATGAAGTCCGGCTGCGGCCGGCCGAGAGCCGTGCGCAGGTGACGGCGAGCCTCGGTCCGTTTGAGGTCACCGCCGACGAGCGCAAGGGTTCCACCATGCGCGAGGCGCTGATGACCGGATTGCTGGTGATTTATCCGGCCTTTGCGGCACTGGCGGCGATTGTGGCGGGATTGTTCCTGACTGGCGCCAGCGGGACGTGAGTTCCTTACCCTCCCCCTTGTGGGGAGGGTCGACGCGTAGCGTCGGGGTGGGGGTGCAGCGCCAAGATACCCCCACCCGCGCCTTCGGCGCGACCTCCCCACAAGGGGGAGGTCGGGGGACAGCGCCCTACTTCGGCCTCTTAAAGGCCTTGCGTTCCTTCTCCACCTGCTCCCGGCACACGCAGCCTTCGAGATGGTCGTTGACCAGACCCATCGCCTGCATGAAGGCGTAGACCGTCGTCGGGCCGACAAAGGTCCAGCCGCGCTTTTTCAACTCCTTCGAAATCCTGATCGAGACCCCTGTCGTCGGGTTGGCGCGTAGATGCGCCATGTCCACCACCGCCGGCCGCTCCTTCGGCCCCGGCTCGAACTTCCAGAACCAGGCGGCCAGCGAGCCGAACTCGTCGACCATTTCGCACGCCCGTTTGGCGTTGTTGATGGTCGAGACGATCTTGCCGCGGTGGCGGATGATGCCGGCATTGGCGACCAGGCGCTCGACATCCTCGTCGGTGAAGGCAGCGACCTTGTCGAAGTCGAAACCGGCGAAGGCCTCGCGGAAATTCTCGCGCTTGCGCAGAATGGTCAGCCAGGACAGGCCGGACTGAAAGCCTTCGAGGCAGATCTTTTCGAACAGCCTGCGGTCGTCGGCGACCGGCCGGCCCCATTCATGGTCGTGGTAGTGCAGATAGTCCGGCAGATTGCCGTGCCAGAAGCAGCGCGTGATCCCGTCGGAGCCGGTAAGCAGTCCGGTGTTGTCTTGCGCCATGGCCAATCCATCCGTTAACGCGCTTTCGCGCTGCATTTACCGCGGCTTTACCAGATTCCTGAACCCGGCGGTAACCACACCAAAAGGTTTGCTGACAAAGCGGCATTTTACGCATTCCGATTCATGTTTCGGTTGTGGCTTCGCGCCAAGGATCGCGCAACCGGGGGCAAGTTCCGCCTCCGTCCGTTCGACGATCAAGGTGCGTTCCGATGAAGATCTTTTTGCGTTCCGTGCTCGGCGCCGTGGCCATTCTGGCCGCCGGCGTCACCTCGTCTGCCGCCAACGACCGCTATGCCGACAGGCCGCCGGTGATGGTGAGCCCCGACCTTTCCGCGCCCTGGGTGCTGCAGCTTGGCCGCGCGCCCGGCATCGTGCGGCAGAGCCGCCAGTTCGTGCAGCAGCAGCCGCGCGTTCGCTATGCGCAGCCGGCGCGACCCGATCGGGTTCGCACTGCTTCCGTGCAGGCGCCGGTCAAGCGCGTGGTGATGCGGCCGCAGATCAATCCGCTCTATCTGCCGCAGGAAGTCGCCTATGACGGCCCGCAGAAGCCGGGCACGATCGTCATCGATACGACGCAGAACTTCCTGTTCCTGGTCGAGAAGAACGGCAAGGCGCGGCGCTATGGCGTCGGCACCGGCAAGCCTGGCTTCGAATGGTCTGGCACGCACAAGATCACCAACAAGCGCGTCTGGCCGGACTGGCGCCCGCCAGCGGAGATGATCAAGCGCGAGGCCGCCAAGGGCCGCTACCTCCCGACCTATCTGGCCGGCGGCGAGGAAAACCCGCTTGGCGCCCGCGCGCTCTATCTCGGCACGACGGAATACCGCATCCACGGCACCAACCAGCCATGGACCATCGGCGGCTCGGTGTCTTCCGGCTGCATCCGCATGCGCAACGAGGACGTGGTTGACCTTTACGAGAGGGTCAATGTTGGAACGACCGTGGTCGTGATATAGTCGGCTACCGAATCATCTGGTCCAGAAGGTTAGACCTTCAGGATCGGGAAGAGTTTACGGGGGACGGGCCGTGTGGGGATGCGGCCAGTCAGGAAAGGGCAGCCCGGGAAACCGCGCTGCCCTTTCTCTTTGCGGCTATAGCTGAGCCAGGCTGCGCCAGAACGTCGCGCCAGGGGGATGACGGTTCGCTTTCACGCTGCCTTGCCGCATTTCCCCTGCTATAGGGACGGCCAAACTCCCCTGCGCCAAACTCCGCTGCAAAGGTCCAGCCATGTCTCCGCCAGACGATAGCCGCTATCTCCGGGGCGGCCCGGTCGCCCAGCGCATCATGGCATCCGTGCGCGAGGATGCCGCCATCGCCACCGCCGAAGGTTTTCCGCCCAAGCTGGTGTCGATCACCGTCGGCGACACCGCTGCCGTCGATGTCTATGTGCGCAACCAGCGCGCCAAAGCCGCGCTTGCCGGCATCGGTTTCGAGGAGCGGCGGTTCCCCGCCGACATCAGCGCCGGCGAACTCGAGGCGGCGATCCATGGCCTGAACGCCGACCCGCGCGTCACCGGCATCATCATCCAGCGGCCGGTGCCGGCGCATATCCCGATCAAGACGCTGCAGGCCGCGGTGCATCCGCTGAAGGATGTCGAAGGCATGCACCCGGCCTCGATCGGCAACATCGTGTATAATCAGCTCGACCTTGCGCCTTGCACGGCTGCGGCCTCGGTCGAGCTGCTGAAGGAAACCGGCCTTGACCTCAAGGGGCTGGAAGTCGTCGTCGTCGGCCATTCTGAAATCGTCGGCAAGCCGATCGCCTTCCTGCTGATGAGCGAAGGCGCGACGGTAACGGTTTGCCATCACATGACGCGCTCGGTGGCCGCGCATGCGCGCCGCGCCGATGCGCTGTTCGTCGCCGTCGGCAAGCCGCGGCTGATCAAGGCCGACATGGTGAAGCCCGGTGCGGCCGTCATCGACATCGGCATCAATTCCGAGATCGGCCCGGACGGCACGAGCCGCATCGTCGGCGACGTCGACACCGAGAGCGTGAAGGAAGTCGCGTCCTGGATCACGCCGGTGCCGGGCGGCGTCGGCCCGATCACTGTGGCGATCCTCTTGCGCAACACAATGGTCGCGCTCAGCCGCCAGCGCGCGCGCTACCAGGCGACGTATGGCGTGGTGGACCGGCTGGCAGCGGAATAGCTGCTTACTCGGCGGCGACCAGGTTTCCTTCGGAGACGCCCTCCGGCTTCGGACCACCATAGGCCCAGTCGAGCAGCTTGATCGTGTGCACCACCGGCAGCTTTGCAGCCGAAGCGATCTGGGTGATGCAGCCGATGTTGCCGGTGGCAACGATCTCCGCGCCGGTCGCCTCGATGTTCTTCACCTTGCGGTCACGCAACCTTGCGGAAATCTCCGGCTGCAGGATGTTGTAGGTGCCGGCGGAGCCGCAGCACAGATGCCCCTCGCGCGGTTCGCGCACGACGAAGCCCGCCTTGGACAGCAGCTCCTTCGGCTGGCGGATGATCTTCTGACCGTGCTGCATCGAGCAGGCGGAGTGATAGGCGACGACGGTGCCGGGTTTGCGCACCGGCTCGGGCAGGTCGAGGCTTGCGAGGTATTCGGTAATGTCCCTGGCCAGCGCCGAGACCCGTGCGGCCTTGTCGGCATAGGCCGGATCGAGGCGCAGCATGAAGCCGTAATCCTTGATCGTGGTGCCGCAGCCGGACGCGGTGATGACGATCGCATCGAGCCCGCCCTGGTCGATGGCACGCGTCCATGCATCGACATTCTGCCGTGCCGAGGCAAGGGCTGCTGCCTCGCGGCCCATATGATGGACCAGCGCGCCGCAGCAGGCTTCGCCCTCCGGCACCACGACCTCGACGCCCAGCCGTGTCAACAATGCAATCGTCGTATCATTGATGGCGGGGTCGAGTACCGATTGGGCGCAGCCGGTGAGGATGGCGACGCGACTTTTCTTCGTCCCCTTGCCGGCATGGACGCCGGGAGAGGCCATCGGCGAGGCCGCCGGGATCGATGCCGGCGCCAGCTTCAGCATCGCACCCAGCGGCCTCAGCGCCGGCAGCCTTTCGAACAGGCCGATGAATGGCTTGCCCAATCTCGCCAATTTCAGCGCGGCGCGAAAGCGCGCGGGATAGGGCAGCACGAAGGCCAGCATGGCGCGGGTCAGCCGGTCGAGCAGCGGCCGCTTGTAAGTCTCCTCGATATGGGCGCGGGCATGGTCGACCAGGTGCATGTAGTTGACGCCCGACGGGCAGGTGGTCATGCAGGCCAGGCAGGACAGGCAGCGGTCGATATGGGTGACGATCTCCTTGTCGGCCGGGCGGCCATTCTCCAGCATGTCCTTGATGAGATAAATGCGCCCGCGCGGCGAATCGAGTTCGTTGCCAAGCGTCACATAGGTCGGGCAGGTGGCGGTGCAGAAGCCGCAATGCACGCATTTGCGCAGGATCTTCTCCGATTCCGCGACATGCGGATCAGCAAGCTGGGCAAGGGAGAAGTTGGTTTGCATTATCTTAGCCTTGGGCCATGCGGCCGGGATTGAGGATGGACTTGGGATCGAACTCGGCCTTGAGCCGCGCCGACAGTGCGGCCTTATGCGGTGCCTGCGGCTCGAACACCGGGACGGCGGCGCGATGCGAAGGGGTGGCGCGCACCAGCGTGGCGTGGCCGCCGCCAAGCTTTCTGATCAGCCCGCGCAGCAGGGCGGCCTCGGGATCGCCCTCCTCCATGCGCAGCCAGACCAGCCCGCCCTGCCAGTCGTAGAAGGCGCTGACACCGATCTGCATGCGCAGCGTCAGCACCATCTGATGGGCCTGAGACGGCGCCATGGAGACGCGCCAGACCGGCTTTTCGCTACGGTCGGCGAATGGCGTGCAGTCCCTTATGTCACGCCAGAGGGTATGCGATGTCTCACCTGCGATCTCCTGCAGCGGGCCGGCATTTTTCAGCAGGGTCTTCAGCGCCTCAATGCGATAGGCGACCGATGGGCCAAACCCTTCGACGCGCAGCAGCGTTGCAGCGTCAGTGCCTAGACTGCCCCCGGCAACGCGCGCGGCGATGCGTTCGGGCAGATGGGCCGCGCTCGACACTTCGGCGCTGGAGCCGAGCGCCAGCGCCATGGCGGCAGAGGCGGCATCGTCGAGCAAGCCGCGCACGGCAAGCGTCACCTCGATCTCGGCCGCCGGCAGCACCTTGAAGGTGACATCGGTGAACACGGCCAGCGTGCCCCAGCTGTTGGCCATCAGCTTCGACAGATCGTAGCCGGTGACATTCTTGACGACGCGGCCGCCGGACTTGAAAGCCTCGCCGCGTCCGGCAACCGCATTGATGCCCAGAATATGGTCTCGCGCAGCCCCCGCCTTCAGCCGGCGCGGACCGGACAGGTTCGCCGCGAGCACGCCGCCGATGGTGCCCTTGCCGGGCTCGCCGCCGAGTAAAGGACCGTAATCCATCGGTTCGAAGGCGAGCTGCTGGCCGTTTTCGGCGAGCAGGTTTTCGATCTCGGAAAGCGGCGTGCCGGCCTTGGCCGACAGCACCAACTCGGCCGGCTCGTAGAGGGTGACGCCGGTGAGCTTCGAAAGATCGAGCGTGTGTTCGCTCTGCTGTGGCCGGCCGATGCCGCGCTTGGAGCCGTGGCCGATGATTTCCAAAGGTGACTCTTCCGCCGCCGCCCATTGGACGGTGGAGAGGATCTCGGCCGATGTGGTGGGGGTGAAGGTCGTCATGGCGAAGATGGGTCGAGTTCCTTCGCGCCCCCATCAAAACCTCGGAATATCCGGAAATGCCAGCTGCCCCCGATGCACGTGCATGCGCCCAAGCTCCGCACAGCGGCGCAGTTGTGGAAACACTTTTCCCGGGTTAAGCAGATGGTTGGGATCGAAGGCGCATTTGACGCGCATTTGTTGGTCGAGGTCGATCTGGTTGAACATCTCCGGCATCAAATCGCGCTTCTCGACGCCGACGCCGTGCTCGCCGGTCAAGACGCCGCCGACCTTGACGCAGAGCCGCAAGATGTCGGCGCCAAAACTTTCCGCCTTGTCGAGTTCGCCCGGCACGTTGGCGTCGTAGAGGATCAGCGGATGCAGATTGCCGTCGCCGGCGTGGAAGACGTTGGCGACGCCGAGGCCGTATTTCTCCGACAGTTCGCGCATGCCGGCGAGCACACGCGGCAATTCCTTGCGCGGGATGGTGCCATCCATGCAGTAATAGTCGGGTGAGATGCGGCCAACCGCCGGGAAGGCCGCCTTGCGGCCGGCCCAGAAACTCAGCCGCTCCTGTTCGGATTGCGAGATGCGGCAGGTGGTGGAGCCGTTCCTGTAGGCGATCGCTTCGACGAGACCGATCAGGTGATCGACCTCGACGCCCGGCCCGTCGAGTTCGACGATCAGCAGCGCCTCGACATCAAGGGGATAGCCGGCGTGGACGAAATCTTCCGCGGCATGGATCGCCGGCCGGTCCATCATCTCCATGCCGCCAGGGATAATGCCGGCGCCGATGATGTCGGCGACGCATTGGCCGCCCTGCTCGCTGGTCGGAAAGCCGATCAGCAGAGCGCGCGCCGTCTCCGGCTTCTTCAGGATGCGTACCGTGACCTCGGTGACGACGCCGAGCAGGCCTTCGGACCCCGTCATGACGCCGAGGAGATCATAGCCTTCCGAGTCCAGATGATTGCCGCCAAGCCGCACCACCTCGCCGTTCATCAGCACCATCTCGATGCCCAGCACATTGTTAGCGGTCAGGCCGTATTTCAGGCAGTGCACGCCGCCGGAATTTTCAGCGACATTGCCGCCGATCGAGCAGGCGATCTGGGAGGATGGATCGGGCGCATAGTAGAAGCCCTCCTGCTCGACGGCGGTGGTGATGCCGAGATTGGTGACGCCGGGCTGAGCGACGACGACGCGATCGGGATAGTCGATGGCAAGGATGCGGTTGAAGCGGCTCATGACCAGCAGCACGGCATCCTCGAGCGGCAACGCGCCGCCGGAGAGCGAGGTGCCGGAGCCGCGCGGCACGACACGGATGTTGCGGTCGTTGCAGTATTTCAGCACCCGCGACACCTGCGCCACCGTTTCCGGCAGCACCACGACCAGAGGCAATTGCCGGTAGGCGGTGAGACCGTCGCTTTCGAAAGCGCGCATTTCGTTGGTGGCGTCGACGACGCCCTCGCCCGGCACGATGATGCGCATATCGGCGACGATCTCTGCGCGCCTTCGCATCGTAGCGTCGTCTGGCTTGGGCATGACAAGGCCGGACATCGGCGGCGTCCTCCGCTTGGCTGGTAAAAATCTTTTACCAGTTACATCCGGATGTTGCAAACACCGCGTCGGGCAAAGAGCGTACTGCCCGCCTTCCGCAGCGGCAATCTGCCGCTATGGATCTTAACCCTCCCCCTTGTGGGCATAGGCGCTAAGATAGCTTTGGCATGGACTGAAACTTGCGCTTTCGTGGTGGTTCGCGCCAGCGATATCGCAAGGCATGGAGTTTT
>NZ_AYWB01000032.1:0-27618 GCF_000503035.1 Mesorhizobium sp. LSHC412B00 | reverse complement strand
GCCGTCATCAACAAGCGATTCGTGTGTCATCGCAGTGTAGAATCACACCCGATTCCGCAAGGCAATACCTATCTTAGCGCCTATGCCCTTGTGGGGAGGGATTAAGGGTGGGGGTAGGTGCCGCGCAAACCCTTCAGGATTTGCTAAACCGTCGCTGGATCCAGCGCCGGCTGCCCCTTGCGGCGGGCGACGATCGCCTTGAAATCGACGGTCCGGAACGCATCGCGCAACACGTCGAAAGACGGCAGCACGAAATAGGCGCGCTGGAACTTGTCGATCTCGTAGCCGGTGCGCATCACCGTTTCGAGGTCGAAGGGCACGTGGTGCGCGTCAGGGCTCGCGACGGCGAACTGCAATTCGGTGAACGACGACATCAGCCCGGCGCCGAAAGCTTTCCGCTTCTGGCCCTCCTCCTGTATCAGCCCGTATTCGGCGGTGTACCAGTAGAGCCGGGTGATCATCTCGTCACCGCCCAGCGCAATCACGCTCTCGGCTTTTTCGCCATACATCTGCATGAAGTCGGCAAACACCGGCTGCGTCAGGATGGGCACATGGCCGAAGAAGTCGTGGAACATGTCGGGTTCGACGATGTAGTCGAGCTCGTCCTTGGTGCGCAGCCAGTTGGTCACCGGAAAGCGCCGGTTGGCGAGATGGTCGAAGAAGGGCGCGGCCGGGATGAGGCCAGGCACGGCGACGATTTCCCAGCCGGTCAGCTTGCGCAGCTTGTCTGAGACCGCGCCGAAATCCGGGATCTTGTCGAGCAGGCCGAGCGCGGCGATCCCATCGAGATAGGAATGGTGCGCCAGCTTCTGCGTCAGCTTGGTCTGCCGGTCGCACAACGTGCGCCACACCGCCTGTTCGTCGGCGCTGTAGTTGTAGCCCTGCGCCACGGTGAAGTCGGAACGGCAGACCGAATAGTCGCCACGCAGGCCTTGCGCCGCGCAATCACGGGCATATTCGGCAACGCTCATCGTCGTCATGGTTCTTCTCCCCTGATCGTGACACTTGAATATGTCCGCAGAGTCTAGCGGCGGCCGGCGAGGCAGTTCAGCTTTGATGATGGCTTGGGTCCATGATTTGGGGTAAAAATCACCAAGCAGAAGCTGAAAGAGAGTGAAAATGCCTCAGTTCGACGATTTCGAGATCAAGATGCTGGATGTGCTTCAGCGCGATGGACGCAAGCCCGTGTCCGAACTGGCGCAGGAGATCGGCCTGTCGACGACGCCTTGCGCTCGCCGCTTCGAGGCGCTGCAGGAGGCCGGCATCATCAAGGGCTTTGCCGCCGTGCTCAACCGCCGCGGCGTCGGCCTGATGGTCGAGGTGTTCATCCAGGTGCGGCTCACCAGCCACAGCGACGGTTCGCCCGAAACCTTCATCGCCGCCGTGCAACGCATGGACGAAGTGTCGTCATGCTGGACGATGACCGGCGACCACGATTTCCTGCTGCACGTCATGGTGCCGTCGGTCGACGAACTCAACGCCTTCGTCATGCACCGCCTGATGCGCCTTGCCGGCGTGCGCGACGTTCACACCCAGCTGGTGCTGCAGAACATCAAGGGCCCGGGCCACGTGCCGCTCGCCCACCTCAGGCGGTAGGACACGCACCGCCATTTCTGCGGAAAAGCTGCACGCAAACTGCTGAACGGAGCCCAAATGCGAAACTGAAACGCCGGCTACGCCATGCGGACCGTCGCTCAAAGGTCCGTCATGAACATCGTGCTGATCAATCCGCCGCACACCGCCATCGGCAGCCGCGTGCCCGATGACCATCTGCCACCGCTCGGCCTGCTGGCACTGGGCGGCCCGCTTATCGACGCCGGCCATAAAGTCCGGCTGGTCGATGCCGAATTCGGGCCGATGCCGTTGGAAACTCTGGTGCGCGATGCGCTCAGCGGGCAGCCCGATTGCATCCTGATCGGCCACTCCGGCTCGACCTCGGCGCATCCCACCGCGCTCGCGATCGCCCGCATGGTCAAGGCGCTCGAGCCGGCGACGCTGGTGATCTATGGCGGCGTGTTCCCGACCTATCACTGGCGCGACATATTGGCGGCGAGCGATGTCTTCGACTTCATCGTGCGCGGCGAGGGCGAGGCAACCATCCTTGCCCTGGTCGTGGCACTGGACAATCGCCGGCCGCTGGGCGATGTCGCGGGTATCGCCTATCGCGACGATCTCGGCCGCCCCTTCGCGACGCGGCCGGCCGGGACCACTGCCAATCTGGACGAGTACCGCGTCGGCTGGGAGCTGATCGATCACCGCCGCTACAGCTATTGGGGCGGCAAGCGCGCCGTGGTCATGCAGTTTTCGCGGGGCTGTCCGCATCTGTGCAACTATTGCGGCCAGCGCGGTTTCTGGACCCGCTGGCGGCACCGCGACCCCAAAAAATTTGCGCAGGAGATTGCCTGGCTGCACCGCCAGCACGGCGTCGAACTGATCAACCTCGCCGACGAAAACCCGACCGTATCGAAGAAGGTTTGGCGCGCCTTTCTCGATGCGCTGATCGCCGAGAACGTGCCGGTGCTGATCGTCGGCTCGACCCGGGCCGACGACATCGTGCGCGATGCCGACATCCTGCACCTCTATCGCAAGGCCGGCGTCATCCGCTGGCTGCTCGGCATGGAAAACACCGACCAGCAGACGCTTCAACTGATCCGCAAGGGCGGCAGCACCTCATCCGACCGCGAGGCGATCCGGCTGCTCCGCCAGCATGGCATACTGTCCATGGCGACCTGGGTGGCGGGGTTCGAGGATGAGACCTTTCGCGATCTGTGGCGCGGCTTTCGCCAGCTGCTTGCCTACGACCCCGACCAGATCCAGGCGCTCTATGTCACGCCGCACCGCTGGACGCCGTTCTTCCGCATCGCCAAGGACCGCAAGGTGATCCAGACGGATGCCCGGCTGTGGGACTACAAGCACCAGGTGCTGCAGATGACCCGGCTGAAACCGTGGATGCTGTTCTTCTCGGTCAAGCTGATCGAGGTCGCGGTGCAGTCGCGGCCGAAGGCGCTGGCGCGCATTCTCTTCCACCCCGATCCCGAACAGCGCCATTCGATGCGCTGGTACACCCAAATGGGCCGCCGCGTGTGGTTCCGCGAGGTCTGGGGTTTCCTGGCCCGCGACCGCCGCCTCAAGGATGGTCCGACGCTGGCTGAGTTCTGGGGCGCTCCGCAGGATGCCGATGAGGAATCCATGCTCGTCATGCGCCCGTCGCGCAAGCCGGCCGAAGCGGCTGTCGCGATCTCGGCCGGCACCTGACCGGCTCGCTGCCATTCATAGATACGTACCGTATGCGTATTGACATACGCGGCGTATGTACCCACCTCATGCATACGGGACGTATGTGAGTGCCCCGGACAATGGAGTGAAAATGACCAAACGTGACGCGATCTTTCCTGCCGGCAGGCAGGCTCTCTACGAGATCAATCGCTATTCTGCTGCAATCCGATCGGGCGATCTTTTGTTTGTCTCGGGCCAGGTCGGCAGCCGCGAGGACGGGTCGCCCGAACCTGTCTTCGAAAAGCAGGTCCAGCTTGCCTTCGACAATCTCGCGGCAGTGCTGAAAGCAGCGGGCGCCACGTTCGACGATATAGTCGACGTGACCACCTTCCACACCGATCCGGCAACGCAATGGCCCGTGATCGATGCCGTTCGGCTGAAGGTGTTCGGTGAACCGCCCTACACCAATTGGACGGCGGTCGGCGTCAACTGGTTAGCCGGCTTCGACTTCGAGATAAAGGTCATCGCGCGCCTGCCCCAGCCTGCCTAAGGGCTGGCCAGCCGACCAACTGGCCGCCAAGCCAGTTGCCGATCAGGGCACGATTAGCGTGCCGGCGCCGTGTTCGGTGAACAGTTCCAGAAGCACCGCATGCGGCGTCTTGCCGTTGAGGATGACGACGCCTTCGACGCCGCGCTCGATCGCCTCGATGCAGGTCTCGACTTTGGGGATCATGCCGCCCGACACCGTGCCGTCCTTGATCAGCGCCTTGGCTTCGGCCACCGTCAGCTCGTCGATCAGCTTCTTGTTCTTGTCGAGCACGCCGGGCACGTCGGTCAGGAACAAAAGGCGCGTCGCCTGGCAGGCGCCGGCGATGGCGCCGGCGAAGGTGTCGGCATTGATGTTGTAGGTATGGCCATCGCGGCCGGGCGCCACCGGCGCCAGCACCGGGATCATTTCGGAGCGCGCCAGCAGGTCGAGCAGGGTGCGGTCGACTTCGACCGGTTCGCCCACGAAACCGAGATCGAGCACACGCTCGATGTTGGAATCCGGGTCGATCATGGTCTTGCGAGCCTTTTCGGCGAACACCATGTTGCCGTCCTTGCCGCACAGGCCGATCGCCCATTCGCCCTCGGCGTTGATCAGCGCGACGATCTCCTTGTTGATCGAACCGGCCAGCACCATCTCGACGATTTCGACCGTCTTCTGATCCGTGACGCGCAGTCCGCCTTCGAACTTGGATTCGATGCCCATCTTGGCCAGCATGGCGCCGATCTGCGGCCCGCCGCCATGGACGACGATCGGGTTGACGCCGGACTGCTTCAGCAGCGCGATGTCACGGGCGAAAGCCTTGCCGAGCTCGATATCGCCCATGGCATGACCGCCATATTTCACCACCACCGTCTTGTGCTCGTAGCGCTGCATATAGGGCAGGGCCCGCGAGAGCAGGGCGGCCTGCATTTCGGCGGTGGCGGTGATCTCCGTCATCGGCATGGTTCCCTGGATGCGGGTAAGGACGGCGGCGTCTTAGCGGGAATTGGCCCAGGCCGCAAACAGCTTTGCTATCACGATGATGAAATCTGCCGGATCAGGCCGGCACCTTGAGCGGCGCCCGCCGCGTCAGCCAGCCGGAAATCTTCTCCATCTGCGCGGCGAGCGACAAAACCGTCTGCTCGTCGCCGGGGCGGCCGACGCCCTGGATGTCGAGCGGCAGGCCGGCATCGGTGACATGGGCCGGCAGCGCGATCGACGGCTGGCCGCTGACATTCTGGATCGCCGGCCAGTGGTGAACCACAGGCTCTTGTCCATCAATTGCCCAAACAGGGATCTGATCTCCAAGAGACGGGTCAAATGCAATTTGTCGAGCAGGTTTTCGATGAGCTCGTCGGCCCCCTTCGGGTCCATGGCGCCTCAGGCAAGCGGCGGATGCGCAATGATCGGGTTGCCTCGGCGCGCGCGATCGCAGCATCGACAAGTCTGGCGGCGAGATCTCGCCTCTGTGCACAGCCTGCCAAGTCGGTTGCATCGTTCTCCCACAGCATCTGTTCGGCCGACATTGCTGTTCCCCTTTCTGCGGGAGGCTAACGACAGCCGATTTCCTTGGCACCGACCGGCGATTACTGGCGATCGGGCGCGGACATCGTTTGCGTGGACAACAAGATTTCTGCCTTTGCAAATAAATCGTGATCGCTTAGCTTGTCCGTATGACGCCGCAGGATATCTCCACCCTGATTGTCCGGACCTCGATGAAGGATCGGACTGCGTTCGATCTGCTTTACCGGCAAACCAGTGCGAAACTTTTCGGCGTGTGCCTTCGTGTATTGAAGGATCGCGGAGATGCGGAAGAAGCGCTGCAAGAGGTCTTCGTCAAAGTGTGGACGAAGGCGGATCGTTTCGCTGTTTCTGATCTCAGCCCAATCTCCTGGCTGGTGGCCATAGCACGCAATCATGCGATTGATCGCATCCGGTCGCGACGCAAGCCTGCTGCCGATATCGATGCCGCGCTCGACGTGGCTGACCCCGGTCCCGGGCCAGAGGCTATGGTTGTTGCGGGCGGTGAATCCGAGCGCATCTATCAGTGCCTTGAAGAGTTGGAACAAGACCGGGCGCAAGCCGTTCGGGGTGCTTATTTGAACGGCGAAAGTTACGCCGAGCTCGCGGAACGTCATAAGGTTCCGCTCAACACGATGCGGACATGGCTGCGCCGCAGCCTGTTGAAACTTAGAGAATGTCTGGAAAGATGACCCTGGCAGAAGAAAATGGACCGGAACGTGGAGGCGACGACCTGCTCGCAGCCGAATACGTTCTCGGCGTGCTGCCGGCGGATGAGCGCCAGATAGCCTCCGGACGCATCGACGCGGAGACCGGCTTTGCCCGTCTCGTCGATTCCTGGGAAGTGAACCTCTCGCCGATCGCTGCCGCTTATGCTGAGGTAGAGCCGCCGGCCACGATCAAGCCGGCTATCGATCGCCGGCTGTTCTCCTCCACCGCGGCGTCGACGACGGCCCCGAGCGGCAGCCTGTGGTCCAGCCTTAGCTTCTGGCGCGGCCTCACCGCAGCGGCTCTCGCGGCCCTGGTGCTCTATGTCGCGGTGCCTTACGTCAGGTCGCCGGTCGTCGTACCGCAGGAGCGCCTCGTCGCCTCGCTGGCTGCCGAAGGCAGCGACGTCAAATACCTCGTCGTCTACGACGCATCCCGCCGCGATGTCGGCCTGTCGCTGGTTTCGGGCGAACGCGCCGCCGGCAAGGACTTCGAACTGTGGATGATCGAGGGCAAGAATGCTCCGGTCTCGATGGGCGTCATCCCCGCCGGCCAGATCGCCCATATCCCGGTTACCCCGGCCGTGCAGCAGAAGCTGGCGCAGGGCGCCGTGCTTGCTGTCAGCGTCGAGCCGACGGGCGGTTCGACGACGGGACAGCCGACCGGACCGGTCGTTGCCGCGGGCGACCTGAAGGGCATCTGATAGATCGTAAAACCATGACGTGATAATGAAGGCAGCGGAAGTAGATCTTCCGCTGTTTTCGTTTTGGATACTGGAGATTAGAGATTCGATCTCCGGAGATAATTCGCCAACAAGATAAAGGATAAATTTTTCCCGGCGCGCGGAAACTCAGGCAGTTCTATTACGTATCTCCTCATGTTCCCGAAAGAGGAACAATAACCCCGAGGAGTTCGAACACTATGCGTAAAATCGCCACCCTTTTGCTCGCCGGTACCATTGCCGTCTCCGCCCTCGCCACAATCGCCTATGCCGAGAATCCGATGGTTGGCGGCGCCGCCATGTACGCCAACAAGAACATCGTCGAGAACGCCGTCAATTCGAAGGATCACACGACACTGGTCGCCGCCGTCAAGGCTGCCGGCCTGGTCGAGACACTGCAGGGCGCCGGCCCGTTCACCGTGTTCGCGCCGACCAATGAGGCCTTCGCCGCGCTTCCGGCTGGCACGGTCGAGTCGCTGCTCAAGCCCGAGAACAAGGACAAGCTCACCAAGATCCTGACCTGCCATGTCATCGGCGCCAAGGCGATGGGCGCCGATGTCGCCTCGATGGCCAAGGCCGATGGCGGCACCCACAAGGTCAAGACGGTCGGCGGCTGCGAGCTGTCGCTCAAGGCCGATGGCGGCAAGGTCACCGTAGCCGACGAGAACGGCAATGTCGCCAATGTCACGATCGCCGATGTCGAGCAGTCGAACGGCGTCATCCACGTCATCGACAAGGTCCTGCTGCCGAAGATGTAACAAAGCCCCTGCCGCCGACGAACAGGCGGTAAGCTCCCTGCAGATTGCGCGGCCCTGCCCCCGTGGGCCGAGCAAACGACCGAGCGCTCCACCCCGTCCGCAACAAGCGCGGAGCCGGTGTGGAGCGTTCGTTTGCAGGGCAACCGTCACCGGCTTTTGATTTTCCAGTGGCGGCCAGATCTGGCAAAACAACCCGCAGGAGGATTTCTGTCATGAACCGTCGCGACTTGCTTTTGAGTGGCGCCGCCGTTGCCGCCTTTGCTGGCACGGTGGCAACGCTGCGCATGGGCGGACCCCAACCCGCCAGAGCTGCCGAAACCTTCGAGGTCACCAAGACCGACGCCGAGTGGCACGCCATCCTGTCGGACGAAGCCTTCAACGTGCTGCGCAAGGAAGGCACCGAGTATCCCGGCACCAGCCCGCTGCTGAACGAGCATCGCAAGGGCATTTTCGCCTGCGCCGGTTGCGACCTGCCGGTCTACCCCTCAGACACCAAGTTCGAGTCCGGCACCGGCTGGCCGAGCTTCTGGCAAGAGATTGCCAACGCCGTCGGCAAGACCGAGGACCGTTCGCTGGGCATGACCCGCACCGAGGTCCATTGCCGCCGCTGCGGCGGCCATCTCGGCCATATCTTCGACGATGGCCCGGCGCCGACCGGCCTGCGCCATTGCATCAACGGCGTTGCGCTCAGCTTCAAGCCGGCCACTGCCTGATCGTTCGGCGTCTTTTAGCGGGGTGGGGGATTTGGAGCCGGTGTGACGACCGCCTCCTATCTCCTGAAATGGGGCGAAAACAGTCAACTTCAAGAATTGGCAGACGGCTTTTTATGCGTAGATTCCGCAGCCCTAACGAGAGGGCCAGAACCTATGCAACCAACCAAAGCACGGGCTCGCGACGGCAAGCCCAAATCGACCGCCAAATCGACCGACGGTGTTGATGCGGACCGGCCGCGAATATCCCATTCCGTGGTGATCGCCGGCGGCGGCCCGACCGGGTTGATGCTGGCCGGCGAGCTTTCCCTGGCCGGCATCGATGTCGCCATCGTCGAGCGGCGCGAGAACCAGGATCTCGCCGGCGCGCGCTCGGGCGGCCTGCATTCGCGCATCATCGAGATCTTCGACCAGCGCGGCATTGCCGATCGGTTCCTTGTCGCAAGGCCAGACCGCACAGGTCGCAGGCTTCGCCGGCGTTTCGCTTGATATCAGCGACTTCCCCACCCGCCACAATTACGGGCTGGCGCTGTGGCAAAAGCACATAGAGCGCATCCTTGCCTGCTGGGTCGATGAACTTGGCGTCACGGTCTACCGTGGCCGCGAGGTGACAGGCTTCGTGCAGGATGCAGGCGGCGTCGATGTCGCGCTGACAGATGGCGGGTCGCTTCGTGCCGATTATCTTGTCGGCTGCGACGGCGGCAGAAGCCTCGTGCGCAAGGCGGGGGGCATAGAGTTCCCCGGTTCCGAGCCGACAACCAGCAATTTGATCGCCGAGATCGAGGTAACAGAAGAGCCGCAATGGGGTATCCACCGCGATGCCATCGGAATTCACGGCCTCAGCAGACTGGAAGACGGTACGGTACGGGTGCTGGTGACCGAGCGCGAGGTCGGGGCTGGCGGCGAGCCAACTTTGCGCGATCTCAGCGAGGCGCTCATTGCCGTCTACGGCACCGATTATGGCGTCCACAATCCGACATCGCTGGCCCGCTTCACCGACATGACCCGGCAGGCAGCCGCATACCGCAAGGGGCGGGTGCTGCTGGCAGGCGACGCCGCGCACGTGCATCCACCGGACGGTGGACAGGGGCTGCAGACCGGCGTGCAGGACGCGGTCAATCTGGGCTGGAAACTTGCCCAGGTGGTCAGGAAAACTGCGCCCGAAAGCCTGCTCGACAGCTACCAGGCAGAGCGCCACCCGATTGCCGCGCGTGTGATGAAAAACACCATGGCGTCGGTCGTGCTCCGTCGCGAAGACGAGCGCACCAAGGCGCTGCGCGATACAGTGTCGGAACTTCTCGGCATGGAAGAACCGCGCAAGCGTTTTGCCGGCATGTTGTCCGGCCTGGACATCCACTACGATCTTGGCGAGGGGCATCCGCTGCTGGGGCGTCGCATGCCGGATCTCGACCTCGTCACCTCTGCCGGTCCGCTGCCGGTTTTCGCCCTGCTGCATGACGCTCGGCCGCTGCTGCTTAATCTTGGTGAGCCCGGCGCTTTTGGTATCGGCCAGTGGGTGGAGCGGATTCAGCTGGTCGACGCCAGCTACGATGGCGCATGGGAGCTTCCGGTGCTGGGGGCGGTCGAAGCCCCACGCGCAGTGCTGGTCCGGCCTGACGGTTATGTGGCCTGGGTCGGCGGCCCTGAAGCAGCCGGGCTAACCGACTCGCTGACCAAATGGTTTGGGCCGCCTGCCGCGGCATAGGTGATAACGATCGATGCTTAAGGGTGACCCCGGAAATCGGGGGTGATTTCCGGGGTCACACATGAGGGCGCCAGGCGGGGGGTCCGGCGCGCTCAATGGCCTCCGCCGCCGCTGCCCGCGGGCGGCGCCGGCTTGGCGATGACCAGGGTGAAGACCGCCATGGTCGCGAACAGCACGGTCAGCATGGTGAACACATCCATGAACGACAGCAGCGACGCCTGCTGCTGGACCATGCCCGACAGTTTGGAGATCGCCGCCTTGGTGGCGTCGAGGCCGGGAGTCTGCTGGAAGTCGAGCGTCATGTTCTGCAGCTTGGCCTGCGCCGCCGCACTGCCCCATTCCACATGCTCGGACAGCCTGGCGTAGTGGAAGGCGCTGCGATCGATCAGCACGGTGTTGATGACGGCAAGGCCGACCGCACCGCCGAGGTTGCGGGTCAGGTTGAACAGGCCCGACGCGTTCTTCAGCCGGTCCGGCGGCAAGGTGCCGAGCGCAATGTTGTTGATCGGCACCATGCACAGCATCATCGAGCTGCCGCGCAGGATCTGCGGGATCAGCAATTCCCAGAAATCCCAGTCGGCGGTCAGATGCGTCATCCACCATGTGCCGGCAGCGAAGCCGAACAGCCCGATCATCATCATGATGCGCAAATCCATCTTGCTCGACAGGATGCCGGAAATCGGCGCAGTGACGAACATCGCCAGGCCGCTGACGAACAAGGCTTCGCCGATCATCATGGAATCGTAGCCGCGGATGCGCCCGAGGAACACCGGGTAGAGATAGGTCAGACCGTACAGGCCGATGCCGATGACGAAGGAGAACAGCGAACCGAAGGCGAAATTGACGTTGGTGAAGGCCCTGAGATCGACGATCGGCTCCTCGGCGGTGAAGGCACGCCAGAAGAACAGCGCCGCACCGACAACCATGATGATGGCGCAGATGAACACGGCCTGTTCCTGCAGCCAGTCATGGTTCGGACCTTCCTCGAGCACATATTCCATGCAGCCGAGAAACGCCGCCATGCCGGCGAGGCCCCACCAGTCGAACTTGCTGAACAGGCCGAGATTGGGCTTGTCGAAATCGATCAGGGTCCAGGCCGTAACCGTCACCAGAATGCCTGGAATGACATTGATGAGGAACAGCCAGTGCCACGACATGGCATGGCTGATATAGCCGCCGACGGTCGGGCCGATGGTCGGCGCCAGCGTCGCCACCAGGCCGATCATCGGCGACACCATGGCGCGGCGCGACGGCGGGAAGATGGTGAAGGCGGCGGCGAAAACGCTCGGGATCATGCCGCCGCCGATAAAGCCCTGGATGGCGCGGTAGACGATCATCTGGTCGATGTTGGTGGCGGTCGCGGCCAGCGCGCTGGCCGCCGTGAAGCCGGCCGCGGCGCCTGCAAACAGCACGCGCGTCGACAGCATCCGGCTGAGGAAGCCCGACAGCGGGATCATCACCACTTCGGCGATCAGATAGGCGGTCTGCACCCATGGGATTTCATCGGAACTGGCGCTGAGGCCGGCCTGGATCTCGGCCAGCGAGGCTGAGACGATCTGGATGTCGAGGATCGCCATGAACATGCCGAACACCATCGCCAGGAAGGCGATGAGGCGGCGCGTCGAGATGGTCGTCGGTACCGCCGGCATGGCAGGCACCGGCGCCGCTCCTGCTGTTATGGTTGCGGTTGCCATGGCATTGCTCCCGGCGTTCGCTCAGTTCGCCGCGGCCGGAGCCGTGCGGCTGTCGACGGCGACAACGACGCTCAGGCCGGCGCGCAGCCTGCCTGCCTTCAGCACATCGGCCGGCACGTCGATGCGAACCGGGATGCGCTGCACCACCTTGGTGAAGTTGCCGGTGGCATTTTCCGGCGGCAGCAGCGAGAACACCGCACCCGAAGCCGGCGCCAGCGACGACACCGTGCCTTCGAAATCATGGCCGTCCGTGGCGTCGACCGAGACCCGCACCTTCTCGCCGGGCACCAGCTTGGCCAGCTGCGTCTCCTTGAAGTTGGCAACGATGTAGAGCTTGTCCAGCGGCACCACGACGGCGAGCTTCTGGCCGGGGCTGACGAGGTCGCCCTGCTCGACCGAGCGGTTGCCGACGACGCCGTCATAAGGCGCCTTGAGCACGGTGAAGGACAGATCGCGCGCGGCCTTGTCGCGGTTCAGCCGCAGCGAAGCCAGCGTGCTGGCCGATTCGGCGCGCTGCGCTTCGAACACGCCGATATTGGCCTGTGCGGCTGCAATCTGCGCGTCGGCGCCGACAAGGGCCGCATTGGCCTGATCGAGAGCGGTCTGGGCATCGTCCAATTGCGCCTGCGTGCCGACATGCGTCTTGACCAGTTGCGCGGCGCGCTGCTGGGCGCGAGCGGCGTTGTCGGCTGCCGCCTGGTCGGCGACCTTCTGCGCCTGCGCCTGTTGCAGCGAAGCTTGCGCCGCCTTCGTCTGCGCGTCGATACGGTCGAGCGTCTTGGCCAGCGTGGCGATCTGCGCCTCCGCCTGGGCAACGGCTATTCTGTAGTCGCCGTCGTCGATCGTCAGCAGCGGATCGCCAGCCTTGACCTGCTGGTTCTCCGAGACCTTGACTTGATCGACATAGCCGGAAATCTTCGGCGAGACGAACGACATGTCGGCCTGGACATAGGCGTCGTCGGTCGAGATCAGGAACCGGCCGTCCGTCCAGTAATTATAGCCATACCAGGCGCCGGCGCTGAGCAGAGCGAGGCCGATGATCGGCAGCATGAACGAGCGAGCCGACCGCTTCTTCTTGGCCGGCACCTCGGCCAAAACTTCGGCGGCAGGCTTGATCGGCGCTTCCGGCGCTTCGATAGCCGGCGAGACCTTGGCGTTGGGAAAGGGGCGGACTTCGGCGGTGGTTGGCGTGTTCGAGGACATGATATCTCGCTACCGTAGCTACATAAGGAAAATGTGTTATACTGAACCGTTCGGTTCGATGCGAACGTTGACATAGCGCTAAAGCAGGCCCATATCAAGAGCAATCGAACCGCTCGGTTCGAATTATTTCGCGAGGTGTGACTTTAATGGCCGACACGTTACCCGACGTCGAAAATGATCCGTGCGATGTGCTGGATAGTGCGCGTCGCGGCCGCCCGGCGGCGGGCCAGGATCCGGTCAAGCGCAGCCAGATTATCGAGGGCGCGCGGCGCGTGTTCATCGACAAGGGCTTCGAAGCGGCGTCGATGAACGACATTACCCGCGAGGCCGGCGTCTCCAAGGGCACGATCTATGTCTACTTCGCCAACAAGGAAGAGCTGTTCGAGGCGCTGATCGAGGAAGAGCGCGGCACCATCTTCAAGAACATGTACGACATGCTCGACCGCGCCGACGATCTGCGCCAGACGCTGGTGAAGTTCGGCAAGGTGCTGTCGATGAAGATCACCTCGGCCAAGGTCATCCAGGCGCAACGCACCGTGATCGGCGCCTCCGACAGGATACCGGACATGGGCGCGCGGTTTTACGAACGCGGCCCCAAACGCGGCCACGACAAGGTGGTCAAGTTCCTCAATGCAGCCATAGAACGCGGCCTGCTCAAGATCGATGATGTCGATCTTGCCGCCTATCAATTCACCGAACTGTGCCTCGCCGGCCTGTTTCGCCAGTGCATCTTCGCCTACCGCACCAAGGCGCCGAGCCAGGATGAAATCGACCACATCGTGCGGTCGGGCGTCAGCCTGTTCCTGAAGTCCTACGGCACCGAAAAGCTTGCCGAGGAAGAAAGCCATCAGATGATCGCGCTCGAGGCGAAGTCCAAGGCAAAGGCCTAGTTAGCCAAAGGTCTTTTTTCGCAACTCCGGACGGAAAACCGCTTCACACTTTTACCGGAGTTGCTTTTAACCGCCATTGGCCGCCAGCACGATCGCCGCGCGCAGTTCGTCCAGACCCTCGCCCTTTTCCGACGACGTGGCGAGCACGAACGGAAACGCCGCCGGTCGCTTCTTGATCTTCAGTAATGTCTCTTCGATCAGCCGCGGCACGCCGGCGGCCTTGATCTTGTCGGTCTTGGTCAGCACGATCTGGTAGGACACCGCCGCCTTGTCGAGCAGCGACAGCACCTCGTCGTCCTTGGCTTTGATGCCATGCCGGGAATCGATTAGCACATAGACCCGCTTCAGCGTCACGCGGCCCTTGAGATAGTCGAAGACCAGCTTGGTCCAGTCGTCCACCTTTTCCTTCGGCGCGCTGGCATAGCCGTAGCCCGGCATGTCGACCAGCGCCATTGGCGGCAGGTCGGTGCCTTCGCCGGAAAACCCGCCCGGCACGAAATAGTTGAGCTCCTGCGTGCGGCCCGGCGTGTTGGAGGTGCGCGCCAGCCCGTTATGGCCGACCAGCGCATTGATCAGCGACGACTTGCCGACATTGGAGCGGCCGGCAAAGGCGATCTCCGGCGGCCCCTCCGGCGGCAGGAACTTCATCGCCGGCACGCCGCGGATGAAGATCCACCCCTTGGTGAACAGGTCGGTGCCGATGACGGCGTTGCCCAACGCGTTCAAATTGCTGCCTCCAGCCTGGAAATATCGGCGCCTCGGATGGCGTTGAGGTTGCGGCCGATCTTGTCCACGGGCCAATTCCACCACGCCGCGGAAAGCAGTCGCCTGACCGTCCTGTGGTCGAAACGCATCTTCACCACCTTTGCCGCATTGCCGGCGACGATCGCATAGTCCGGCACGTCATGCGTCACCACCGATTTCGCCGCCACGATGGCGCCATTGCCGACCGACACGCCGGGCATGATCACCGCATCCATGCCGATCCATACATCATTGCCGACCACCGTGTCGCCGCGCACTTCCTGCGACCACGTCTTCGGGTCGAAGCCTTGCTCCCAGCCATGGCCGAAAATGTTGAACGGATAGGTGGAAAAGCCGGACATGGCATGGTTGGCGCCGTTCATGATGAAGCGCGCGCCCTCGGCGATGGCGCAGAACTTTCCGATGATCAGCTTGTCGCCGATGAAGGGATAATGATGCAGCACGCATCGCTCGGCGAATTTGTCCGGTCCGTCAGGATCGTCATAGTAGGTGAACTCGCCGATCTCGATATTCGGTGCGGTGACCAGGGGCTTGAGGAAGCCGACGCGGGTGTGCATCGGGATCGGGTGTTTGATGTCTGGGTTGGGTCCGTCCATGGCGAGATCCGTCGAGAGTGGCGCAAATTAAAGCCGCCATTCTAGATGGCGTGATCCGCCCTATAGCACCAATCGCCCGATGAGCGAGCCCTGCTGGGCTTCGATGTTCAGTTCGTGCCGCGGCAGATCACGATCAGGTCGACCGCCGCCGCCGGCTAAGGCGCCCTGAAACCCAAAAAAACGGGGCCCTGCGAAGGACAAGCAGGACCCCGGTGGTGTCGAAGACGGCTTCAAAAGAATGGCACCTCCTCGTGAGGTGGGGAAGGCAGACCGAGAAAGCCCATCGCAGCCCGCCGTCATTCCCCGTTGCGTAAAGCCGTTACTTCGGCAACAGCACCTTGTTGACGACGTGGATGACGCCGTTCGACTGGTTGACGTCGGCGACCGTCACCTTCGCGGCGCCGCCGGACTCGTCGACGATGTAGAGCGAGCCGCCCTTGACCTCGGCGATCAGCGTGTCGCCGCTAACGGTCTTCATCTCATACTTGCCGCCCATCGCCTTGGCCTTGGTCATCATCTCCTTGGCCGAGATCTTGCCGGCCACGACATGGGCGGTCAGGATCTTGGTCAGCTTGTCCTTGTTTTCGGGCTTCACCAGCGTGGCGACGGTGCCGGCCGGCAGTTTCTTGAAGGCGGAATCGGTCGGCGCAAACACCGTGAAGGGTCCCGCGCTTTCCAGCGTGTCGACCAGGCCGGCGGCCTTGACGGCGGCAACCAGCGTCTTGTGGATCGGCGAGTTGAGGGCGTTCTCGACGATGTTCTTGGAGGTCAGCATCGCAGCGCCGCCAACGGCGGGATTGGCGAGCGTATAGGCCGTCGTCGCTGCGAGGCCCGATAGAGCCAGGCCGGCGGAAAAGCATAATGCCTTGAGGATGGACTTTGCCATTGGAGAACCCTTCTGGTGCGACAATTGTTGATTCGATTGTCGGGAAGAGTTACGCGGCAATTGCGGGAAAGTTTCGGTGCAGAGTAAAAAATGATAATGATAACAAACACTTAAAGGCGAATTCCCATTCCACGCGCCGCATCCCCGCGGTGGACATGACGGGGTTACGGATCAAAAACAATGGTCTTCGGATTAGGGCTGATCGGTGTTGATCGGCCTTGGCGGTACAAGCAGCAGCCACGCCGGTTGCACGCCGCAAGTTTCGCGCCTCACGGGAACGTGATGCGCGCCTCGTCCACAAAAACACCGGACGAGCCGGGGCTTTGATTGCCACGCCTTTTATTCAGCCGGCGAGGGTTTCTTTCGGAACAATGCCGTCAGATTGTCCCACAATTCGATCTTGGCGCCCTGGCGCTTCATGATCACGCCCTGCTGCAGGATCGACAGCGTGTTGTTCCAGGCCCAGTAAATGACGAGGCCGGCCGGGAAGCTGCCCATCATGAACGTGAAGATCACCGGCATCCAGGTGAAGATCTGCGCCTGCGTCGGATCCGGCGGCGTCGGGTTCATGCGCATCTGCAGGAACATGGTGATGCCCATCACCACCGCCCAGGCGCCCATATGCGGCAGGAATGCCGGTGGCGCGAAGGGCAGCAGGCCGAACAGGTTGAAGACCGAGGTCGGATCGGGCGCGGCCAAATCCTGGATCCAGCCGAAGAACGGCGCGTGCCGCATCTCGATGGTGATGTAGAGCACCTTGTAGAGCGAGAAGAACACCGGGATCTGCAGTGCCACCGGCCAGCAGCCGGCGAGCGGATTGATCTTCTCGGTCTTGTACAGCTCCATCATCGCCTGTTGCTGCTTCATCTTGTCGTCCGCGTATTTCTCGCGGATCTCGAGCATCTTGGGCTGCACCTTCTTCATGTTCGCCATCGACGCATAGGATTTGTTGGCGAGCGGGAAGAAGAGGGTTTTGACGACGACGGTGGTGGCAAGGATGGCCAGACCGAAATTGCCGAAGAATTTGTACAGCGTGTCGATCAGGTAGAACATCGGCTTGGTGATCCAGATGAACCATCCCCAATCGATCAGCCGGTCGAACAGCCTGATCTGGCGATCCTGGGCGTAGGCGTTGATCTTGTTGACTTCCTTGGCGCCGGCGAAGATCTCGGTCTCGACCGTCGCCGACTGGCCGGCGGCAATGGTGATCGGGTCGGTGAGGAAGTCCGACTGGTAGCGCGGGCGGCCATTGTCGTAATAGGCATAGTGCGGCTGGAACGGCTGCTTCTCGGTCGGCACCAGGGTAACCGCCCAATATTTGTCGGTGATGCCAAGCCAGCCATCGGTCGATTTGCTCGGCGTATAGAGCTTGTTCTTCTCGATGTCGGCGTATTTGTGCTCCTGCAGGCCTTCGGTTCCCGTGACGCCGATCAGGCCTTCATGCAGCACGTAGGAGCTGGCGACGGCCGGCTTGTCGAAACGGATGACGCGGCCGTAATTGGACAGCGTGACGGGGGTCGAGCCTGAATTCTGCACCGCATCGGAAACGGTGAACATGTAGTCGCCGTCGACGGAGATCGTGCGCTTGAAGGTCAGGCCCTTGTCGTTGGTGAAGGTCAGCGTCACTGGCGTCGCCGGCGTCAGCGTCGCATTGCCGTCGACGCTCCAGACCGTTTCCGGGCCCGGCACCGTGCCGGTCGTGTCGCTGCCGACAAAGCCGATCTCGGCATAATAGCCGGTGGGCAGCGCCTGCGGATTGAGCAGCTGGATCTGCGGCGATGTCTTGTCGACCGTCTCGGTGTAGTGCTTGAGCTTTAGGTCGTCGAGGCGGGCGCCGGTGAGGTTGATCGAGCCCGACAGGCTCGGCGTGTCGATGTTGACGCGGGCCGTCTTGGCCACTTCCTGCGCGCGGCCTTCCGGCGTCGTGACATAGGTGCCGGGCGCGTTTGGAATGGCGCCGGGCGCTGCGGGCGCCGGCGTGCCGCCGGGGTTGGCGGCCTCGGCCGCCTTCTTCTGCTCCGCCGCCCGCTGCTCTTCGATGCGGGCCGCCTCGCGCTGCTGTTCGCTGCGCGGCAGCACATAGAAATATTGCCACAGCCCGAGGATCAGCACCGACAAGACGATGGTGATGTAGAAGTTCCGGTTGTTTTCCATCGAAAGCCCTTGGCCTAACGTGTTCCGCTGAGACGGCGGGAGAGTTCGGCCTTCAACTGGCCGAACGGAATGGTGAGCACGTCTTCACGCCCGACGATGACATAGTCATTGCCGGGCGCCATGTCACTTGCGGCATGGGTGCGCACGGCTTCTTTCAGCCGCCGCCTGACGCGGTTGCGGACAACCGCATTGCCGACCTTCTTGGTGACGGTGAAGCCGACGCGCGGCGGCAGGCCGTCATTGCGGTCGAGAACTTCGACGAGAAAAAGCCGCCCGCGCCGCTTTTCACCGCGGCGGACGGCCAGGAATTCCGCACGTTTCAGAAGCCGCTTGGGGTTTGGTCCCACTGGCTTGCCGGTTGCGGGCAACGATCTCGTCTTCCGTTCAGGCGCTGAGCCGCTTGCGGCCGCGGTTGCGGCGAGCTGCGACGACGCCGCGACCACCCTTGGTGGCCATGCGAGCACGGAAACCGTGCCGGCGTTTGCGGACGAGTTTGGACGGTTGGTAGGTACGCTTCATTTGTTTTAATACCGCGGGGTGCGGCCCTTCTTGATTCTGTCACTGTGTAACAGGAGCTTTGCCGGGCCGGCATTGGCGCGATCGAAACCGCGCCGGGACGAATGGCCCGAGCGTGAGCGGCTTATAGAAAGAAGGGTTTTGGGAGTCAATCCAGCGCGAACGCCAGTTCGTCGCAGCGCGAACTATGAGTTCGTCGCAGCGCGAACGTCAGTTCGTCGCAGCGCGAACACCCAGTTCGAGACGGTCCTTTATTGCTGGCACCATCGTCCAACGAAGGATGAAATTGGCAAAAAAGCCGCAATCACCTAATCTCAACCGATCAAGCGTTTGTGAAGACAGGCCTTAATGAGCGAAGTTGCATCAGCGGATGAAGGGAGCGGCCCGGCGACAGCCGATGCCAGCCCGGCGACCGTTCGCCCGGTTGCGAGCCGTTCGGTGCCCAATCGTTCAGTGCCCTTGGCGCGCGGCCTGTCGACCAAGCTGCTCTTGCTCACCATTGTCTTCGTGCTCCTGGCCGAAGTCCTCATTTTCCTGCCCTGGATCGCCAGCTACCGCCTGGCCTGGCTGAAGGAGCGGCTAAGCACCGCTGCCGCGGTGTCGATCGTGCTGGTGCAGGGCGAGCCCAATTCGCTCTCCCGCGCCGCCCAGAACGACGTGCTGATGGCAATCGGCGCCAAGGCGATCGCGGTGCGCGACGGCGGCGTATCGCGCCTGCTGGTGGTGGCCGAGATGCCGCCGCAGGTCGACGAGCACATCGACATCGCCAATGTCGGCATGATCAAGGGCATGACCGGGGCGCTGGATACGCTGTTCTTCGGCGGCAAGCGCATGCTGCGGGTGTTCGGCCCGGTCGGCGACAGCGACAAGGAATTCGAGCTGATCATGCCCGACTATTCCCTGCGCAACGCCATGCTGCGCTATTCGCGCAACGTCGCCTTCGTCTCACTGCTGATCTCGCTGTTCACCGCAATGCTGGTCTATGCCGCGATCGACCTGATCATGATCGGCCCGATCCGCACCATGACGCGCTCGATGCTGACCTTTTCCGAGGCGCCCGACGATCCAGGGCGCATCATCCACCCGGCCGCCCGCGCCGACGAGATCGGCGTTGCCGAGCGCGAACTGTCGCAGATGCAGGAACGGCTGCAAAAGATGCTGTCGGAGCAGAAGCACCTTGCCGACCTTGGCCTCGCCGTCTCCAAGATCAACCACGACATGCGCAACATCCTGGCCTCGGCGCAGCTGATGTCGGACCGCTTGCGCCTGGTCAAGGACCCGACGGTGCAGGCCTTCGCGCCAAAGCTGTTGCGCGCGCTCGACCGAGCCGTCTCCTATTCCGAAGGCGTGCTCCACTATGGTCGCACGCAGGAGCCGGCGCCCTCACGCCGCCGCTTGCGGCTGCGCCAGCTGGTCGACGACGTCCACGGCCTGCTCGACATCGAGGACGGCATCGAATTCGTCAATGCCGTCGAGCTCGCCTTCGAGGTCGATGCCGATTCCGACCAGCTGTTTCGCGTGCTCACCAATCTGTGCCGAAACGCGGTGCAGGCGATGGCGGCCGACGCCGAGAGCGCGCTGGTGCGCCGGCTCGCCGTATCGGCCGAGCGCATAGGCAGCGTAAGCCGCATCATTGTCACCGACACCGGTCCCGGCCTGCCGGCGAAGGCGCGAGAAAACCTGTTCGCGGCGTTTCGAGGCTCGGCCCGCAGCGGCGGCACCGGCCTTGGCCTGGCCATCGCGCACGAGCTGATCCGCGCCCATGGCGGCACGGTGGAACTGGTCGAATCGATCGGCGGCCGCACCACCTTCGCCGTCACCATCCCCGACCAGCCGGTCCGCCTCGACCAGGCCCGCAACGGCCTGCGCCGCCCTGCCTGAGCTGTATTGATATTCAGCCGAAGCCGGACTGAGCTGAATCTCAGCACCCCTTTGATCGGCACCGTCGAAAGCAGCTGCGACAAAACTTTTGCCGGATTGGCTTGCTTTTCGGAAATTCAGTCGCTAGGGAACACGTCTTGTCGCGGCCGGTCGTCAGGATCGGTTAGCGGGGCTATGTAAAGCATGGCCTGTTGCGCGCCCGTAGCTCAGCTGGATAGAGCACCAGACTACGAATCTGGGGGTCAGGAGTTCGAATCTCTTCGGGCGCGCCATTTCCGCCGAATCTGCGATTTCCTGCGATCCGCTAGCCGGTCTTGGGCTCGCATATGAAGAGCAGGTCGCGGAACACGTTGCCGAGCACCGCCTCATCCGAGTGCTGGAGAACTGGACGCCGCCTATTCCGGGCTTCTTCATTTATTACCCCAGTCGTCAGCCTGACTGCGCTATAAACGCGCTGCGATGTTCTTGAAACGGGAGAGTACGCGGCGACCGTTATCTGGGCGCAGCGACGCTGAATGCTCATTCACGCCGCCGCGCAGCACGCTCACTTTTCTTCCGCCTTTCCCGGATCAGGGCCCAATAGGCCTCGCTCCAGCCAGATACCGCTCATTGTCAAACGGCTCGGCGTGGGTGCTGCCCGGGCTCCACATGTGGCGGTGGGTCTCGGTCAGATTGCCGAGATAGACATGCAGCGCGCCTGAGCGGGCGATGCCGGTGTTGGCCACCGCGTGCACGGTATCAGGGGTCATGTGCACCACCGCGGGCGCCGCGATGTCGTGGCGTTCCGGCGCATCGATCTCGCTGCCGTCGACGGGATAGATGAAGTTGGTCTCGCTGCCCTTGTAGATGCCGATCAGCGCATCCATCAGATGGTTGTGCGGCGGGTACCGCAGGCCGGGCGACAGCGTGATGTGGTAGATGGTCAAGTCAGGGCTGGCATGCAGCAGCACCTCATCGTCGTCTTCCTCATGCGCGAGCACGCCTGATGCATGGAAGCGGTCGGTGTGTTCGCGCAGCACCGCCTTGACCCGTTCGATGGCATGAGCACCTTTGGCTGCGTTGACGATACCGGCGGTTACGGCGTAGAGAGGCGAGTTGGCGGCAAGAGACATTTGTCGTCATCTCCATTGGGAAGCTCAACCAATACAGCTGAGATGCTCAGGCTAGCGAATGCCGACAGACCCGTCAACCGGATGGTCGAACGGGCAAGCAGACTACGCGGGCAGACTACGCGGGCAGACCACGCGGGCAGACCACACGGGCAGGCAGATATGGCTCTTCCGAAATCAGTGTCACCGTCCGCCGTCAAGGCGCCGTCGACCGCCGACATATTGCGCAGCGAGGAAGCTTATGAGCAGCTGAAGAGCGACATCGTCGCCTGCGTCCTGCAACCCGGCGAAAGCCTGACCGAAAAGCAGATCGGCGACCGCTACCAGATCAGAAAGGCGACGATCCGCTCGGCTTTGGCCCGCCTGACGCAGGAAGGGCTGATCAAGAGCGAGCCGCGCCGCGGCTATGTCATCGCACCGCTTAGCCTGCGCGACGTCAACGAGATCTTCGACCTCCGCAGCCTGATCGAACCGGAAGTGTTCCGGGTGGCCGCGGCAAACCTCACCGAACGCGGGCTCGACGACATCAGGCTGGCGGCGCAGAAGGTGCTGAAGCCGGAGACGCTGCGCAGCCATGTCGCCTTTCTGGCGGCCGACCGCGCCTTTCGCCTGGCCCTGGCCGAACTCTCCGGCAATCTGCGGCTGGTTCGCCTGCTCGACCAAACGCTCGACCAGTCGGAGCGTGTCCTCCATCTCGGCTTCAAATCGCGCGACTTCACGCAAGCGATCATCGGCCAGCAGAAGGAGTTGGTGCTTGCCTGCGAGCTGGCCGAAGTCTCGGCCATCGCAAAGCTTGCCCGCTCGCAGTGCCTGTCGCTCAAGAAGCAGGTGCTCGAGGCCTTGCTCGCCGGCTCCAAGCTGCAGGACGCCAATTTGCAAAGCTTCGCCTGAGGCGCGAAGTCCGCGCTCTCTGGCCGATGCTTACTCGTCGATGAAGCGGATGTCCGCATCGGCAAGGCAATAGGGCGCGTAGCGGAAATCGCGGATATGGCTGACCTTTCCATCCTGCCAGTCGACCAGCATGAAGCCGCGCACGGCGTCATCTCCCGTTTGCGGGTTGCGGATCAGGATGGCCGGCCTGCGGTCGACGAAGCCGAGCGACAGCGCCCAGTCCTGGACACGGTCGTAATTGCCGAAATAGTTGGAAACCTGCGCCTTGCCGCGCATGCGGGTGCGGTTGACGACTTCAAGCTGGATATCGTCGGCGATCAACGCGCGCACGGCGTCGAAGTCGCGCGCGTTGAACAGGTCGACATAGCGGCGCAGGCGCCGCTCGTCACCGGCGTCGAGCTTTGGGGCAGGCGCCTGCTCGTCCTGTGACGCCAGCAGGCGCAGCTGCGACCGCCCGCGATGGAGCGCTGCCTTGGTCGCAGCCAGGGTCGCGCCGGACACTTCGCAGGTTTCGTGCAGGCTGAGGCCAAGCACGTCGACAAGGATCACGGCGCTGCGCTGCACTGTTGCCAGCTGCATGAAGCTTCGCAGGCTGGCGGCGGTGGCGAGCCTCGCATCGGCGCTGGCGGAGGGGTCTTCGATCGTCGTCATGTCGGTCTCGCTCATGCGCGCCTGCTCCCGCTGGCGCCGGCGCAGATGATCCTGCGCGGCATTGTGGGCTATGCGGAACAGCCATTGCTCCGGACGCTCGACGGCGGCGTCGCCGTCGATGGCCTGCAGTGCCTTGATCAGTGTCTCCTGGACGATGTCCTCGCCATCGATCACCGAGCCGGCCATGCGGGCGCAGTAGCGGTGCAGCTTCGGTCGCAAGGAGCCGAGCATCGCCTCCAGGGCAACGCGGTCGAGTTTTGCTGTGTTCATCCTGTCCGTTCCCAAAATGCCGGTCTTTGCATTCAAGCCGGCACGACCTCGCCGGCCAGCATACGATAATTGCCGACGATCTTTGCCGGCGATCTGGCAAGCGGCGTCGAGCGGCGTCCGGCATGATCGGCGCTGAAGGCCTTGAAGGCTGCGAGCCCGGTCAGGCCGTCGCCATCCTGGCTGACAAGATGGATGAACTCGCCATTCTCCAGTTCCAGGACGAGGTAGCGCACGGATTGCGGCTTCGTGTCGTCGAGTGCCTCGAACACCTGTGCAACCAGCATACGGTTCTCGGCGATGCTTTCGTCCTTCACGCCGTAGCGGATGAGATTGTAGCCCATTGTCGTCTCCTGTTTTTCAACTCTGCACAGAGAAGACGTTTCGCGGCCTCGAAAAGATTCGTCGCCCGGCGAATCTTTTCGATCGTCCGGATCGTCTTTCCCGTCGACGGCTGCGCGGCAGCCGTCCAGGAGCAGGAGAGACCCATCATGCACATCCAGTTTGCCGAATTGCCGGTGTTCGACCAGGACCGCGCCAAGGCCTTCTACACCGGACATCTTGCTTGCCAAGTGGCGGAGGACCAGCTGATGGGCGACAGCGGCTGGCGCTGGATCGAGCTGACATTTCCCGGCGCCGTCACCAATTTGCATTTCGTCAAACGCCCCGATGACACGCCGGGCACTGAGCCCGTGCTGGTGCTCGTTGATGGCGATGTCGAGGCAACGGTCGCGGGCCTGAAGGCGCGCGGCGTCGAAATCATCACCGAGCCGCAGGAAGCGCCTTGGCAGCCGGGCCGCACGGTCGCCGAATTCCGCGACAGCGAGGGCAACCGCATGGTTGTCGCCAGCAAATGATCGGACCCGGCGCAAAGCCGAACTTTGACATGAGAACAACAGGAGAGATGGACATGACCCCCCAAACGTCGACGCTGAAAGTACCGGGCGCCAGCCTCTATTATGAGATGCGCGGTTCCGGCCCCGTACTGTTGATAATCCCCGGCGGACCGCAGGACGCCGGCGTCTTCGCCGATGTCGCGGGCCACCTCGCCGACCGCTACACGGTGGTCGCCTATGATCCGCGCGGCAATTCGCGCAGCACCTTCGACGGAGAGCCGCAAGAGCAGGACCTCGATGTCCATGGCGACGATGCCGCGAGATTGATCGAGGCGCTTGGCGCCGGACCGGCCTATGTGTTCGGAACCAGCGGCGGCGCCCAGATCGGGCTCAACCTCGCCGCCCGCCATCCCGGCCGGGTTCGTGCGCTGGTGGCGCATGAGCCGCCCAGCATGATGCTGCTCGACGACCCGTCGCCGTCACTGGCCGGCATGCGCGACCTGCACGACACCTATCGCAGCCAGGGCGTCGAGGCGGCGATGCAGAAATTCTTCAGCGAGAACGGCCTGTCGGAAGGGCCGGACCAGGGGGAAGCCGGACCGCACGAGCCGCAAGACGGACCGCCTTCGTTCGAACCGTCGCCCGAGGAGGCCGAGACCTTTGCCAGGGTCAGCGGCAATTTCGAATACTGCCTGGCGCATGGCGTCATGCCGCTGTCGCTCTACCGTCCTGATATCGAGGCGCTGCGCGGCCGCCCGGTCGTGGTCGGCATCGGCGAAGAGTCCATCGGCCAGCCGATCGACGGCATGGGCAAGGCGCTGGCCGACAGGCTCGGCAGCAAGCGCGCCGCCTTCCCCGGCGACCATATGGGCTTTGCGCCCTATCCCGACCGCTTCGCCGAGACCTTGCACCTGACGCTCAGAGGCGCGTGAGATCGTCAGTCCAATAGGAAAGGAGCGTCCGCATGCACAATGCGGACGCCCTTCTCCCATGAAATTACCGGCTAAGATTGGTGTATCAGACGGCCTCCCAGCCTTCCTTGCCGCCGGCGCGGAAGATGGCGTCGATGACCTTCTGGTTGAGCACGGACTCCTCCAGCGTGAAGACACGCTCCTTGCCGCCTTGTGCCGCCCTGGCAAACGTCTCGACCTCGCGCCGGTATTGCTGGGTGCCGGGAAAGCGGAACACCTGCGCCTCCGTATGGTTCTGGTTGTGCAGTTCGATGCGGTGATGGTCGTAGAGCCCGGCATTGAACGGCGAGAACACCTCGATGAAACCCTTCTCGCCGTGAAACACCATCACCTGCCGCGCCGCCATCTGCGTCGAGAGGTAGAAGGACAGTTCGAAGTCGCCGAAATCGGCGCGGATCGAGGAGTAGATGTCGGTGCCGAATTTTTTATCGCGCTCGATCGTCGCCTGCACGCGGAGCGGCTCCTTGCCGGTTGAAAACCGCGTCGACACCGTCGGATAGACGCCGATATCAGGCAGCGCGCCGCCGCCGAGATCGAGCTGGTTGCGCATGTTGGTGGGATCGACATTGTAATAGGAGAAGGCGCCCTGCACATGGCGCAGCCGGCCGATGGCGCCATCGGCGATGAGATCGCGCACCTTGATCCATTGCGGGTGGTAGATGACCATGAAGGCCTCGCAGACCAGCACCTTCTTCTGGTCGCGCAGCTTGATCAGCGGCGCGATGTCCTTGGCGTCGAGCGCCAGCGGCTTCTCCACCAGCACATGTTTTCCCGCTTCGATGGCCTTGGCCGTCCATTCGACATGCTGCGAGGTCGGCAGCGGGATGTAGACGCCGTCGACGTCTTTCGAAGCGAGAAGCTCCTCATACGAACCAAAGGCATGCCTGGCGCCGAACCGCTCGCCCAGGGCCTCGGCCTTCGACAGGTCGCGGCTGGCGATCGCGGACAAAACGCCATTCTCGGCCTCGACGATTGCCGGCAACAATTGCTCGCGGCCGATCTTGGCCGTCGACAAAACACCCCATCGGAACATCAGGCTTCTCCTATCGATTTACAGGCGAGGAGGTTTGCCCGAAATTGCGGGAAAAGCCAATGCGGATCGCTGGTCCTGCTAGCCTCGCTTGCCCGTCAGCGTCATGTCGAAATTGACGATATTCGAATAGATCGGCGTGCCGACATCCATGCCGTACCGGGAGCGCAGCACCTTGCCGGTGACGTGGAATTTAATGACGCCGCCCTTTAGCCCGCCGAGCTCGGCAGTGAACTTTTCCGCAAACGTCTTGCCGCGCGCCGTCAGCCGGCCGCTGACCAGCGCCGTGGTGTCGCTGGTTCGGGTTACGCTGGTCGAGCGGAACTGGATTTCGGGGCTGTTGGCCACGTCGAACACCGCATCGGAGCGCAGGAAGGCGTCGATGCGGCCCTGGCCGGTGCCGACGCTTTCGGGATAGATGGTGAAGTTGACCGCGGAACGGCCGACATCGCTGTTGTCGATGCGGATGGAGCCCTTGAAGCGGCCAAAGGCGCCGTCGAGGCCGCCGCCACCGACCTTGCCGATGGAGAAGCGAATGCTGGAGCTGGCCGGGTTGACCGTGTAGCTGCCGGCGGCGTCGCCGAGGTCCACAGCGGCGGAGACAGGCATGGCAAGGCAAGCGGCAACAGCCGCCAATCCGAAGGTGCGCGCATACATGGGTTTTGTCCTTCTGGGGCAGGCGAAGTGTTGCGCCCTCACTCCAATGAACGAATGCGCGGCGCGCCCTATTCCATGTCCTGATCTGACGAAGGCGTGATCATGCGCGTGAGCACGCTGTCGTGGAGCCAGAAATGATGCCGCAGTGCCGCCAGTGCATGCAGCGCGACCAAGGCAATGCCGGCATAGGCGAGATACCAGTGTGCTACCGCCCAGAAGTTTTCCGCCGCATCGGACACGCCGAGCGGCAGGTTCGGCATCACGAACAGGTTGAACGGCATGCTGGGTATCTCCAGCATCGACACCGAAACCAGTGCCCAGCCGGACAGCGGCACCGCGAGCTGGAAGCCATAAAGCGCCAGATGTGCCAGCGGCGCCGTCCGACGCTCCAGGCCTCCGACCGAGGCCGGCAAGGCCGGGGCCGCATTGCCGAGCCGCCAGGCAAAGCGCAGGATGAGGAGGCCGAGCAGCAGGAAGCCGAAGGATTTGTGCAGCTGGATCAGCTCGAAGGCGGTGCGCTGGCTGGTCAACCGCACCATGATGAAGCCGAGCATGAACTGGCCGATGAACAAGATGCCGATCAGCCAGTGGAGGACGATCGCCGCCCAGCCGTAGCGGGTTGAGTTGTTGGTGATGAATGCCGGCATGGTTGGTGAACGAATGGCAGCTGGGCTTTCTTCCACCCTCCCCCTTGTGGGGAGGGTCGGCGCGAAGCGACGGGGTGGGGGGTAGCGCCCTACGAAGAGCCCCAAC
>NZ_AYWB01000031.1:0-29380 GCF_000503035.1 Mesorhizobium sp. LSHC412B00 | reverse complement strand
GTACCGGCTCGGCCGGGCGCTGCACTGGCGCCTGCGGCGCCGGGCGCAGGGCGCGCGGTTCGGCATTGTCGCCGCCGCGTCCCGATTTCGCAACGATATCCGAAAGTTCCTTGAGCGCGTTGATCTGCTCGGCAACGGCACGGCGGATCGCCGAGGTCGATTCCTTGGCCTCTTCCGGCATTTCGATGACGCCCTTCTTGAGCTCGGCGCGGGTGAGGTCGAGCTCGCTCTTGATCGAGCTTGCGGTGCGCCGCATCTCCTCGGTCGCGTCGGCGAACCGGCTGGTTGCCGAATCGACCACTTCCGTTATGGCGATGCGGATCTTGTCGGCTGATGCCAGCGTCTTGCCTTCGGCATTCTGCATCGTCTGGCCGACAAGGTTTTCGAACGAACGCATCACCTTCTCGAGGTCTTCCGACTTCTTGACCAGGCCGACGGCGAGATCTTCGAGCGACGATTGCCGCTCAAGCGTGTGCTCCAGATTGCTCTGCGCCGAGCTCAACAGATCCGAAGCCGAGGACAGCAAGCGGCTGTGCTCGTCGAACTTGGTGGCGATCGAGGCCACTTCGCGCAGGGTCGACGACGACAGTTCGGTAAGCCGCGTCGTGTTCGAATCGACCAGGCGTGCCGAGCTGGCGAAGGTCTGCGCGGCCTTTTCGGTGGTTGCCGCGAAGCTTTGCGTGCTGCCGCTCAGACGTTCGTCAACCTGGCCGAGGTTGATCGCCGCCTGTTCGATCAGCTCACCAAGCTGCGAGCTGGAGACGCTCATGCGGCCGATGAGGTCGGCGACGCTATCGGCGAGCGACGAGCGCGCGCCTTCGACGGCCGACAGCGTTTCGGCGGTGCGGCTGGCGAGCGCGTTGACGAGGGCGGCATTTTCGCTGCGCAGCTTCTCGGTCGCGCGTTCGGTGACCTCTTCCATGCTCTTTTGCAGTTCCGAGCCGCCCTGGGCGAAGCGCTCCACCAGCGGCCGCGCGGTTTCGTCCAGGATCTTCGCCATCTCGGCCGAACGCGCCGCCAGCATCGTATTGAGCTCGCGGGTATTGGTGCCGATGGTCTTGGCAGCGTCGTTGGTGCTCTGGCCGATGTGCTGGCCGACCGCGGTAAAAGTCTCCGCAATCGTGTTGGCGCGCGAGATCAGTTGAGCTTCTGCGCTGGAGACCTGCTCGTTGAGCTTCTGGCCCATCGTCTCCGTCGTATAAAGAAGGCGGTTCTCGACGCTGGCGACCTGTTCCTCGACGCGCGAAGCTGCGGACGCAACGCTCGCGGCCAGCCGCTCGTCGGCGCCGGCAAGAGCCTGCTCCATCTCGCGGGCGTGGACGGCAAGTTCTTGGCCGGTCTGGCGTGCGCGTTCGGCAACGCGCTGCTCGGTGCTGGCGAAGGCACCGACGATGTTGTCGGCATGCTCGCCGATCGTCGACGTGGAGTCGGCGATGCGCGACACCAGGCGGTGATCGGCCTCGTCGAAGATGCGGCTGATCTCGGTGGCGCGTGCCGACAGCGCGTCCGAACCCTCGGCAATGCGCGAGATCAGCTGCTGGTCGGCGGCGTCGAAGATGCGGCCAAGGTCCGAGGCGCGGGCGGCCAGCGCTTCGGCGGATTCGCCGATGCGCATGCTCAGCCGCTGGTCGGCGCCCTCGAAGTTACGCAGGATGTCGCCGGCGCGGTCGGCCAGCGACTGCGCCGTCTCGACCGCGCGGGCGACCAGCTTCTGGTCGGCGGCGTCGAACGTGCCGGCGATCTCGCCGGCGCGGGCAGCCAGCCGTCCGGCCGTTTCTTCGGCGCGGGCGAGCAGCGAGTTCGACGTCTCGTCATGCCGGGCAAGCAGCACGCTCGTTGTGTCTTCGGCGCGAGCAAGCAAGGCATTCGTCGTATCCTCGGCGCGAGCAAGCAGGGCGCTCGATGTGTCCTCGGCACGTGCGTGCAGACGGCGATCCGCGTCCTCGAAGGTGCGGGCGATGTCCTCGGCCCGGGCCAAAAGGGCGGACGAGGTCTGCTCGGCACGCTCGGCGATCTTGCGGTCGGCGTCACTGAAGGCAGCACCGGCCTGTTCGTGCAGCGCGCTGGTGACTTCCATCACCTTCTCGCGCAGCGCGCCGGCAACGAAGACGGCGCTCTTTTCGAGCACGCTGCGGACATTGTCGACACCCACCGACAACGCGCGCTCCATGGTTCCGGCGCGCTCTTCGATGATGCCGGTCTGCTTGCTGAAGGCCTGCTCGATCTTCTCGACATCGGCAGCGATTGCCGCCGAGATATCGGTGCTTCTGCCGGCAATCTGGTCGATATGGCCCGACAGCGAGCGGTCGACATCCTTGCGTATGTCGGCGAGCTTTGCCAGATCGTCTTCCAGCGCCTGGGTCAACATGTTGCGGCCTTCGGCCAGCTTGCCGACATGGCCGGCGATGATGTCGTCAACCTCACCGCGGCTTGCCGACAGCTTCTGCAGGTCGGCTTCCAGCGCACGTTTCAGGATGTCTCGGCCCTCGGCCAGCTTCTCGACCTGGCCTGCGACCAGTCCGTCGATGCTCGACCGGCTCTCGGCCAGCTTGGCGAGGTCGTCCTCGAGAGCCTTCGACAGCGTCGCGCGATCCCGGACGAGCTTGTCGCTGTGACCCTCGATCAGGCTGTTGACATTTTCCAAATCCGCTTCCAACACCCGTGCGAACTCGCCACGGTTTTCGCTCAGCTTCTGCGACTGGTCGGCAATGGCGCTCCTGATCGCATTGAGATCGGCTTCGAGCGCCCGTGTGAGGATGTCTCGGCCCTCGGCGAGCTTCTCGACCTGTCCGGCGACCAGCCCATCGATGTTGGAGCGGCTCTCCGCCAGCTTGGCGATGTCGTCTTCCAGTGCCTTTGAGAGCGCCGAACGGTCCTGGACGAGCCTGTTTTGATGATCGGCCATGATGCCGCTGACATTGTGCAAATCGTCCTGAAGCGCCTGGGATAGCGTCGAACGATCCTGGACAAGCCGGCTCGAGTGGTCGGTGATCAGGCTGTTCACATTCTGAAGGTCATCCTTAAGCGCCTGGGATAGCGTCGAACGATCCTGAACAAGCCGGTTCGAGTGGTCGGCGATCAGGCTGTTCACATTCTGCAGATCGGCCTCCAGTGCCTTGGAAAGCTGACCGCGCTCTTCCGCCACCTTGTCGGAATGACCCGCGATGGCGCCCTTGATGGTGTTGAGGTCGGCTTCGAGCGCGCGCTTGAGGATATCGCGGCCCTCGGCCAGCTTCTCGACCTGGCCGGCGACCAGCCCGTCGATGCTCGACCGGCTCTCGGCGAGCTTGGCGAGGTCGGCCTCGAGCGTCTGTGACAACAGGCCACGATCGTCGGCAAGCCGGCTCGAATGGTCGGAGAGCAGGCCTCTGATGCCGGACAGGTCGTTCTCCAGCGCCTTGCTGAGTTCGGTGCGGTCCTCGGCCAGTTTCGCCGAGTGGTTCTCGATCACGCCCTTGATGCCGATAATGTCGTTTTCGAGCGCCTTGGTCAGGATGGCGCGGCCTTCGGCGATCTTTTCAACCTGGCCGGCGACCAGCCCGTCAATGGAGGCGCGGCTGTCGGCGAGCTTGCCGAGATCGGCTTCCAGGGCGCGCGACAGAATGTTGCGGCCTTCGGCCAGTTTACCGACATGTCCGGCGACCATTTCGTCAATGATCGTACGGGCTTGCACAAGTTTTCCGGAGTCTTCATGCAAAGCCTGGTTGAGCCGGTTGCGGCCTTCTTCAAGCCGCTCGAGATGGCTGCCCAGCGACGCGTCGATGGCGGCGCGCGACTCGTTGACCTTGCGCAGATCCTCTTCCAGGGCGCGCGAGATCAGGTTGCGGCCTTCGGCCAGCTTCTGCACCTGGTTCGTTACGGCCGCATCGATGCCGGCGCGGCCCTCGGCGAACTTCGCCAGGTCCGCCTGCATGGCAGCCGCCATGCGTTCGCGGCTTTCGGACAGCTTGCGGCTGTGGTTTTCGACGGCGTCCTCGATGCCGACACGGGCATCGGCAAGCCGCTGGATGTCGGTGTCGAATGAGCGCGACACGACATGGCGGGCGGCTTCCATGCGGCCGGCGAAATCGCTGGCGCGGGCTTCGAGCATCGACGAGGTCGACGAGACGATGTCGGCCATGTCGGCGCCGATCTGGGTCTTGCCCTGATCGATCATGGCCGACAAATGATCCTTGCTCTCGGCAAAGGTGTGGGCGATCTCGCGGGCGCGCTCGACCAGCGTTTCGTTGATCTGGCGGGCGCGCGCCTCGAGCGCGGCGTTGAGCTTCTGCGTGCCGGTATCGAGTGCTTCGGCGCGGGTCTGAAATTCGCTGATCAGCGCCTGGCCGCGCTCGGCCAGTGTCCGCTCGATGCCGTTCAGGCTGGACTCGAATTCCGAGCTCAGGGTGCGGGCGGCGCCGCCGAGCAGCGACACCATGCCTGTGGTGCGGTCGTCGAGCAGGTCGGTCAGCGACCGGGTCAGGCCGTCTGTGGTGTCCGTCAGCTTGGCGATGCGGGTGTCGAGCAGCGAAGCAAAGGCTTCGCCCGATGTCGACAGCCTGTCGGTGATTGAATCCAGCCGGGTTTCGACGGAATCGAAGATCGACATCGAGCTTTCATTGATGCGGTCGATCAGAGTGTCGCCGGAATTCGTGATCGTCATCGACAGCTTGGTCGACGCGTTGAGGATAGAGTCGCGAATAATGTCGGAGGCGGCGCCGATCTCGTCCTTCAGCGTTTCATGCGCGCCGGTGATCGAGGCGCGCACGCGCTCGGCATGAGTGACGACGGCTTCGCGCTCGCTGCCCAGCCCGTCGACCAGCGACCGGATGCGCGATTCATTCTCCGAATAGGAGCGTTCGATCTGGTTGACCTCGCTGTGGACCAGCGTTTCGAGCTCGACGGCGCGCGCCAGCGTGCGCTCGATGCCTTCGCCCATCGCCGCCACTTCACGGCGAACGGCCTGGCCGATCATCATCACGCGGTCCTGGGCGAGGTTTTCCGGCTCCGCCAAGCGGAAAGCCACCTCCGTCATCGACTGCGCGGCAATGCGCATTTCCTGCGCGCGGCGGATCATCGCCGCGAAGGCCCAAAACAGGACGACCGGTATGATTGCCGCGATCGCCAGGCCGATCAGTTCAGGGCGGGCGAGGATTTGATCGAACGTACGAATTTTCCAGATGCTGGGGCCAAACAGCAGATTGGCGAGGCCGCCGGCGCCGGCGATCCAGGCCAGCGACACGAACGCCACGACCCAATAGATCGTGCTAGACGCGCGCCGGTTGAGGCTGTGCAGCAGCGTCTTGTAATCTTTCTGGCGGTCATCGTTTGCCGGCTTGAAGCCGGCTGGCTGGGCGCTGTTGCGCGATTCGACCGGGCGCAGCTCGGCGGGCTTGACTGCCGGCTTCGCACTCTGGTTTTGTTGGACGGGCGCGTTTTGAGCGGGGGCGGGCTTCTGGGGGCGGCCTTCGCGCGCCAGTTCGTCCGCGGCCTGCGATATCTGCGCTTCCAGATCTTCCATCGACGCCGCGATATCGAGATCGCCGCTGCCGTCTCCGCTGAGATCGAGGTCTAGTGCCTTTTCGAGTTCCCTGGCTACGTCGCTGTCGAGAGTTCTGGTCGTCGTTGGTTTCTTCGCCATGCCTTCGCTACCCTGTACTAGCTGCCGAGGGACTTCTTATTTTTGCCTGATTCTGGCTCGTCTTATCCCACGCAGGAGGCTGAAAATGGACCTTCGTATCGTAATGACACACAGGGGTAAAGAAAACATGCATTCCGCGAGATACGTAAAACTTTAAATATAAGGTTAACGACAACGTGATCTAACCGCATCAGCGGCAACAATTTTCCAGCCCATTCATTAACGCGTTGGCGACGGAAATCGCCTATTTTTTTCGGCGATCGGCACAAGGAGTTTCAAATTGGTACGCGGTGAAAGCGGCATTGCCTTCTCAATGCCGGGCGGCGATGCGTCGGGACCGGCCCGTTCGCGCCCAGTGGATCTGGCCCATCTGGCCCGTCAGACAATGGGCGATCGCGCCCTCGAACAGGAGGTATTGGCACTGTTCGTACAGCAGGCGCTTTCCGTCCGCGACAGAATTGTCGATGCCGACGTCAGGGAGCGACTGCTTCTGGCGCATGGGCTGAAAGGTTCGGCGCGCGGGGTCGGCGCCTTTGCCATCGCCGACTGCGCCACCTCGATCGAACAGCAGCCGGAAGATGCGCGCATCCTCAAGCGCCTCGGCGCCCTGATCGAGGAAGTGCGCGATTTCATCGCCGCCATCAGCCGGTAATGGCTGCCGCTCGGCAGCGGCCACCGGGATGAATCGACGGGGCCAGGGCGTGCTTTGGCCGCTTTCCGAAAAAACGTCACAAAGCGGCGCTTTCGCGCGGCAGTTGACTTGTCCGGCGGAGTGATTATCTCGGCTGGGACTCCCTTCAGGTGACAAATGACCAAGCTGACCTTCATTGCCCATGACGGCACTCCTTTCGATGTCGAGGCCGAAAACGGCTCGACCGTCATGGAGAATGCGATCCGCAACGCGGTGCCGGGCATCGAGGCAGAATGCGGCGGCGCCTGCGCCTGCGCGACCTGCCATGTCTATGTCGACGAAGCCTGGACGGCCGAGGTCGGCGAGCCGGAGGCGATGGAAGAGGACATGCTGGACTTCGCCTATGACGTCCAGCCGAACTCGCGCCTGTCCTGCCAGATCAAGGTGCGCGACGCGCTTGACGGCCTCGTCGTGCGCGTGCCGGCTCGCCAGGGTTGATCTCCCGTACCATCTGATTTTTCCCGCCGCCGCTTGGCAGCGGGCCAATGCTCATGCAGTCTCGCGCCAGTTTCGCCCCAGTTTGACAATGAGGCTCGCCTGGCATGACCGATGTAATCAAGACGGACGCACTCATTGTCGGGGCGGGGCCGGTCGGCCTGTTCGCCGTGTTCGAACTCGGCCTCTTCGACATGAAGTGCCATCTGATCGATATCCTCGACCGGCCCGGCGGCCAATGCGCCGAACTCTATCCGGAAAAGCCGATCTACGACATTCCAGGCTGGCCCTCGATCTCGGCGCAAGGGCTGGTCGACAGACTGCTGGAGCAGATTCACCCGTTCAAGCCGGATTTTACCTTCAACCGCATGGTCTCCAGCCTGGAAAAGCTGGACGACGGCTCATTTCGGGTCACCACCGACGAGAACGAGGTGTTCGAAGCCAAGGTGGTGGTGATCGCCGCCGGTGGCGGCTCGTTCCAGCCCAAACGGCCGCCCATTCCCGGCATCGAGGCCTATGAGGGCAGGAGCGTCTTCTATTCGGTGCGCCGTATGGAGGAATTCCGCGGCCACGACCTCGTCATCGTCGGCGGCGGCGATTCCGCACTCGACTGGACGCTGAACCTGCAGCCGGTGGCAAAAAGCGTGACACTGGTCCACCGGCGCGCGGAATTCAGGGCGGCGCCCGACAGCGTCAACAAGATGTATGCCATGCAGGAGATGAAGCAGCTGGAGTTCCGGGTCGGCCAGGTGAGCGGCCTGACCGGCGCCGACGGCGAGCTGGCCTCTGCTACCATCAAGGGCGGGCCTGACGGCGACATCGAGGTGCCGTGCACGCGCATGCTGCCGTTCTTCGGCCTGACCATGAAGCTCGGCCCGATCGCCGAATGGGGGCTCAACCTTCATGAGAACCTCATTCCGGTCGATACCGAGAAATTCCAGACTTCGGTGCCAGGCATCTTTGCCGTCGGCGACATCAACTGGTACCCAGGCAAGCTGAAGCTGATCCTGTCGGGTTTTCACGAGGTGGCGCTGATGGCGCAGGCCGCCAAGCGCATCATCAGCCCCGGTGAGCGCATCGTCTTCCAGTACACGACGTCGTCGACCAGCCTGCAGAAGAAGCTCGGCGTCGTGGAGTAGGTCCTACAGGGCTTTCCGGATCACTCCACCAGAACGACTGGCGCCTCGGCGTCGTCGCGGCCGCGCAGTGACTTCTCCGGCATCAGCGCCAGCGTCATCAGCGCCAGCACGAGCGTGACGGCCGCGGCAAGGAAGATCATCATGAAGGGCGTCGCCGAGACGATCTGTCCGGCAGCCGGCGCGCCTTCGCCGGCAAGCGGCAGGCCATAGCCGAGCGCGACGGCGCCGAGCATGGCGACGCCGAGCGCGCTGCCCAGCGAACGCAGGAAGGTCAGCACGCCGGTGGCAACGCCGAGATGCGCGCGGTCGACGGCGTTCTGCACCGATACGGTGGCGACCGGGAAAGTGGTGCCGCTTCCAAGGCCGATGCAGATGGTCAAGAGCTCGACCACCAGCAGCGAGGCGCGGCCGGCGACCAGGCTGAGCACGCCAAGGCAGATAATGGCGAAGAGAACGCCGACCATGGCTATACGCTTGTAGTGGAAGAAGCGCGGTATCGTGCGGCCGCTGAAGGTCGCGCCGGCGACCGTTCCGAGCAGCAGGCCGAGCATGGCAAGGCCCGACTGGCTGACCGACAGGCCGATGATCGACTGCAGATAGACCGGCAGGTACACCGACAGGCCGATATTGGCGGCCTGCAGCAGGAACATCGACGCCGTGCCGGCAAGCACGATCGGATTGCTCAGCACTTCAAGCGAAATCAGCGGCTCGGCCGCACGCATCAGCCTGAGGGCGAACGCACCCCAGAAGACCGCCGAACAGGCGAGCAGGCCGACGATCTCGCGCGAGGCCCATGGATAGGCGCTGCCGCCCCAGTTGAGGGCCAAAAGCAGCAATGCCGTCGCCACCACCAGAAGCAGCGCGCCCGGCGCGTCGATGCGATGCCGCTTTGCGGCGACCGGCAGTTTGCGCAGCGGCTTGTTGATGATGGCCATGGCCAAGATGCCGAGCGGGATATTGATCCAGAAGATCAGCGACCAATGCAGATGTTCGGCAAATCCGCCGCCGAGCAAAGGCCCGGCGATGCTGGCGACCGCCCAGGTGCCCGAAATCCAGGCGGCATAACGCGCGCGTTCGCGCGGCGGCACCAGGTCGCCGATGACGATCTGCGCCAGGGCGAACAGGCCGCCGCCGCCCGCACCCTGGATCGCCCGGCCGACAACCAACACGAACATGTTGGGGGCCATGGCGCTGACCAGCGATCCCAGAAGGAAGATCAGGATCGCCGCATAGACGGTCGGCCGGCGGCCATAGACGTCGGAAATCTTGCCGTAGAGCGGCGCCATGGCCGTCGCCGTCAGGAGATAGCCGGTCACGATCCACGGCAGGTAGTCGGCATGGCCGAGCGAACGGCCGATGGTCGGCATGGCCGGCGCGACGATTGTCTGGTCAAGCGCTGCCAGCAGCATTGACAGCAGGATGCCGGCGATGATGACGTTCTTCTCGCTTTCCGTCAGCGGTGCGGCGGGAGGCAGCCTAGCCGGCTTGTCGACAGCTTGGTCCATATCAGTTCATCCATAAAGTTTGAGAGCGATTGCGCGGCGCCAAATGGCCGCTCCGCTACGCGCCGCCTCAATTGGTCTTGATCTGGTGTTTCGAAGGTCGCGCCTTGCCAGCCTGACATATCTTGCGAGCCTGACATATGTCGTCCCGTATAGGCCGATTTCGACCTATGCCCGAAAATTTTCTGGGGCTGGCCTCATGTTTCGGCAGAATTGGCTTGGTATCAGTCCGTGTTTCAGCCGGGCGGAAGCTGGCCGTTCTCGACGCGCTGCATGCGGTAGCGCAGCAGCCGCAGGATGCGGCTTTCGAAATTCACGCCTTCCACGCGGTCGAAGCGCAATTGGTCCTGGTCATGCCTGGCGAGTTCGGCCGCGGTGATCTGCGCCGCCTTCGCCTTTGCCCCGGCGCAGGTCTTTTGCGCAAAGCTCGCGTTCAGCGCGTCTTCGAGCAGACGGCCGTGGTTCTTGGCGATCTCGACATGACGCTCCTCATGGCGCTTGATGTCGGCCGACAGCGTGTCCCAGAACAGCCTGACATCGGGATCGGCTTTGCGCGGCCTGCGCCACTCCGGAAGGATGACCTTGACCTTGACGGTGACGGCAGCCTTGGCGATGCGGCAGGTGTCAGCGGTTTGCGCGTAGCTGATGCGGGTGGTGAACGCCATCTGGGTGGCGCCTGGATGCCGCATCCCGGTGCTTTTCACCTCGGGTCCATGCTTCGACAATTGCGTCTCGATGTCATCGAGCGTGCTGCCGCCGATGGCAAAATAGCTGTAAGTCTTCACCAGATTGGCAGCATTCGCCGGCAGGACGGTCAGAGCCAGCATCAGGGCGCAGAGCAGGGGTCGTTTCATCATGTTGCCTCTTCACTCACCTTGCTTTACGGCCGTTGCCGGCGCAACGGAATTGATCTTCCACCGATCACGCATCGTTGATGGATTGCAAGCGCTCGATGAGCCACATGCCAATGAGCCACATGCCAATGAGACACATGGTTGAAGGACAATGACGACAAGGCGATGGCAACTGGCGCATAAGTGCCATCTCGACCTTGGCGAGAAAGCCATTGTGGTCGGCATTCTCAACGTCACGCCGGACAGTTTTTCGGATGGCGGACTGTTCATCACGCCTGACCAGGCGGTGGCGCAGGCGCACCGCATGGTGGAAGAAGGCGCCGCCGTCGTCGATATCGGCGGGGAATCGACGCGCCCCGGCGCCTCGCCCGTGACGCCTGAAGAAGAGCAGACCCGCATCCTGCCGGTGATCGCAGCACTCGCCGGTTCAGGCGAAGCCCTGATTTCGGTCGACACCTATCGCGAGGAAACCGCGCGCCTCGCCGTCGCCGCCGGCGCGCATATCGTCAACGATGTCTGGGGCTTGCAGCGTGAACCCGGCATCGCCCGCGTCGCCGCCGAGACCGGCGCCGGACTGGTCATCATGCATACCGGGCGCGAGCGGCAAAAACTGCCCGACGTCATCGCCGACCAGTTTTTGTTCCTCAAGGCTTCGCTGGAAATCGCCAGGCGCAGCGGCGTTGCGGACGATCATATCGTACTCGATGCCGGCTTCGGCTTCGCCAAGGAGACGGCTGAGGAAAACCTCGACCTGATGGCGCGGTTTTCCGAGCTTAAGGAGCTCGGTTTTCCCTTGATGGCCGGCACCTCCAGAAAACGCTTCATCGGCACCGTCACCGGCCGCGAAGCCGGCGCGCGCGCCGCCGGGACGGCAGCCACCAGTGTCATCCTGAGGCTGAAGGGCGCCGATCTGTTTCGCGTTCACGATGTCGCAATCAACATGGACGCACTGGCCGTCGCCGATGCTATGCTGGCGCGCGAAAAGCCAGGACGCTGAGCCCAGGACACTAAGAAATGTACGTCATCCGCATGAAGAACTGCGCCTTCTTTGCCCGGCACGGCGTGCTGGATGAGGAAGAGGCGCTTGGCCAGCGTTTTTATGTCGATGCCGAGTTGACGGTCGAGCCCAGCCGCCCGCTGGAGGATGATTCCATCGAGGATACCGTCAATTACGGCATCGCCTTCACGGTGATTGAAAAGATCGTCACTGGACATCGCCGTTTCCTGATCGAGGCGCTGGCGCTCGAAGTGGCGAAGGCGCTGACTTCACGGTTTCCGCAGATCAGGAAGGCCGAGATCACCGTGCGCAAGCCCAACGCACCGGTGCCCGGCGTGCTCGATTATGTCGAGGTGACCGTTGTCTGGCCAGAGTAACAATAACACGGTCTATCTCAGCCTTGGCGGCAATCTCGGCGATCCCTCGGCCTCGATGGCCACGGCGCTGCGCCTGCTGGACGCCGACGAGAACACGCGTGTCATCGCCGTCTCCTCGCTCTATCGCACGCCGCCCTGGGGCAAGCTCGACCAGCCGGATTTCCTCAACGCCGCTGCCGAAATCTCGACCGCGCTGGCGCCAAGGGCGCTGCTCGACCTCTGCCTCGAGGCCGAGCGCAAGCTGAAGCGGGTGCGCGAGGAGCGCTGGGGTCCGCGCCTGATCGACATCGACATATTGGTGTTCGGCGACCGCACAATCCACGAAACCGGGTTGGAAGTGCCGCATCCCAGGATGCTGGAGCGCGCCTTCGTGCTGGCGCCCCTGGCCGAGATCGCGCCGGATCTGGCGGTGGGCGGCAGGAGCGTGACCGAGCGGCTCAGCGCCGTCGATACGTCAGGCATAGAGCGGCTGGCTTCCGGCCGCGACTGGTGGCTGGGTTAACCGGAAAATCCGCCGCCATCGAGAAATGCCTGTTCGTCCGCCGTCGTCTCGCGGCCAAGCATCTTGTTCCTGTGCGGAAAGCGGCCGAAACGCTCGATGATGTCGCGATGCTCGATGGCGTATTTCACATACTCCGGCGCCCTGGCGGTGGTGAGCTCGACCGATCTGTCCTGGTCGGCGGGCAGTTCCGAATGTTCGTAGGGCAGGTACAGGAAGACGCGCAGGTTTTCTTCCAGCGCAAGGTCGTGGCCGGCAGCGATCGCCTTGGCGGCAAAATACCGCGCCAGCGGATCGGTGGCGTACATATGGCCTGAGCCGCGAAAGCAGTTGCGCGGAAACTGGTCGAGCAGGATCATCAGCGCCAGCGAACCCTCGGCATGCTCCGACCATGCGTCGCACTCGCGCCGCGCGGCGGCAAAGTGCAGGTCAAGAAACCTGCTGCGGAAATCCGCGTCGAAGACGTCGTTCTTCTCGAACCACGCGTCTTCGCCGGCCTCGCGCCAGAATTTGGTGACGGCGAGCGCGCGCTCATCCAATGCGGTCATCAGCTTTCCCCCTGATCGGCGGGCTCCGGCTTGTGCAGCACGCCGGCCGTCTCTTCGTTCAGAGCCTGGCCGGGCCGACGCGGTTGCGTCAGCGGCGTCGGGATCGGCGTGCCGGTATTGCCCCTGAGGAAACGTTGCCCGGCGCGGACGCCTTCGGCCAGCTGCGTCTCCAGTCGGGCATTGTCGCGCCGTCGCACATCCTCGATGATATCGGCGACATCTTCCGGCTCGACGCCCAAAACCTCGAGCGCGGAACCGCCGAAGACCAGGGCCGATTCGAAGGTCTCGCGCAGCTGGAAGTCGACCCCGGCGCGGATGAGCGACAGCGCGGTGCCACGATCGAAGGCACGCGCCAGGACAGTCAGCAGCGGGAACTCCGCCTTGATCAGTTCCGCCATGCGCACGGCGGCGTCCGGCTTGTCGACGCAGATCAGCACGGCGCGGGCGCGGCCTGCACCTGCGGCGCGCAGAATGTCGAGCCGCGTGCCGTCGCCATAATAGACCTTGAAGCCGAAATCGGCGGCCGCCTGGATCATTTCGACATCATTGTCGATGATCGACACGTCGATGCCGCGCAACAAAAGCGGCTGGCTGGCGATCTGGCCGAAACGGCCGAAGCCGATGACCAGCACACTGCCGGTAAGGCCGTCGGCGATGTCGACGCCTTCAAGCGACTGCTCGTCGCGCGGCGTCACATATTTGAGCGCAATGATGGCCAGCGGCGTCAGCACCATGGAGATGATGATGATCGCGGTCAGCGTTGCGTTGGCCCGGCTGTCGATGATGCCAACCGCCGCCGCGGCCGAATAGAGGACGAAGGCGAATTCGCCGCCTTGCGCCATGATCACGGCGCGTTCCAGCGCTTCACGATGACCGCTCTTCAGCATGCGGGCGACGAGGTAGATGCCGAGCGCATTCATCGCCATGTAGGCGACGACATAGACGGCGATCAGCCGCCAGTTGTCGGCCACCACATGCAGGTCGAGCGACATGCCGACGGCGAGGAAGAACAGGCCAAGCAGGATGCCGCGGAATGGCTCGACGTCGGCCTCCAGCTGGTGGCGGAAAGTCGATTCCGACAACAGCACGCCGGCCAGGAACGCGCCCATCGCCATCGACAGGCCGGAAAGCTGCATGACCAGCGCCGACCCCAGCACGACCAGAAGTGCTGCCGCCGTCATCACCTCGCGCGCCTTGGCGTCGGCCAGGATGCGGAAGAACGGATTGAGCAGATAGCGGCCGGCCACCACCAGCCCGACGATGGCGCCAAGACCGATGCCGACCTCGGCCAGCCTCTGCTGCAGGGTCATCTCGGCGCCGCCCGGCGCCAGGAAGGCGACCAGCGCCAGAAGCGGCACGATTGCCAGATCCTCGAGCAGCAGGATGGATACGATGCGCTGGCCCTTGGGGCTGGCCATCTCGCCACGCTCTTCCAGAAGCTGCATGACGATCGCCGTCGAGGTCAGCACGAAGCCGGCACCGGCAACGAAGGATTGCGCGATCGGAAAGCCGCCGGCGAGACCAACACCGGTGAGCAGCAAGGCGCAGACGCCGACCTGCAGCGCGCCGAGGCCGAAAATCTCGCGGCGCAGGCCCCATAGCCGCGACGGCTGCATCTCCAGCCCGATGATGAACAGGAACATGACCACGCCGAGTTCGGCGACATGCAGGATGGCTTCCGATTCGGAAAAAATGCCAATACCGAACGGGCCGATGACCACGCCCGCGGCGAGATAGCCGAGGATCGAGCCCAGCCCCATGCGTTTGAAGATCGGAACGGCGACGACGCCTGCGGCAAGCAGCGCCACCACCTGAATGAGATCGCTGCCCGATGCTTCCGCTGCCATGCCTCTTGTCCCTGTGTCCGACAGCACTCCTTGCATGCACCGGGAGCGGGAGGCAAGGGCGGGAAGCCTGCCAGGATGGGTAGGGTGCCGCGGCAGCGATTCCCCGGTGGAACAACAGTCTGCGCTTGCCTGTCGGACGGCCGGTATCTATATCTGACAAATGCCTGATTATTCGTCCCGGCCGTCGCCGCTGCCACATATCCCGATGGATGCGCTCAGCGAAGTTCTGCAAGACTTTCGCTTGAGTGGCGTCAACTATGGCCGCTGCGAACTCCGGCACCCATGGAGCATAGACTTTCCGCAACAACAACTGCTTCGTTTTCACTTTGTCGGCCAGGGTCCATGCTGGATTCACACCGAAGCGCAAGGCTGGCAGGAGTTGCGCGATGGCGATCTGGTGCTGCTGCCGCAAGGCATCGCCCATCGGCTGGCGAGTGCGCCGGACGTGGTGGGCGACTCGCTCGAGGGCTGCCAGGTGATCAAGTTGGGCGGCAACGTTTGCGAAGTGATACGGCAGGGAACGGGCGCGACAAGCACCCTTTTCTGCGGCTCCATGTCTCTCGGCTCCTATGCGCTCAATCCGTTGATCACGTTGATGCCGCCTCTCATCAAGGGTTGCGACGTGGCCGGCAATGACCCGATGGTCGGCCCTTTGCTGGCGGCCATGACGGTGGAGGCCGCGCAACCGCAGATGGGCAGCGCCACCATCCTGTCGCGTATGGCGGATTTGCTGACAGCCAGGCTCATACGCTGCTGGGTCAATTGCAACGGCGCCTCGACCATCGGTTGGCTTGCAGCCATCCGCGACCCCCATATAGGGCGCGCTCTGGCGGCCATGCATCGCGATCCCGGCCACAACTGGACGCTGGGAAGCCTGGCCGGCGTGGCAGGCCAATCGCGTTCGATTTTCGCCGAGCGCTTCAGCGCGGTATTGGGTGAGGGCGCCGCACATTATCTCGCCCGCCTGCGCATGCAGCTTGCCCGCGAATTGCTGGGCCAAAACGGCTTGTCTGTTGCCGAAGTCGCTACCCGTTTGGGCTATGATTCCGAGGCGTCCTTCGCCCGCGCGTTCAAGCGCATCACCAATGTCTCGCCAGGCGTTGTGCGCCGCACAATTCCCGGACGAATGGATATGAATTTCGGATTTTAAGGTACATAACATCCGGGCGGACTCGCCTATCTAAGATCTCCAAACTGTGGAGATCTTCCCGTGACTGACACAACATTACAGCTTGAAGACGCCGCCATTGGCCTTGATGCCGATGCACCAGCCGCGTGGAGCGCGGCCACCTGGTTCGCGGTCCTTTCATTGGCGGCCACCAGCTTTGCCCTGGTGTCTGCCGAATTCTTGCCGGCAGGTCTGTTGACGCCGATGGCGCGCGATCTCGGCATCAGCGAGGGAACGGCCGGACAGGTCGTCACCGCCACCGCTTCCGTTGGCGCCGTGACGGCCATGTTGAGCAATGTTCTCATCGGTCGATTGAACCGCAAGGCGGTGCTGGTTGGCCTCATGGCCCTGGCGGTCGGTTCCAATATTCTTGCGGCGCTGGCGCCCAATTTCTGGCTGCTGTTGCTGGGCCGGGCCGGGTTGGGGATCGCTCTTAGCGCTTTCTGGGCACTTTCCGTTGCCGTCGTGGCGCGGCTGGTTGGCGCCAATGCGACAGGTCGCGGCATGGCGATCGTGACCCTCGGCGTCTCGCTCGCCACCATTGCCGCGCCGTCGATGGGTGCGTTGATCAGTGACTGGCTGGGATGGCGCAGCGCCATGGCCATGACGGCGGGGCTGGCCGCGCTTGCCATGCTGCTGCAGCTTCTCAGCCTGCCGACCTTGCCTGCGGCGGCAAGCAACAGCCTTGCAGACGTCTTTCGGCTGACACGGCGGCGTGGCATCCAACTCGGCATGCTTGCCATTGTTCTGCTGATGACCGGGCATTTTGCCGGCTCGGTCTATGTGCGCCCGTTCCTCGAACAGGTGACGCTCCTCACAACCGGGCCGATTGCCCTGGCGCTGCTCGGGTTCGGCATCGCCGCTGTGATCGGCAATATTGCCGGTGGCCGCCTGGCCGACACCAACATCCACATGGCCCTCGCAGTTACCGCCGCGTTGATGGCGTTTGCGGCACTCGCTTTGGTGCTTTGGGGCGCGCAAACCGGCGTTGCCTTCGGCTTTGTTACGCTGTGGGGCTTCGCCTTCGGCATGGCGCCGGTGGTGCTGCCGACCAATATGTCCCGCGCGGCGCCTGATGCGCTGGAAGCAGCAGGCAGCCTGATGGTCACTTCCTTCCAGGTTGCCATCACCGTCGGCGCGGTTGTCGGCGGTTATGTCGTGGACACCTATGGCGCTACTGGGCCTTTGACCCTAACCGCCGTCCTTGCCGCGGCGACGGCCGCACTGGCGCTGCTGCAGCCTCGTGGCTGAAACCTTGCTTCGTCTGACACGGGCGGCCTCAATCAGGCCGTCCGCGCCGTTGCAGCAGCGCTGCACAAGTTTATGCGCCGCACACGTTGCGTTTTGCCGCAATCGGCGGCTATGGGACGCCAGGCTTCGGCCGTTGGAAGGCAGCGACGATCAAGTTCTGCCTTCGTGAGGAGAATGACTGACATGAAGAAGTTTTTGCTCGTCGGCGTGGGTGTCGCCATGCTTGCCGCATCGGCCTGTTCGAAGGCGCCTGAATGCACGCAGGAAATCGCGGCCAAGAAGGCGCAGGAAATGACCGCCGCGCTGCAGGAAGCGATCACCAAGGATCCGACCAAGGCCGCCGACCTGACCGCCAAGGTGCAGGCTGTGACGACCAAATATCAGGGCGCCACCACGCCGGCCGACGCCTGCAAGGCCTATGACGAGCTGACGGCCGCCATCAAGGGCTGATTCTTCGTTCGGAAATTGAGAAAGGCGGTGGCTCGAGTAGCCGCCGCCTTTTTTGCTGGTGTTCTTAAAGCGCATCGCGCTGACACGGGGGACCGCCGGCACGCACAGGACCCTGACACGTTGGCCCTGCTGTGGCTTGGGCCATCGGAGGCGCTGACATCGTCGGTTGCGCGCCACATGTCCGATCGCGGCAGAAAGGTGCCGCACCGAGCGGCCCGTGCTTGAGGAGCGCCAACCTGTCCGCAAGGTGGCCTGTCACTTCCCGACATCGAGCTGAGCGGAATCGCTCAGCTATCGCGCAGTGCAACCCCGTTCCGCGCTTTTTGGGGGAACCGCTTGAGAGTCAGTTTTTGGCGATGGAGCCAACTTCGACGGCATCGACGCGCTTGAGGCTCATGCCGATGACCGGCACCAGCTGCTGGTCGACGCGCACGGCGATGGTCACCGTCATCGAATTGTCGTCGGGAATGCGGGCCTGCATGACGCCGCGCAGCTGGTTGCGGTTGATGGTGAAGACGACTTTGCGGGCATCGACCACGTTGCCGCCGATGATGTCCAGGCCCGACCCCGCGGCGCCGCCCATGAAATTTCCCTTGTAGTCGCGGCCCTTGCGCTCGACGGTCGCCGACATTTTCTGGGTGAAGACACCGACGCGGCAGTCGCCATCGAGCGTCATGCCGGTCTTGTTGTCCGGCGTCGAGCCGTCGAAGCTGCAGGTGAACTTCGTGCCCTTGTATTTGCCGGCGATGATTTCGCCCGGGCCGACCCATTTGCCTTCGACGGTGCGGAAGAACTGTTTGTCGGGCTCGGCTGCAAAGGCTTTCCCGGTCGGGCCCAGAGGTGCTGCAAGCGCGACCAGGGGCAGGACGCAGGACAAGATTACGCTTTTCATAGACGACACCCGGCAACAAGGAGGCTGTTGTTGGACGACCATGAACAAGATTGGTTAATGCTTGGTGACCGCGAGAGGGCGTTCACTTGGTCGAGGCGGGTGCTTCATTCTCTTTTCTGGCCGCAAACGAGGTCAGCGCCGACAGGAAATCGCCCATACCCGGCCGCCTGCCGGCAATGAAGGGCAGGGGCCGCGCCGTCTCCATGGCAGCAATGCCGATACGCGCCGTCATCATGCCGTTGACCACGCCTTCGCCGAGTTTCGCCGAAAGCCGTGCGGCAAGGCCATGGCCGACGATCTGCTGGACAAAGCTGTCGCCGAAGGCGATCGAGCCGGTCACCGCCAGATGGGCAAGAACGCTGCGCGCCAGCCGGAAAAAGCCCAGCGTGCCCGGCCTGCCGCCGTAGAGTTCGGACAAGCGGCGGATCAGGCGCCCGGCCTCGAACACGACATAGGCAACGTCTACGAGTGCGCGGGGGCTGACGGCGGTGACCAGCGACACGCGTTTGGCTGCTTCGAGGATCATCACCTTGGCTCTCGCATCGAGCGGCCCGAGAATCTCGGTCTCGGCCAGTCGCACCAGATTGCCGCCATCGATGATCTCGCCGCGCAATTCGGCCAGGGAGCGCCTGCCGGCCGCGGTTTCGGGTTTCGCAGCGACAAAGGCCGAAAGCTCTTCGACGACGGCCCTTGCAGCCTTCGGATCGTCGCGCGCCACGGCATCGAGCGCCCGCTTTTGCAGTTTTTCGACCTCGGCCAGCCGGGCAATAGCCAGGAATTCCCGCACCAGCACGACAGCGAGCGCCAACACGGCAATTGCGGCCATTCCCGCTGCCAGCCACCCCAGCCACTCTGCGCGCTCGAACAGGTCGCGGATGAGTTGGTCGGTCCACAGGCCGACGGCGAGCGAAACCAGCACGCCGACCGCGCCGAAAAACAGGCTGGCAAACAGCGAGCGCCTGCGCGGCGCGGTCGCCGGCGGCGGTTCGGCGGCGACAATGTCGGGTTCGTCGAAGACATCGATCTCGGCCGGCACGACGACGGCGCGCGACTTGCGTGCCGGCGGCTCGGCATGGGGGCGGCGCGTTTCCTGCTTCGGTTCGGCCTCCGGCTCGATGCGGAAAGCTGCCGGTCTGCGGGGCGCGGTCATGCCAGATGGTCTCCGATCAGGAACTGCAAGGCGCGGTCGAGCCTGATATGCGGCAGCGACAGCGTGAGGCCTTCAGCGGTGCGTTCGAGCTTTGGCGGGCGAAAGCGCACGAAACGGATCGCCGGATCGTCGCTGCTCTGCCGGTGGTCGGCTTCGGAAACGTCGAAAACCGCGTCAATTTTCTCCGGCAAGTCCCCGGGAAATATGGCGGTTTCGGCTTTACCATCGAAGGTTTCGCCGTTGATCTTCTCGCCCTTCAGCGGCGTGCCGATGATCACCGGCAGGGTTTCGCGGCCTTGCTTGACCGTGCCTTCGCGCGTCGCGCGCACCGCCGCCATGGCGACCACGTCGACATCGGCGCCGGTGAAATTTGCCCGCGCCACGGCGCGGTCGGCAAGCCGCCGCACGATTGCCTGCAGCCGGTCATGGCTTTCGTGATGCAAATGGTCGGCCTTGGTCGCGGCAACCAGGATGCGGTCGATGCGGCGTGAAAACAGGTCGGTGAGGAAATTGCCTCGGCCAGGACGGAAACAGGAGAGGATTTCGGTCACCGCGCGTTCCAGGTCGGCCATCGCGCCGGGGCCGGCGTTCAACGCCTGCATGGCGTCGATCACCACGATCTGGCGGTCGAGGCGGGTGATGTGTTCGCGGAAGAACGGTTTCACCACATGCGTCTTGTAGGCCTCGTAGCGGCGCTCCATCATCGCTTGCAGCGAGCCGGAGCGCGGCCGTTTCTCACCCTTGAGCAGCAAGGGCGCGAAGGTCAGCGCCGGCGATCCCTCGAGATCGCCAGGCATCAGGAAACGGCCGGGCGGCAAGGTCGAAAGCGCCCGCTCGTCGAGCTTGCAGGCCTTGAGGTAGGCGGCAAAACTCTCGGCGAGGCGCCGCGCCGTCATCTCGTAGGCATCGGCATTGGGGTCGATGGTCGCCGACAGCGTCCGCCAGTCCTGCGACACGTCGGCCCGCACCGGCAGCATCGCCATCTCGAACGCCTCGCGCGAAAAATCGGCGAAGGATTTGCCGAGCAGCGGCAGGTCGAGCAGCCATTCGCCGGGGTAGTCGACGATGTCGACCGACAATCGGCCGCTGGAAAACATCCGGTTCCAACCGGAGGCAGACTCATATTCGATGGTGAGCCTGAGTTCCGAAATGGCGCGCGTCGAGTCCGGCCAGACACGGTCGTTGACCAGGGCGGAGATATGGTCCTCGTACTGAAAACGCGGCACGGCATCGTCCGGCTGTTCCTCGAGGAAGGCGCGCGCGATCCGGCCCGACTTCTGCGCCTCGAAGAGCGGCAGGCGCCCGCCATGGATGAGATTGTGGACGAGAGCCGAGATGAACACCGTCTTGCCGGCCCGGGACAGGCCGGTGACGCCCAGCCGAAGCGACGGCGAAAAAAGCCCGCTCGCACGCCCCGACAGCGTATCCAGGGCAATTCTCGCTTCGTCGGTGAAAGTGGTCAGCGATGATGCCAAAATCTGTTCTCTCAGGCGTGCTCTTGCGCCGATATAGGCTTTGCGGTTCAAGTTTGAAATGGCGCCCGGCCTCGGCCGGCTCGGCTCAGAGATCGACGGGCGTCAGGAAGGCTTCGAGGTAGCCGGCGCCTTGCGAGGCTTCCGCAAGGTTGCCCCTGAAGCGCACGACCGCAAGGCCGGATGTCGGGAAACCATGGTTCATGATGGCCCGAGCAGCCTCGTCGCCGTCGCCCGAGACCGCCATGGCAAGGTCTTCCGTCATCGGATTGTGGCCGATGACCAGCAGCGAGCCGGGGCCGCCGTTGCTGCGGATGATGGCGAGGTAGCCGGCGGCATCCTCGCTGTAGAGCGTGTCGAAGAACAGCACCCGGCCGGTATCGGTGTGGCCGGCGATGCCTTCCAGCGTCTGGCGCGCCCGCTTGGCGTTGGAGCATAGCGTGATATCGGGGATGTAGTTGCGGGCACGCATCGCCGTCCCCATCATTTCGGCATCGGCAATGCCGGATGCGTCGAGCGGGCGATCGAAGTCGCGCACGCCGGGCAGGGCCCAGCCAGCCTTCGCATGCCTCAACAGATACAGTCTGCTCACCGGACCCCCAATGGTGTGCTGCCCACCAATGACACAACTGGATTAGCCACGAGAAAGGCCTGAGGCACAATGGGCGGCGACGCCCAAGCGCAGCGAATCATGTGCGAATTCGCCCGCGCCCTTGCTATGGAAGGCTTTGCTGAGGATCGCCCGCGCGGCATTAACAATTGCGTGAAACGCGCGCGGATTACGCTTGTGCAGCCTTCTCTGCGCGAATATATAGGCGCCAAATTTGGGGTTGTTGGGTGAGTCGAATGAACGATATCGTTACAGCCAATTACGTACCCTCCGAAGACGAGCCGTTCATGAATGAACGGCAGAAATCCTACTTTCGCCTGAAGCTCGTCACCTGGAAGACCGACATACTGCGCGAAGCGCGCGAAACACTCGAAATCCTGCAGCAGGAAAACGCCAACCATCCCGATCTCGCCGATCGCGCCTCCTCGGAAACCGACCGCGCCATCGAGCTTCGGGCCCGCGACCGCCAGCGCAAGCTCATTTCAAAGATCGATTCGGCGCTGCAGCGCATCGATGAAGGCACATACGGCTATTGCGAGGAAACCGGCGAGCCGATCGCGCTGAAGCGTCTCGACGCGCGTCCGATCGCGACCTTGTCGATCGAAGCGCAGGAGCGCCACGAGCGCCGCGAGAAGGTCTATCGCGACGATTGAGCCGCTGCCGTCAGGCAGGACTGTTTCATCAGAAATGGCCGGGTTTCCCGGCCATTTCTGTTTTTGGCCGAAGGGTTTGGTCCGCCCCCAAGTTAAAGCGCGTCGCGCTGAAACGGACGATACGCTTAAGCGGCGTTCGATCGGGAATCGGCAAGATGTGACGGTTCGCCGGGCTTTATCGTTTCTGGCTGGCGAGTTCGCCGAGCAGCTTGGTCATCTCGTCGTCGAGAGACTGCGGTGCCTTCGCAGCCGGCTTGCTTGCCGGTTTGGGGTGCGAATCGTCGAGCGAGACCTCGAGTTCCCGCATCAGCGTATCGTCGATGGACTCATGCTTCGGTGGCGGGGCCTGCCGGGCAGTATTGGCGGCGGAGCCATAGGCCGGCAGCGGTGTCACATTGCTCGCCTGGTAGATTTGAGCCGGTTTCGGCGCCGGTGCGGCCTGGCGCGGCGGAACGGCGGCTGGAGCAGCCCTTACCGGTTGCGGCGGTGGCGCCTGCCTTGCGGGCGCGGTGGGAGCGGGTTGTGCTGCGCGCGGCCGCGGCGCCTGTTGCTGCTGGCCAACACCGCCATCGCCGGTCAATGCCGGACGGCGTGGCGCTGCAAGTCTGATATCGCGCTCGACGACAACGTCGGTCGGGCCGCCGATCAAAAGCAGGTGTTCGATGTCGTCGCGACGGATGAGCACCAGCCGGCGGTGGCTGTCGACCGCCGTCGCGTCCATGACCGCCAGCCGTGTCTTGCGGTTCCTGCCGCCGGCAACGAAGGTGCCGAAGGTCAGGTTGCGGACCAGCCTGATGATGATGAGCACGATGACCAGCAGGACAAGGGCAGCAAACGTCCACAGCAGCGCTGCGGCATATCCGGGACCCGCCACATTATCCAGCCACTGCATCGGTGCCCCCAATCGGCTTTTGAAGTGGAGGGACACTAGACCGTTGCGGCCAGCCACCGCAAGTTGCCTTCACGCTTCGTGAACAGCTTGAAAACACCGACGCGTCATTTTTATCCGACATTTGCCGCCAAGGCCTTTTCCGGATTAGGAGAATGTGATTCAACCGGCCGGGGGCGGTGTCGGACAACTCACGAGCAGGGGGCATATGGCCAGGGAAACGCGCGGCGATTTCTATCCGGTACCGATCGTCGATCAGAACACGCGGCCAGGCGCGGTTACCCGGCTCATCGTGTTCATCATCGTCCTGACCGGGGCCGCGATCGTTTTCGGCATTTTCCGCGAGCGTCTTGGCGATCCGTTCCTGCTCGGCATGCTGGGCGTGCTTGCCATGATCGGCGTCGGCTTCCTGTTCGCCACGGCCATCGGCTTCGTGCAGATCGCGCCGCGTTCGACCGGGGACGAACTGTCGAAGGCATTCGTCGATTCGATGTCGCAGGGCCTGATCGTCACCGACACCAAGGGCCGCGTCGTCTACGCCAACCGGGCCTACGCCGAGATGACCGGTGCTGCGTCGGCCGCCGATCTGAAGACGGTCGAAGGCCTGCTTTCCGATGTCCCCGAAGCTTCGGTGACCATATACCGGCTGGCCTCGGGCTTGCGCGATGGCCAGGCCGGCGACGGTGAGTTCCGGCTAGCACAGTCGATCCGGCCGGGCGCCGAAGCCGGCGCGCGCTGGTACCGGGCGCGGGCCCGGACCTTCAGCGTTCCCGGTCAGCGCCTGCCGATGCTTGCCTGGCAGCTTGCCGATATCTCGCAGGAACGGGCCGAGCAGGAGCGTTTCTTCCTCGACTTGCAGAAGGCCATCGACCATCTCGACCATGCGCCGGCCGGTTTCTTCTCGGCCGACCAGGAAGGCCGTGTCACCTACATCAACGCCACGCTCGCCGAATGGCTGGGCATCGATCTGGCGAGCTTCACCCCTGGCGCCGTGACACTCCCGGAAATCGTCGCCGGCGACGGCATGGCGCTGGTGCGCTCGGTCAAGGCCGATCCCGGCACCACCCGCAACGCCGTCATCGATCTCGATCTGACGACGACGACTGGCGAGGCGCTGCCGGTGCGCTTCATGCATCGGGTCTCGGCCAGCCGCGAGGGGACCAACGGTCCGACCCGCACCATTGTGCTCAACCGCACCCAGGGCGAGGACGCATCGGCCGACCTTCGGGCTTCGGAAGTGCGCTTCACCCGTTTCTTCAATTCGACGCCGATGGCCATTGCCGCCGTCGACAATGGCGGCCGCATCCTGCGCACCAACGCGCCGTTCCTGTCGCTGTTTTCCTCCGTCGTCGACGGCGACGCGGTCGACCGCCGCGTGCGGCTGGACACCGTGATCCACGAGCGCGACCGGCCGGCCTTTGCCGCCGCGTTCGAAAAGGCGCGGCTGAGGCAGGCCGACATCGAGCCGATCGACACGCTGCTGCCCGGCAATGAGGAGCGTCACATCCGCTTCTACGTCAACGCCGTCGCTGACGGCACAGATCGGAAGAGCACACGTCTGAACTNCTATGCCGTCGAGACCACCGAGCAGAAGGCGCTCGAGGGCCAGATGGCGCAGAGCCAGAAGATGCAGGCGGTCGGACAGCTCGCCGGCGGCATCGCCCACGACTTCAACAATGTGCTGACCGCCATCATCATGGCGTCGGATCTTTTGCTGACCAATCACCGGCCGTCGGACCCGTCCTTCCCCGACATCATGAACATCAAGCAGAATGCCAACCGGGCGGCCTCGCTGGTGCGGCAGTTGCTCGCCTTCTCGCGCAAGCAGACATTGCGGCCGGAAGTGCTGAACCTGACCGACGTGCTTGCCGATCTCCGGATGCTGCTTGCCCGCCTGGTTGGCAACGAGATCAAGCTGAAGGTCGACCACGGCCGCGATTTGTGGCCGGTCAAGGTCGATATCGGCCAGTTCGAGCAGGTGGTGGTCAACCTGGCCGTCAACGCGCGCGACGCCATGCCGGCCGGCGGCGACCTCACCGTGCGCACCCGCAACGTCACCGCCGAACAATGCAAGAGCTTCTCCTACCGCGAGCTCACGCCTGCCGACTATGTCGTGGTCGAGGTCGAGGATAGCGGCTCGGGCATTGCCCCGGACGTGCTGAAGAAGATTTTTGAGCCGTTCTTCACCACCAAGGAAGTCGGCAAAGGCACCGGCCTTGGCCTGTCGATGGTCTATGGCATCATCAAGCAGACCGGCGGTTTCATCTTCTGCGATTCCGAAGTCGGCAAGGGTTCGACCTTCCGCATCTTCCTGCCGCGCCATATCGTGGAGGCGAAGAAGCCCGGCCACGTCAGCGAGGCGCCGGCTGCGCCGGTGAAAGCCGCCGACAGCGCCAAGGACCTGTCGGGCTCGGCCACTGTGCTCCTCGTCGAGGACGAAGACGCCGTGCGCATGGGCGGCTCGCGGGCGCTGACCTCGCGCGGCTATACCGTCCATGAGGCCTCCTCGGGCGTCGAGGCGTTGGAAGTCTTCGAAGCGCTCGGCGGCAAAGTCGATATCGTCGTGTCCGACGTGGTGATGCCGGAAATGGACGGACCGACGCTGCTCGGCGAACTGCGCAAGCGCCAGCCCGACATCAAGTTCGTCTTCGTGTCCGGCTATGCCGAAGACGCTTTCGCCAGAAACCTGCCGCCGGACGCGCAATTCGGCTTCCTGCCGAAGCCGTTCTCCCTCAAGCAACTGGCCACCGTGGTCAAGGATGTATTGGAGTCCTAGGGCGCCCTAATTCAAAGCTTGCGCAATGACGTGACACTGCCATTATTGCAGGCGAAACGGGCGGCGGGTTTTGGGGAGCATGTCGTGACGCCGCACAACGAGGCTGCCAGGGGCGACTATGCCGCAACGGTGCTGTTGCCGGGCGATCCGCAACGCGCCGAGTGGATGGCAAAGACATTTCTTGAGGCGCCGCGCTGCGTCAACCGCCGCCGGGGCGTACTCGGCTTCACCGGTCTCTATCGCGGCCGTCCCATCAGCATCCAGGCCACCGGCATCGGTGTCCCGTCCTTCCTGGTCTATGCGCATGAACTCCTGGATGTTCACGGCGTAAAAACGCTGATCCGCACAGGCACCTGCGGCGGCCTGACACCCCGCGTGCCGCTGCGCTCCTTGGTGATCTCGCAGTCGGTGCGCGCCGAAAGCGACCAAAGCGGCCAGGTCTTCGGCCTCTACGATGCTGCCGCCGGGCCCGATCCCGGCCTGTTCGCCCACGCTTTGGCCTGCGCCGCCCAGCTCGGCATCGACCACCAGGCCGGGCTGACCATCTGCAGCGATGTCTTCTACCACCCTGAAGGGCGCGACCGCTTTGCCGAAGCGCAGGCGCTTGGCGCTCTCGCTGTCGATATGGAAACCAGCGCACTCTACCGAATCGCGGCGCATTTCGGCGCCCGCGCGCTGTCGCTGCTGACCGTCGTCGACAACATCGTGACCGGCGAACAGACTGCCTATTCCGAACGTCAGGCGCTGTTCACCGATATGGCGCGGCTCGGGCTCGACGTTGCGGCGGAAGGCTAGCTTCCTCAGGCCGCTTCGCGCTTCGGCGTCAGCTCATCCATGTCTGGCCGGTGACCGCGCAGATAGAGCGCGCAGGTGGTACGCAGCATTGACGCGAAGTTGGGAATGGCGCCGTTGATCTCGATCGCCTCGTCATAGAGTTTTGAGATGAACTTCGGCGTCGTCAGGCCCTGGCTGTCGGCAATTTCGTCAAGCAGCGCCCAGAACGTTCCTTCAAGCTGGATACTCGTAGAGTGACCGTCGATGCGGATCGACCGGTTGATCTGTCGATAGCCTTCCGGATCCTGCCCGGCAAAAACCCTGCACATCCTTACCTCCCGATATTGTTGGTTTTGGGCGCAGCGTGTCGCGCCTTCAAGTTGTGGTTGTCCCTGCATGTTCGGCCTTGTGGGCCGAATCGGCAATCGGACTTTCGTCTTTAGGCGCAGGCATAGCAGCGATTGCAAATTTAGCCGTGGTAACCGGCTGCCACCACCTTTCGCGCGTGCCGCCCATAATCGCCTCCAACATGCAGCGGCGGAGACTGATTTGGCGAAGGCAATCCATTCCATGATCCGGGTTCTCCAAGAGGCCAGATCCGTCGATTTCTACAGAAACGCTTTCGGGCTCGATGTCGCCGACAGGCTGGATTTCGAGACATTCACGCTGATTTACCTTGCCAACGCCGAAACGGGGTTCGAGCTCGAACTCACCGTGAACAAGGGCCGCACCGAGCCTTATGGGCTAGGCGAGGGTTACGGCCACCTGGCGGTCTCGGTGTCCGATCTCGACAGCGAACACGACCGGATCGGCGCGCTCGGCCTCAACCCCAAGAAGATCGTCGAATTCAACCGCGACGGATCGCTGATCGCCCGCTTTTTCTTCATCGAGGACCCCGACGGCTACAAGATCGAGGTTCTGCAGCGTGGAGGGCGCTTCCAGTAGGGGATTATCGGCCGCATTCAGCCGCGCGGCGCCAGCAACGGCGCTGTTCAAGGGCGCAAACAGCAAGCAGGGAGGAACAAAATGGTCACGATCTATGACGCGAGGCTCTCACGTCGTGAACTTCTCAAACGCGGCGGCATCGGCGCGTTGCTCGTCATTTCCGGCAGCGCCGTCATCAGCCCTGAAAATGCCTGGGGGCTCGAGACATCGGCGCTCAAGCCCGAAACCATGGCGACGCTGATCCAGATGGCGCGCGACATCTATCCGCACGATCAGGTGCCCGACAAATACTACGCCATCGCCGTAAAAGGCCATGACGAGCAGGCCGGCAAGGACGCTGCCTACAAGACGATGATCGAAGACGGCATCGCCAACCTCGACAAGAAGTCGGGCGAGGGCGGCTATCGCGGCCTCGGCTGGGAGGAGCAGCGCGTTGCCGTGCTGCAGCAGATCGAGGCGACGCCGTTCTTCCAGTCCATCCGCGGCGGCCTCGTCGTCAGCCTCTACAACCAGCAGGAGGTGTGGCCGATTTTCGGCTACGAGGGCGAATCCTACTCCAAGGGCGGCTACATCGCGCGCGGTTTCGACGACATAGAGTGGCTCTGAGCCCTTCCGTCGTTCTGAAACCCCGCAAACAGGAATTCATGGGAGGAAACCATGGCAGCTTCATTTGATCTCAACAACGACGGCGTGGTCGTGATCATCGGCTCCGGCGCCGGCGGCGGCACGCTCGGCAACGAACTCGCCCAGAAAGGCATCGATGTCGTCATCCTCGAGGCCGGCGCGCGCCACGAATACGAGGATTTCATCAACGACGAGTGGGGTTCCTTCAGCCAGCTCGCCTGGACGGACAAGCGCACAACCTCAGGCGACTGGCGGGTGTCGAAGGATTTCCCCAATTTGCCGGCCTGGATCGTCAAATCGGTCGGCGGCTCGACCACGCACTGGGCCGGCGCCTCGTTGCGCTTCCAGAAGCATGAGTTCAGGACGCTCTCGACCTACGGCAAGCTGGAAGGCGCCAACCTGCTGGACTGGCCGGTCACATTGGCCGAGATGGAGCCGTACTACGCCAAGGCGGAAGCCAAGATGGGCGTCACCGGCACCAATGGCTGGCCGCGCCTGCCCGGCAACAACAATTTCAAGGTACTCAAGGCCGGCGCCGACAAGCTCGGCTATAAGGAATGTCATACCGGCAACATGGCAATCAATTCGGTCGAGCGCGACGACCGCAACTCCTGCCAACAGACCGGCTTCTGCTTCCAGGGCTGCAAATGGGGCGCCAAATGGTCGACGCTCTACACCGAGATTCCCAAGGGTGAGGCGACCGGCCATCTCGAGGTCCGGCCAAACGCCATGGCGATCAAGATCAATCATGACGCTAGCGGAAAAGTGACCGGCGTCGTCTATGCCGACAAGGACGGCAATCTGCAGGAGCAGAAGGCCTGCATCGTCGCCGTCGCCGGCAACTCGATCGAAAGCCCGCGCCTGCTGCTGAACTCCGAGTCAGCGAAGTTTCCGCAAGGGCTTGCCAATTCGTCGGGGCAGGTCGGCAAGAACTACATGCGCCACACCACCGGTTCGGTCTACGCCATTTTCGACCAACCGGTGCATATGTATCGCGGCACCACCATGGCCGGCATTATCCGCGACGAGGCGCGGCACGATCCCTCACGCGGCTTTGTCGGCGGCTATGAATTCGAGACGCTGTCGCTCGGCTTGCCCTTCATGGCCGCCTTCCTCAACCCCGGCGGCTGGGCATAGGCGATAAGATAGGTATTGCCTTGCGGAATCGGGTGTGATTCTACACTGCGATGACACACGAATCGCTTGTTGATGACGGC
>NZ_AYWB01000030.1:0-32571 GCF_000503035.1 Mesorhizobium sp. LSHC412B00 | reverse complement strand
GAAGTCGACGACGGCATTTGGCTCATCAGCTTCATGCACTATGATCTCGGATATATCGACCTGGAACAAAGGACGTTGCAAACCATCGACAACCCGTTCGGCACGAGGTTGTCACCCATGTCTTAGGTACAGACTTTTACCCATGTCTCCGGGCCGTACACAGAGAAAACTGGTGCCCAGAGGCGGAATTCAAGTGAAGAAAATCCCGTTTTGCTTTCAGATACTTAGGGGAATGTTAGCCGCATCTGATACCAACATAAATACCAACAAAATATTCCTGTGGATTGGTTCGGTTCCTGCTATTTCTCTCAATGCCTTGCACCTGCACCTTGTCTCTTCCGGTTTAGTCTACATCCTTCTTGGTCATACCTCATCATGCGGGGTCGAGTGAAGACCACGGCTGGCCAAGACGACTTAATCAGAACGGATGGCCATTGCGCTCAATATCGGGATCGCTTTAGGCGGTTTCTGAAAGCCGACATCGTGCGAAGAACAGGTGGCTATTTACGGGTCCTGAGACCTTGGCCCATACACCGCTTTGTAGGGTGGACGCGGCGCAACGAAAAGCGCGGCCAGCCGTTCCTCATGTTGCTTGACCAGTGAGGCAGCAATAACAGGTAACTCTGCGGCGGACCGGTGTAGTCGTCGAGGTCGATCGGATTAGACTTCATAGGTGGTCCGTCGACGCGTAGTAGACGGTCTCGTCCTACCAGCAGCCCAGCTTGGCCCAGTGCATTCTGGCTTTGCAGGCGCATGGCGGCAGAAATGATCTCGCCAGTGCCTGATACCGCCCTTGGCGATTTGGCCCTTGGTGAAGGCGAACTCCAATTCAACGCAGCCGAGAGACAGGATGTCGATTTGATGTCGGTCAATTGCGTAGCAGGCCATGGCATCGACCAACGCTGTCATATAACTGGCATAGTAGGATCGGTGCCTCGGAGGTGCCGGGCCACATCCCACCCGCTTGGGCCGTCCCCAAGTCTGATATCTGTCAGGAGAGCCACAACTCGCTCCGGCTCACGATCGAAAGTCGCAATCGCTTGAAGGCCCTTTTAAGCCGGCGACCACCTCGAACCCGGCCTCCCGGAGAGAGTTCTCGACGTCTCCACGATCAGCACGGAACCCGATGACATTGAAAGCCTGCTTCGTGCGCCCCAACAGTTGAACGGCTGCGAACTCTTAAGGTTCCTGGCGCGCAATAGCACTCGTTAATCCGGTGGAAAGCAGGTTGTGATCCAGCCGTTTCGAACAGGTTGCGGCAGGCGAAAAGGATTGAGGACAGCTGAACTTTGCGCGCATCATCGACGCACTGACCATTGGCCTTCGTCTCCTCTAGGCAGCGGGAACATTAGCGCCAACTAAAAGTTGGGAGCAAACACGAACAGGTTCTTGATGGCACATGATCATTCTTTCAAAATGTTGATCCGCAAGCTCCAAGCCATCTCGGAACTCGCAGAATCAGACATTGCGACCTTGGGGAACATCTCGATTCAGGAGAAGAGATATCAGGCCAACGAAGACATTCTGCGCGAGGGCGATAAGCCGAGCCTTTCGTTCGTCGTTCTTGAAGGCTTAATAGGGTCGATCAAACTAACCGGGAGGGGAAGCGTCAAATCTCCTCCTTTTTTGTTCCGGGCGACATTCCCGACCTGCATGGTTTGCATTTGTCGGTCATGGATTGCACTTTCACCCCTCTNCTTTTTTGTTCCGGGCGACATTCCCGACCTGCATGGTTTGCATTTGTCGGTCATGGATTGCACTTTCACCCCTCTCATGCCCGCTAGGGTGGGCTTCATGCGGCACGACGAACTTCGCGCCGTTTGCGACCAGCACTCTTCGATAACGAGAGTGTTTTGGCGCTCGACGGTGATCGATGCGGCGATCTATCGAGAATGGGTCACCAACGTCGGTAGGCGCGACGCCTACTCGCGTATGGCTCACATTCTTTGCGAACTCATTGTTCGCCTTCGCTCGGTAGGCCGCATTGAAGATCATGTGGCCTATCTCCCCATAACGCAGGCTGCACTTGGCGACGCACTTGGCCTCTCTACCGTGCACGTGAACCGAGTGCTTCAGGACCTTAGACGCGACGGTCTGATATCCACCGTTGGCTCGCGTTTTCATGCGACCGACTGGGCAGGGCTCGTTCGCGCCGCAGATTTTGACTCTACCTATCTTCATCAAAGGGCTGCGCAGACGGGTGCCGGTTTCTGATCCTGCTGGGTCGCTCATGATCCGTTGAGCCCTCGCGATCCTCAAAACCGAATCTCCTGTAGAACCCGCACTCCAACAGGAATGTCGATCACCGCTTGAGAACTGGACCGCAGACTTACCTAGCGACGGCATGGCTTCTCAAAGATACGACCTCAGGAGGGACTCGACGAAACCTGAGCGGTGTTTGACGCGTTCACTGGCCAACCAGCCGAGGCGTGGGGCGCTCCGGCTAAATATCTGGACGGGGAATATTCCCGCGATTTTGTAAGCCTTCTGACCGCGTCGACCTGAAGCGAAGTTTCGCCGGGGGGTAATCTCTAAAGTGAGACTGCCATGGAACACGTGCCGAGCGCCGGAGAGTGTCCAATTCCCCGGTCTGTGCATCCCGGGCACAAGCTCAGCCATAGTGGAGACGCGGCTTTGGCAACGTTCCTATAAATTGAACCCCAATTCGGTCGTTCCTGCGCACCGCAGGACTGCCTGGTAGGCAACGCCGTCGGTCGGCACGTAAACCACGAACCGCTCAGGGACACGCGATTCCACCGGGACTTTGAGCTCAGCTCTGCCACTGTTTTGGTTCCGAATGGTGCAACTGATCTCGGAGTTTGTGATTCCGCTGATGATTGAGGCGCCTTTCAGNGCCACTGTTTTGGTTCCGAATGGTGCAACTGATCTCGGAGTTTGTGATTCCGCTGATGATTGAGGCGCCTTTCAGCACCCGCTGCCTTCGTTCGCGGCGATGCTCTTCATCAACCATGTGACCTCCATCGGTCACCCGCGGCCCTATATGGTACGCGCACCGGCGAATAAACTGTCCATCTAGGTCGTCGCTCGTTAGTGTCTCACTTTAAAGTTTGACGACGGAGACGGACGGCATAGATGCCCGTCGCGCTGGTGAATTTGCCCACCGCCAACGCGAACAGACCCGAATGGTCTCGTCGTATAGCGTTGTTAATCCGGCAGTAGCATCTCCTCTTCATCGGCTGCCGCTTCGAACAGCAGCCGGAAGTCATTACCTGGCATTTTGCCATCGATCGCAGATAGGCAAGCCTCGGCCGCCAGCCGCCACTTGGGGCCACGATTGGACCACTTTAGGAGCTCCTCGGCGGCGGCATCAACGCGGTTGACACCGAGGCGAAGCCCTGGGCGCTCGGTCTTCACATAAACCGGAGGGTTGAACCAACGGTGGGGCATCACGCTTCTCGGACGTCGAAGGCGATGAACAGTCCCCAAACGGACGCTGAATTGACGATCATTTCGACCAACTGGCAGTCAGTCTCGAGAAGATCGCGGCCGCGCTCGCGGACCGCGACAATGGTCGCCTTGACGGAAATGATGTTTCCCGGTTGAGAGCCCAACAGGACCTCGCGAACCAACTCCTTGGCCGTTTGCTGCGAAGGCCGAACAGGTGCTTGAATGTCCATCCCATCCTCCCAGAGAGATAGAACCTCAGTCAGCTATTCTGTTGCGCACTTTCCGAAAAAGGCAAGGGTCGGAAACGTACAAATCAGGTTGTGAAAGGGGGCCTTTCCCTTCGGCGGATCTGCGCTTGGCGATCGGGGCCGCTAACGGGCGCTGCTCGCCCGTGTCCGAGGGCCGCGCGCCCCAACTCGACGACATCGATCCGACGCGCATGCTGACCCGGGCCGAGCAGGGCGAGGTACGCAGGCACCCTACGCCAAGCTGGCGACGCAACCTGTGGAACTCCTGCGGCTGAGGTGGCGCGAGGGCCGGGCGCCGAGGGCCAGTTTCCGTCTGGCACCGACGGAAAGGCGTACCCTGCAGCAATTGCGCAGGTAGAGCCCAGACCCGAGTAGCGTCCCCGGCCGCGATCTGCAGCTGCCGGCGTACGGGAGGAACGACGCGAAGTTCTGACACCGATCACCGGCCGACTTCAGCGCCGAAATGCTACCAAACCAAAGCGATGTCCGGGCCTTCAAGGCCTCATCTATTCCGGCCAAGCCGGCCCGGAGCGCCGCATTCACTCACATCCCTTGAACCTGAGTGCAGAGCTGCTGCATCGAAGCCATTTGAGCAGCCGAGTTTGCGCCCGAACCCGTGCTGGTTCTGGCGGTCGTATCGCCAGCTGTATTCGAGGATCCCGACGTGCCGGTGGTTGTACCCGAACCAGTGCTGTTGCTGGCCGTGGTGTTACTGCCGGTCGAACCAGAGCTGCCTGAAGTGCCGGTGGCTGTGCCAGAGCCGGTGCCGATACTCGCCGTTGTATCACTGCCGGTCGAAGCCGAGCTACCTGACGTGCCGGTCATTGTGCCAGAGCCAGTGCCGTTACTGGCCGTCATTCTCGAGCAGTCGGAGCGAACCTGTGCCTGCTGTTCAGAGCTCAGGGACGACCAGTTCTTGCGGATCTCATCCTGCGACAGAAGTCTTCCCGAATTGGCGTCGCTGAAGAATGAGCCCGAGAGCTTGCTATCCCAGCCGCTCGGGATACCGCTTTGGCCTGAGCCGGACGTAGAACTCATACCCGACCCGGCCGATGAGCCGGACGTTCCGTTCGTGCCGCTGGATGTTCCCGACGACTGCGCCAAGGCCGCGGTGGCGAGACAGAGAGAGATCGCTGTAGCTGTCAAAATCTTACGTTTCATGTGAGTCTCCTTTGGGGTTCGACGCCGTTGCGGCGTCGAATCCTAATCTCGAGGAAAGACACTTGTTCCTGTAGAGAGCGGAATTCAATGTCATGATCCATGCGCACCAGTCTTGGGTCTCGAATGCGATGCCGGGGCAATGACCACGGACCGATGCAAGAGCTGCCGTCTGCTGGGGCGGTAGTGGCGATAGCCCGCAAATCGCGCATCAAGCACGGAACGCACTGGTCGTGGGCTTGCCGATAAGCCGCGGCTTATGCAGTATTTGGAACGTTCTCCCAAGCGAGGCGCGGCATGCTGGCAAGAACTCCCTTCACATGAAGCTACGACTAAATCGGAAGCTCGTCACGTTGCTCCACCGGGACGGCTTTCAGCGGAGCACCCGCCGCATCGCGAACTATCGGCCGCCATGCTGCCGTCCTTCGGACAGTTCCCCCCGGCTGGGGCGGCATTAGCCGGTCCCCGATATTGTTGGACGACACCAGCAATGCGCCGGCCGTCGCCCTCAATGTGCGCGTTCTGACTGTTCGGATTGAGCGGGTCGATGATCTGGGCAAGGCTGTTGGCACGGTAGCCGTCACCGGCGGCGAGCGTCACGCTGTCGTAGTGATTGAGATAGTCCGCTGCCAGAACGATGCCGACGCAGATCGCCAGGTTCCGCTCCATGACCCTAGACCGGGGCCGGGCTCATGTATTTCCGGACAACAAAAGCTATCGCGTCGGGCGATTTGGACGCGGGTTTAGCATTGCACAGAAAACGGTCGATTCCTGGACATCGTGATGTCGCAAAGTGGCGTAGCGCGTCGGGCTAGAACAGGCGATCAACGAACGCAACGAGCCGTCCGATGCAGAACGCTCCGCACTTAACGCCGTCTGCGCCTTTCGTTTCACCACAAAGGAAGAGTATCGCGTCAGGGCCGGGTTTTTGATGGAATTCGCCACAGGCAAATATGGCGACCTTCAGTCCGAGGACGTTGACGCGCTGCTTTGGTCGTTCCTGCCAGTCGAAGCCTTAGAAGCTGCGGTTGGGTCCGTGGAAAGCGGCAGAACATGAACGAACGGGAAGGTGGCTGATCCGCCTAGAATTACTGGCCCGCTGCCTCACAGTGGCGGGCTTTTTTGTGTTTTGGCCGGAGCCAGGTGCCGTCAAACTCACCCTGCTTGAAGTTAACTGCCGAACCTCTTCGTTCGTGCGATAAATGCGTCGTAGGTTTTTACAGTTAAGTTCTAATTGCATCTAAGTTCGGTTGATATTGAAAGGCGTGATCGGCGAAGCTTCCTAAAGTTAGGAAACCGCTTTCTGTTCTATGCGTAGATGCTGTCAACAGCCAGACTATTTGGGCTGCAGAGTTCGACAACCAAGGAGAGTTTCATGGTAAAGATTCTAGCGCACTTCGCCCGTGTTCTGGCCGGCGGTGCAGTGTTAATAGCCCTTGCGATGCCTGCCAGTGCCGGCGGCGGCCTTGGCGTTGGTGCCGGAGCATCTGTCGGCGGCGCCGGCGGTGTTAACGCTGGCGCCGGCGCGTCTATAGGCGGTAGCGGCGGCGTTCGGGCGGGGGCGGGTGCTTCGGTCGGCGGCTCCGGCGGCGTGAACGCTGGGCTCGGCGCATCGATCGGCTCCGGCGGTGTCAAAGCCGGCGCTGGCGCCACAGTAGGGGGCAGCAATGGGATTGCGGCTGGTGCCGGGGCAAATATCGGCGGTGCCGGCGGCGTGACAGCCGGTCTCGGTGCGACCGTCGGGGGCACGACTGGTGTCGGCGTTGGCGTGGGTGTCGGCATTGGCGGTGTGCCTGGAACGCCAGGGACCCCGGGCACTCCGGCGACTCCCGGCACTCCAAGCCTGCCGGGCGTTGTTGCCGACATGTCCAAGAGTCAGATTGCACGCATGAAGAAGCGCTGTGTCGATGTGCTGAGCGGTTCTGGCTCTTATGACAAGGACCTCCGGGAGCTCTGCCTGCTGATCTCGCGGCGTTAAGAGAACCGTCGCAGCTTTGCGATGTGGTCGGAGTTGCGTAGAAGCCCGCCGGCGTGAGCCAGCGGGCTTTTCATTTGTCCGGGGAACCACGCGCAACCTGCCAAGTTGGTTCGGTGCAGCGATCTGGTGCGGATACCCGGTTCCGCTGCCGGCCGGTCGGCAAAACGGTCGGGCCCGCGCCATCAATCAGCGCTCTGCATCCCGAGCCTCCGTGGACCAAATATTCCCAACCACTAATGGTCGATCTATATGATGCCCTCATGGCAACTCTGCGGTACGACATCAGGCGGGAACCGGATGGGACGTGGACGGTGTTCGACGTGTTCACCGGGCTGCCGGCTATCGTAGCGGGCCACCCATCTGTCGACCTTCCCGACATGGAGTATGCCGAAGAGCTGGCAGCCATCCTGAATGCCGACGACCTGAAGCAGAGGCTATCTCACGGAAGGTTCCCCCCGGAGGGTTCGCCTGACTGAGGTGGCATGAGAAGTTGGGCCATTCGCCCGCCTTCGTGCCCCATCAGGGCGCCGAGTGTCGGCCTCTGTTATTAGGGGACGGGGTTTTTCATCACGCGCAATTGCATCTGGTCAATGCTTGCGAGGCGGCAAGGCTTCCACCTCGTTCATCAGGCCAGCTTGTGCCCCGTTACAAATGTTTGCTAAAGCCCGGTTTGCGTCGTGTTTGCCGGCGATTATGTCGTTGACAAACGAAGCTCAAATAGGAGCTAAATCGATCCATCCGCAAGCGGAGCCGGACGTTGCTGATTGAGCAGCGTTGACAAGGCCGTGACGCTGACGACCGGACGACCGCTCGCGGGGCCAGGTCCGCACTACGTTGCCCAAAGACTTCGCCGGCTGCGAATGGCCTGAGAAGGCAAATATACGACCTAAACGGGGCGACCCGAACCAAGTGGATCGCTAAGGTTCGATGGACCTCACGGGGCACGGGCGGCCCGCGCCAGCCTGTAAAGCGCAGCGCGGGCCTCAACCGTCGACATCGGTTGGCAGCGGGACACGCTGCAACCAGCCAACTCACCCACCTGAGGCCTGTTCCCCGGACAGACAAAAAGCCTGCCGCCTATGCGTTTTGCGCGCAAATAGTTCGCCCAGTTCACTGGCGCTAGTCGACCATGTCGCGCAGCGGCTTCTTGCGCTTCGGCGCCACATAGCTCTCAACCAGCCGCACATGCTCGGCGTCGACAGTCACGAGCGGCCGGAGGCTGATGGTCACCTTGTCGCCATCGACGCGCGTGACAGTGCCGGTGATCTCCATATTCTGGCCGATCACGGCCTTCGAACTCGAATCGACAACCGAATGCGGGAAGTTATAGGACGGGATCGTCACGCTGATGCGATCGGGTGTCACGCGACCGCGCACAACCGCCGTGACGGCGACCTCGTCGCCAACTTTGATATTGCCCCGAGCCATGTGCAAGACTCTGGAGCGGCCGGCTGCGGCGTCAAGATGAGAGGTTGCTAATAAATGAGCACACGCGGCATGAAGTTTCTCGACAAGTGGGTGGCCAAGCAGCTGCCCACTGTGGCGAGGGGCGATCCGATCGCCACCAGCGACGAGAAGGCCGGCATCCCGCCGACAACATCAACGGTGAGGTCGAAAGCGTCTTCGAAACGCTCTTAGATGATGCGGCGTTGCAAGAGCGGCGATTGACTCATTCGTCAAGGCAGCCGGCGCCTTTCTCATTCCATGTCCGGGACGTCGCCGCTGACGAACAGCGTCGTGGGCGGCCCATAGTCGCCGAGCGCCGAGTCTGCATCACGGCTCCAGGCTATGACACCAACATGGCTCGATGACAGAGCCTTGGCCGTGCGGACCGCACGCTCCTCGCTTTGCTGATCAGTCGGGCCGTAAGCGGTGAATAGCTCGCCGTCCTCGCCTCGATCAAATGCAACGACCACAATCAGCTTCGGCTTGGCCTGAGTGGGCAGAACGTTGTCCGACATTTAAACCTCCTAAAGAAATCGCTCGCCTTCGGCGCGATGCTTCAGGCAGAACCAGTGCGATGGCTGTCGCGGCCGGGCAAAGCCGAAGCCTCCATCCTCACCGCAGCCCGGGTGCTCGCAACCATGATTGTCGACGCTTCGTCGATCGCGCGGAATCGCCGTCATCCCCTCGGCAAGTCGGCTCGGTTCGTCGCTCATAACGGGTTGATCGGCCCGACCAGGCCGGGATGGTCGTTTGGCAGCTTGTTGACGGCGCTCGTGTTCACCTCACGCCCAACGCGATTGAACTGCAGCCGACCGTCGATGTCGTGGCTGAGAATGTCCTTGGGTGTCGCCGGGTCCAGCCAGGCGTCATAGTACGCCTGGTCGAGGATGATCGGCTGTCGATCATGCAACTGCTTCATCGGGTCTCCGGCAGGCCCGGTGATGATGGTGCAGCTGGTTATGTCGAGATTGGAATTGTAAGCCCAAAGGCCGGCGAACGAGAAAGGCGCGTGGCCTGGCTGGTAGATGTGCCAAGGGTCTTTCTTGCCGTCGGCTGGCGATATCGTCCACTCGTAGAAGCCATCGGCGGGGATCAGGCAGCGCTTGGACTTGAAGGCGTCGCGGAAGGCGGGCGCTGTATCGATGCCCTCTATTCTCGCATTGAACATCGCCGCCTTCGGCATCTCCTTCGCCCAGAAAGGAACCAGCCACCAGCGCCCTTCGCGGAGCTTATGATTGCCATCTTCGCCAGCGGTGACGAACGGCACATCCTGCGTAGGCGCGATGTTGTAGCGCGGTTCGTCGTTGCGTCCGGTCTCGGCCGGCGCAGTCAGGCGGTAGAGCCGGTGGATTTCCGACCACGACAGATATTTGGTGTAACGTCCGCACATCGCTCTGCCTCAGTTGCGCAGGAGTTCAGGCACGCTGAGCGGGCCAAGGTCGAGAATTCTCCTATACTCGTCGCTGCGGCGCCAGACGCCGCGTATCTTGCCCTTTTCGCGGTCCCGCTTCGCGTCAAAGGGCTCACCTTGAAAATGATCGAGGAACGCCTTTGCTTCGGCCGGATCCGCGAAGCAGTGCAGTCGATATTCCTCGTATTTGCCGTTTGGCCAAACCGCTTGCACGTGCCTGATTTGGAAAGTCATTCCACGTTCCTGACAGTAGTCGTGGATTGTGGTCCGGTTCCGACGGGTGCAGAGGTCATCAGGCAGCGCCACCTGGTGTGGCCATTTCTGGTCGATGACTGACGGGGCCGGGATGCTGCGGCTGCGCGTAACCATATCAGTGACGCGCGCCGCCGGCGTTCTTGCTCTCACGGAGATAGATGTCGGCCTGATGGCGTATGGCCTCTGCCAAAGACAATGCACGATCAAGGTCATCGGGATAGTTCGCCAGGCACCATATGGCGGTTAATTCAGCGATGAGGTGAGAGGCTGCGCATCTGCCTTTAGATTTCGGGCTGTTCGGATTCAGTCGCAATCATCGGTTTCATGAGGTGTCTCCAATTTGCCAGCAGTGAACAAAATAGGAACACGAGAGTCAATCCCTCTTGACTGGACAGGAATATGTTCCTCATTTTGCCGCTATGGCGCACGATCCGATCGATACGCTGGGCAAGGCGACCCGGCACAACATGCTTGTGAAAGCCGAATGCAGCTGCGGCAACGTCCGCTACTGCCGATCGGCCGACCTGATGATGGTCTATGGTGGCGGTGTCGATCCGTTGAAGCTGAAGTTCGACTGCAACCGCTGCAAGCCGCAGATCAAAATCACGCTTCTCGAGGTTCACCCCGAACACCTGCCTAAGCGCCTAATGGTCCACAAGCCAACGAAGATCGATGGCAAGGTCGTCTGGCACACAGAGAGATTTCGAGGGTAGGCCATGGCAAGGTCGAAGGGTTCGCAGCAATTGTCGCAGGCTGAAATCGAGCGCTTTTTGGCGGCAGCGGAAGCGCCGCACTTGAGCATCATCAAGCCGTTTTTATCCCCGCATTGCGACCATTGCCGGCAGACGCGCGTCCTGCATGAGGTGCTGTTGAAAGCTGCGCGGGAAATCACCAGCAAGGAAGTGGCCTTTATTCAATGGAACGGGACGGGGCCGTCGAAGGGGCCAAGTCTCTGAAGTTCGCAACAAAGCGCCTGAGGCCAATCGAACGAAACGCCGCCCGAGGCCTGAAACCCTCGCGCCGGCTTTTTTGTGCATTCATGTCGGGCCTGCTGGCGCTTGGCCTTCCTGATCCTCGGCAAGTCCTGGGTGTGGGTCTTGACCTCGCCACACCTGAAATGTGCCGGGGCACAGTTGGTGTTCAAGTCCGGGCCTAACAAGGCGAGGGCGCGCTTGTGTTCGATAATCCAGCGGTCATCCCGGCGGTGGTCGGCTCGCCGCATAGGCAGCAAGGCGCGATATTGTGGCCGGTGCAATGCTCGGTGAAGATGGCTTGCCGGCGAGGCCGACATGTGCTCTCGCGGCGTGTTCTTGATCACGGCTTACTCATCCTGACTCCCGGATTTCCATGGTTCAGAAACTCAACACCAGCTTCCTCAAGAACGGCCATTACAGCGCGCACCTTATCGAGCCCGCTCGTCAAACCCTCGGCGCCTTTCTTCTCCATGGCAGTGACGGTGTTGATGTTAATGCCGGCGCGCTTCGCCCCCCGCCCGCCAGATACGGTTCAAGATCCGGGTCAGGGCGAAGTCGTCGGCACCGACCACAGGGAAGGCGACGACGAGCGCGAAGCACACGACGAGCGTAAGCAGACGACGCCGATTATGACTAACCAGGCCTCATAGAGGTAAGCCAAGGCCTATAATTTTTCCGGTCGAAAATGATTTGCACGCTGCCTCACGGTGGCGGGCGTTTCATATGCTGGTAATCGGCCAGATCCGCGTCCGGTTGAGAACGCCGCTTCCAAGATTGCATCGCGGCGCCGGAGTAACGCTCCGGTGTCCTATCGCTAAGGCCATCCACGCTCGTCCGGCATGGACGGTCTCTCGGATAACGCAGCGCATGCGCAAAAATTAGGCAGTTTCTCTATCAACTCGTTGAGTACCGGCTGACGTGTCGCTAGGATGAGAATCGGATCCACGGAAGTTATTTGATGAAAAGCGCAATTTTACCGGGTGTATTCAGCCAAGCTGAAATAGAACGTACCCCCATTTATCAGCCCTATTTGGCCGGGAACGTATCCAGGTACGTCAACGACTGCCTGGATGCGGGTTGGATTTCATCCCGCGGCGAATTCGTTTCCAAGTTCGAAATGGGATTCGCGGAATTTATCGGAGCGACCGGAGCCACAAGCGTCGCCAACGGGACCGTTGCGATTCATCTAGCGTTGGATGCGTTGGGAATTGGGCCAGGCGACGAAGTAATAGTTCCGACTTTGACATACATCGCAACGGTGAACACCATTCTGCAGACCGGCGCAAAGCCGATCTTCGTGGATTCGATTGAAGACACTCTGCAGATGGACCCCGAAGCCGTCGAGCTAGCCGTAACTCCCCGGACAAAAGCGATAATGGCTGTTCATCTTTATGGCCATCCTTGCGACATGACTTCGCTCGTAGCCATTTGCCGCAAATATAACTTTCTACTGATTGAGGACTGCGCAGAAGCATTCGGATCCAAATGGAATGGGCTACATGTCGGAACGTTCGGAGACGCAGCGACATTCAGCTTTTTTGGCAACAAGACGATTACAACTGGCGAGGGAGGAATGGTGGTGGCGCGCGATCCAGCGATTATGGATCGATGCCGCAGACTCAAGAACCAAGGCCTGTCACCGACTCGCGAGTACTGGCACGACACATTAGCTTACAATTACCGGATGACGAATATCCAGGCGGCAATTGGATTGGCACAACTCGAGATGGCCCCCGAGATCCTCACTCTGAAGGCTGGAGTGGCGCATGCCTATCGCATGGGATTGACCGGCCTGCCTTTATGCACCCACGAGCCTGTGGGAAACGCAACCCACTCCTATTGGATGTGTTCAGTGATTGTCGATCTTCCTCAAGACCGCAATCCTCTTAGAGCTCATTTGGCGGAACACGGGATAGAAACTCGACCATTCTTTCCGCAGACCCACACGATGCCCCATTGTCGAGCTGAAGGAGAATTCCCCGTTGCTGCGAGCCTAAGTGCTCGTGGCATCAACCTACCAAGCTACCCCGGTTTGAGCCAGGGTCAGGTCAATAGGATTTGCGCTGCGATACGCTCGTTTTGGAGATAATCTCCTCCAGGATTCGGTGCGGGCGCGGGCTGCTGAGGGATGAATCGTGAATTACCTTAGAGGTATCTGGGCCGCCCGCTATTTCTGGTGGCACTTGTCGATGTCGGATTTGCGTTCGCGGTGGCGGCGCTCCTTCTTCGGTCTGTTTTGGTCCATACTCCAGCCTCTCGGCTTAACTTTGCTGCTGTCTCTGGTTTTTAGCCGAATTTTCGGCATGCGAATTACGGAATATGCTCCTTACATCCTGTCAGGGATGATCATGTGGGAGTACGTGGTCGGCTCGGTGATCGGAGGGTCACTAGCTTTCGTGCAGGCTGACGCCTACATCAAGCAAACACGGCACCCCCTTGCGATCTATACACTGCGCAACGCTTTGTCGGGCTTGATCGTTCTCGCGACGGCAAGCCTAGCGTTGGTTGGATGGGTGCTTATTGTTATGCCCCACGATTTTGGCTGGTGCTGGCTTGCCGCCCTTTCCGCATTTCCGATACTTGGCCTCGTCGCCTGGGCAGGGGCAACGATTACAGCCTACATCGCAGCGCGCTTCCGCGATTTGCCTCACGCCCTGGGCCTGATCATGCAAGCGATGTGGTTTGTGTCTCCAATCTACTTTGAGCCGTCGACGTTTCGAACCGGGGGTCTACACGCGCTCGTCGACTTCAATCCGATATATCACTTATTGCAGATCGCGCGGGCTCCGCTCTTGCACGGACAGTGGCCGAGCATGGAGAACTATGGCTGGTCTGGGGGAACGGTAGTTGTTCTCGGGACTATCGCCATCTTAGTTGGGCGCCGGTCTGAGAAGCGGGTGATCTTCTACCTATGACAAACGCCATTCGCCTCAAGAACGTCAATTTGCACTACGCATCGGTGGCCTTCCGTGAGCGGTCTCTGAAGTCCTTGATTACCGCTTGGGTCAGCCAAGGCCGGAGCAAGCGCGACCTGAACGATATCCATGCACTCAGAGACATTTCTTTAAGCGTGGACCAAGGGGAGCGGATCGGCTTGCTTGGCCACAATGGCGCCGGGAAGAGCTCGTTCCTAAAGATGGTTGCCGGCCTCTATCCGATTTCGTCAGGCTGCAGAGAAGTTAGCGGCACAGTCAGATCAATGCTCGATTTGAGTCTTGGCTTCGAACCTGATGCTACCGGACGCGAGAATATTCTTTATCGGGGTTTGCTGCTTGGGCTTGCGCCGAAGACGATGCGATCAATGGAAGCCGAGATCGTCGATTTCGCCGACCTTGGTGAGTTCATCGATTACCCGCTCAAGACCTATTCCGTCGGCATGCAAGTCCGCTTGGCCTTCGCGATCTCAACGTCTGTCGGTGGCGACATTCTTCTTCTGGACGAAGTCGTCGGAGCGGGCGATGCTCGTTTCATGGGAAAGGCTCGAGCCCGGATCATGAGCCTGGTCGAGCAGTCGGAAATCATGATCCTCGCCAGCCACGACCTAGCTACAGTGCGCCAATTGTGCCAGCGGGGGCTTGTTTTTGCCGACGGGCACATCGTGTTGGATGCACCAATCGAACAGGCGATTAGATTCTATGAAGAGAATTTCTCAAAATGAAAGCTCTCTTTGGCATTCTACGAACTCCTGCGCCAGACGACTTGCGGAATCTGAAATATCCCATCGCCTTCGTACACATCCCCAAGACGGCTGGAACGGCGTTCGTCGAATATTTAATCGAGAATATTGGTGATCAGTCCAAAGTAGCGCCGCCGTTTATGGGTGATATGGCAGTGACCAGAGATGGACGAAGCTCGTATCAGCTCTACTGGGGACACTATGATTATTTCCTGCTAAAGGAAACCGGCCGGAGATTCACATTGGTCACCTTCCTACGGCACCCGCTGGCAAGGGTGATTTCACAATGGAAGTCGTGGTCGAACCCCAGCAATCTTACGGAAGCCTGGTTGAACGTCATGGAGCCCGATCAGATCGAAGCGCTCCGTTTCTCGCAGAATGCGACGCTCGAAGAGTTTATCATGTCCCCAAATCCGTACATCGAGGGACACATAAGGGACGTGCAGACCAGGTATTTGGCTGACGCTCCTGACAAGCCCGGTATGCTAGATAGCGCAAAACGCAATCTTGAAGGCGTCTTCCATTTTTGCGGAATTGTCGAACGTTTTGATGACTCTATCAGGCTGTTTCGGGCTACCTTTACGAACTCCCTGCCTTACGCTGTCGCTACTACCCGTGAAAACAGGTCAAGGGAAATCGAGGTGCACCTCTCTGCCGCAGCACAGGCCCGACTTCGCGCTTTAAATTCAAACGATTTTTTGCTCTATGACTTCGGCTGCAGGCTGTTCGAAAAGCGGTGTCGCAAGGTGCTCCGGAATTGATCGATACTAATATCTCCCCAAAAGCCCATCCGGTTTCTGGAGCGACGCTAGGCGCAACGGGAATGCCGCGGGTCATGTGGCTGTTGAACCACAGTTCGGCTCGCCGATTCGAAATTCCAATGCTCAAAGCTTGCGGTTTCAATGAAATTTTTCTTCCGAAAATCCATCCGGTCGATCCCAGTTTCCGCAGCGCGTCGATAGACTTCTCAGAAGATAAAAACCTGACGATTCCCCCCGCGGATCTTGCAGTCTTGAATGCGGCAGATTGGTATGGGGATCCCGGACGCGACGCATGGGCGGTGGCCAACCGCCATTTTTCGCTACTCTTTTTCATTGTTCACACCGCGGAAGCGCTGGGTAGCATATCCGACCATTTTCAGGGGGCTGCAATATGGCGGGCCTATGGGCTCGAGCGAACGAATAGCTACTCGAACATTCGCAAGCACTTTACGAATGGCCTCAAAACCATCGAGAAAATGGGAGATCGTTTTTGGTTCGGCGAAGCCTATGAGGACTTACGCGAGGTGGAAGGCGAGCTGATTCAAAGGCGAGCCGTCTACCTGCCGCTCGGTCTACCCGCGACGGAGGTAATGAATGGTTGGACGGGCAGGGATCGTCGCGTCTTTTTCGTCTGCCCGGACATCGGTTTCAATTCCTACTATCGAGGGATCTTCGAAGAATTCAGTCGTGATTTTGCCGGTTTGCCCTGTTCGATCGGTGGGAGCCAACCCATAACTGTCGCCGATCCAAATGTCCTCGGCTTTGTCTCCAAGGAGGAGCACGAACGCAACATGCGGGAAATGCGGGTGATGTATTATCACTCCCGCGAGCCACGTCATATTCACTATCATCCATTTGAGGCGGTGCGAGCTGGCATGCCATTGGTTTTTATGGCCGGCGGCATGCTCGACAAGCTAGGAGGCGTTGGCCTCCCTGGCCGGGCGCGCACAGCAGCTGAGGCAAGGTCCAAGATCCAGAGGATGCTCCAGGGAGACGATCGCCTGATTGAGGAGATCCGGACAAGTCAGCACGTGCTGCTAGACCCTATGCGGCCGGAGAAACTCGAGGACATATGGCGGAGAAACCTAACCCACGTCGTTGAGCGGTTGCAGGTTTCCAGCGCTTCGCAAATCGCTGTACGGACACGAAAGAAGCGGATCGCGGTTATATTACCTATCGTTTATCGCGGCGGAACGTTGCGTGCCGCCAAGCTCCTCGCAGAGGCGGTTTCGCGCGGTTCCGAGCAAGCCGGGGAATCTGCGGAAGTCGTGTTGCTCCATCTTGATCAACCTTCCGGGTATGCCGCAAAGGATTGGTCTGATTTGCCTCCGTCTGTGACCACCAGGACCTTCAACTGGAGGGTCTTGGACAGGGCCGAAGCAAAGACGGCAATGATGTTCGACGGCCACTCTGACTGGAATCCGGTCTATGAGAAGTATCTGGTGGTCGACGATGGCATAGTGCAACTTGGCGACTGCGACTTGTGGGTAGTGATTTCGGATCGGCTGTCATTGCCGATATTGCCTATGCGACCTGTGATGCTGGTTGTCTTCGACTATTTACAGCGCCACTATCGAGTCTCTGATCTTGATGAGCAGATTTTGCTGGCTAACCGGTTGGCCAAACACGTTCTGGTCACGACAGATTTTACTCGGCAGGACGCTCTCCAATATGCGGGCATCGATCCCCGCCGTGTCACCAAAGTGCCAATGCTGGTGCCCGGAAAGGGCAAGGCTACGCGGCAGCGAAACAAGGATGACGAAGTTACGCACTTCATCTGGACAACCAATCTGGCGGCACACAAGAACCACCGTAGAGCTCTGGCGGCGTTGCAGCTCTACTACGAGACCTACCAAGGCAAACTGAACTGTCACGTGACGGGTTTCGGCTCAAGCGAAATCCTTAAGAGCCAGTTGCCACACCTTGAAGGCCTCAACCGGGTCGTTGCCGGTAGCCGTGCGCTTCGGCAGAAAGTGAGATTTCTGGGCGAGCTGTCAGACGAAGTTTACCGAAGGGAGCTCGCTGCGGCCGCATTCCTTTGGCACCCAACAGAATTGGACAACGGTACGTTTTGTGTCATTGAGGCCGCACACTACGGCGTTCCGTCTCTCTCGAGCGACTATCCTGCTATGCGTGAGATGGAGGGTCAATTTCAGCTCGGCCTATCTTTTATGGATCAGGAAGATTCTGAAGACATGGCTGTTCAGTTGCACGAAATGGAAATCAATCTGGCGGAGCGAAGGCACTCTTTGGCAACCGAGAAACATCTCGAAGAGCAAGGTGTGGAACACCTAGCATCTAGCTACTGGCGCGTTGTACGCGAACTCGTATGAAAAAGTACGGCATTTTCATCGCATACGCCCCGACTATTGACCTTCGGACAGAGGGGCTAGGGCGGTATTTGTCCTCGTTTCTCAAGGCGGCCACGGCCCGGGGTGATGCTCATTTCGCGATTCTTTGCCCGAGCTGGTCTCGAGAAGCGCTTGTGAAGCTATGCAAGGAAGCCGATATCCCCACCCAGGCTTTCAGTTTTGTCGGCCCTGATGAGACCCCGCTGTTGTATCGGGTTTATCAACTTTTCCAGCGTCGCAGAGAGACGAAGAAGCGCCGCAAGCGCTTTCAGGCGATCCGGGATAGAGTTTATCCTGTGGCGTTTGCCCATGCCGAATGGCTGAAGGGTCGTATTGCAAGTACGAGAAGCCTTACGACCCTGACGGCCTTCGCCTTGTATTGCGTGTCCTTGTCGGTTCCCCTAGCCGCCATCGTTCTCGGGACACGGCTCGTAAGGAGGAGCCGGACCCTAGCCCGTCACTGGTTGAAGCATACTGCTGGAGTACTATGGCAAAGCATTACTTCGCTTAGCTTGGTGTCGCCCTCAACCGTCCGTTTCAGACTCTACGAAGTTATGCTGGAACGGGAAACCGCTCTGATGATCCAAAGTGGGAACAGACAGAGTGATATTAGCGCCTGGTACACCCCAGCCGCCTTCTGGCCAAGGGTATCGGATTTGAAGGCGCCTGTGCTGACCTGCGTCCCTGACGTCGTTCTCGCCGAATTCCCCGTAGGCTTTGCGAGACTTGGCGGCGTTCCCATGCAGCACGCATACCAGACGGTGGCCAGCACAATTCGCCGGAATAAGAATTTCGTCACTTACAGTGATCATATCAAACAGGGGATCCTCGTTGAAAAATTCGGCGTTGATCCCGATGCAATCCGGACGATACCCCATGCCCCGAACGACCTAAGTCGTCCCATCTCGGTCACCGGTTTTGTCGACAACGAAGCAACCGCGCGCGCTTACGCTGAGATGTTGCTGCTCGGCGCTGTCCGGAAGGCCAGCAATGAGCGGTATGCCAGTACTTTTAGCAACCCGCAGGTGAAATTCCTTTTCTATGCCAGTCAATTTCGCCCATCTAAGAACGTGATCACACTGCTTCGCGCCTATGAGTGGCTTCTCCGAAAGAGACGTATAGGTCACAAATTGATTTTGACTGGCTTCAGCCACTACGAGAGCGTCAGGATTTTCTTGGACCAACACAACTTGCGCTCGGATGTGTTGTGCGTTCACGGACTGACCGAACCGGAATTGGCCGCCTGCTATAAGCTCGCGGATGTGGCGGTGAGTCCCAGCCTTTCTGAGGGCGGGATGCCTTTCACCTTCACAGAAGCGCTGTCGGTCGGTACTCCGGCGATTTTGGCCGATATTGATGTGACCCGCGAAATAATAAAGGACCCGGCACTCCGCGAAGCGACTCTTTTCGATCCATATGACTGGAAGGCCTTGGGCGAAAAATTAGAATGGGCCATTCAAAACCGCGCGCTGCTCTACCAACAACAACGGAAATTCTATGAAGATGTGCTGGCAGAGCGGTCATGGGCGAATGTGGTCGAAGAGCATCTGGAGATCCTTGACGGGCTGGCTGCCAGAGAGATCGTGGCTGCAAAGTGACATTAGAAACGGGTATCTACGTTCTAGGTTTTGGTGGTCATGCCCGTAGCGTAGCCGATGTAGCCTTGGCAGCCGGAGTGAAGAATCTTATTTTTGTGGATGTGCAAGCCCGACCGGACGAGACCTTCGCCGGCTTTCCGGCGATCACAGCTTTGCCTGTGAGGTTGGCCCCTGGATGGAGCATCTTTCCTGCTATGGGAGACAACCTCGGCCGAAAGGCAATATACAATCAACAAAGTGCACCAATCGCGAAACTGATATCTCCAAATGCCACAATCGGCGTCCTGGCTGAGCTGGGCGCCGGGACGCTAGTAGGTCATCATGCTCACGTAGGGCCAGCAGCTGTAGTCGGCCGCGGCGTGATTATAAATACCGGGGCAATTGTCGAACACGAGTGCCGGGTAGGAGACTTCTGTCACATCTCCGTCAATGCAACGGTCGCCGGCCGTACACACCTCGGTTCCAACGTATTCGTGGGGGCCGGCGCCACGATTATCGACAAAATCGAAATCTGCGATGACGTGATGATCGGGGCTGGAGCGACCGTAGTCGACCACATCGTGGCATCTGGTGTGTACGTTGGAACACCTGCCAGTCTCCTTAGAGCTCAAGACGGCTAGCGTACTCGCGAGAGCCGTCCAAAGGACCGTTCTGCATGTCAAATCGCAATCTTCAGCTAGACAGCCTGCGCGGTGTCGCGGCGGTCTGCGTTGTATTCCATCATTGTATCCATGTCGCCGACCCGCATCTCGTTCCCCGCGTCTTGAACGTACCTTTGAGCGCATTGTCTGCGGGGGACATGGCGGGCAGAGCCTTGCTTTCTGTATTTGCCGGTGGGATGGCGGTGAATCTCTTTTTCGTCCTTAGCGGAGCCGTTCTCATGGGGTCGCTTCAGCGAGAAACGACTTTCAGTTTTTGGACTGCTGTAAGCTTCACGGCGCGGCGGATACTTCGGATATACCCCGCCCTTATCGTCATGATCGTCGGGTTCGGGCTGCTGAGTTGGGTGTATCCGCCAAGCCATTCGCCCGGCCCGTTCACCATTCGGCAGCTCGTCGGAAACAGCTTGCTCATTAACAACGATGTCAATGGCGCAACATGGACCCTACAAACCGAAATGCTGATGGTGCCTTTCATCTTGTTGACCGCGTTCGGACGTTCGGTGTTTGGTAACATCGCGTCGGTCCTGTTTCTTTTTTGGGCTACCAGCTGTCTGTTTCTCGGTGCGCCTTTTGCACCGGATCTGATGAACGTATCCCTTCCATCTTTTGCACTGGGAATGCTCGTTCCGATGACAATCAGCGACGATGCGAGAAAGCTCCCGGGTTGGGTCGTGCTCGTGGCGTTGTTTGCGATGATTTGTATCCGGTTCGCATTCCCGGTCGCAGATATCAAGGCTCTGATAGCTGAGGTGGCGCTTTCATTCTTAGCGGTCTCGATTCTTTTCCGTGGAGGTGAAAGCAACCGGGCCTTCGACAACCCGATAATGACGAGCCTAGGCCGCATCAGCTTTGGAATTTATCTGATCCATCCGGTGGTGTTGTCGGCGCTTTTGCCTCTTTTCGTCACGACCTTTGGCTGGGACTGGATCGCGACAAACTACGCCGTCTTCGGCGTATTTTTTGGAACTGTTGTAACGGCGATAACGATCCCGTTGTCACAACTCTCTGAACGCTATGTAGAGCGCCCGTTCATAAGATTTGGCCAAGAGGCATTCGGCTCGAACAAAATTCCTGCAGGCTGGCGGCGGCGATCAAAGAATTCGTTCGCGCACACATTCTTCGAGCCGTAGCGGCGTTAGATACGGCCGGTGCATGATACGAAGGTAGCGCCGAGCGGTTGACTCGGGGAAATGCAAGAGATTTCGACTTGGCAACCAGCTAATTGAGGCCGCCTCGCGGATCATAAATTGTGCCGCCAGCCTCAGCCGCGGTGCAAGCCGCTGCCGCATTCGAATGGCACAGGCTCGACGCGTCGGGCAAGAAAAAGCAGCCCTACGCAATCGCCATGAAATCGGGCGAGCTTTCGCCACGGCCGGCATCTGGGAAAAGTATGCAGACAAGGCGACCGGTGAGCTGATCCGTGCGTTTGCCTGCGAGCCGAAGGAATTGATGGCGACCATCAATTGCCGCATGCCGGTCATTCTGGCGCCGGAGACCACATGCGCTGGATTGGGCCGGAGCAAGATCCCCGCGACCTGATGAAGCGTTCCCGTCCGACGGATGACGATGTGGCCGATCGACACCAAGGTCGGTAACCCGCGCAACCGCGCCCGACATCATCGACAGGATCGGCCTAGGGCCGACCGACCTGTTCGACGTCTGAACCCTGTTGGGCGATGCCGTCGGTTTCGCTGTCCTCGTCAAGCAACAAAGGCACGGGCAAGTAGGCATTGGCGCTCAGCCAATCGCCGATGATGGTTTTGATAAGGTCTAACTTCGACATTTTTATCTCGACCGCAATGTCGGACAGTGAATCCTCCACTCTCGGATCAAGGTCGACACCGTCGGTGTTTCTAATTACAAGCGCGGCCCGTCGAAGCATGACCTGCAGATCGGCGCGCGTAACGGCCGAAATGCGATCTGATGCGCCCTGAAGTTCTCCTGTGAAGGACGAGCGGGTCACAGCGAGAAACATCAACGCGGTCAGCAGAACGGCCGAACCCCGAAGCGGTGCTCCCAGGGTCAGCGCGGCCTGAGTGCTGAAAAAGGTGATTATCAGGAACGCGATCACGATTGCCGGCCACATTTTGGCGAGACGGGTGCCCCATCGGCTTCTGGCACGCGGCCCGGCGACGGCGGCCGCCATTGTGCGTCGGTGCCGCCATACTGCCCATGCAAATTCCCAAACCGGTTCGCAACAGGTCCCCCGAGGCCGGTCCGACGCTCCAGAGCCGCAACGTCCCGAGCAGCGTGACGCCGATGAGCGCAAAGCCAATAGTAAACGACAGATCGCGCACGAGCGCCGTCAAATGAGCTGAGCGCTCCGCGAACTCCGTTCGCCGCGATGCCATTAAGAGTGATCTGACGGCGGCGAGGATGATAAGGCCGAGCACGGTCGCTACGTTCCAAAGCTGAAGGGTTTGCAAAGGCAGGCCCGAACCGGCCAGCAGCCGCGCAGCAATGAAACCGATAACCAGTGCCACCACAGCAGCCGCCAAGCCCGCAAAGAATATGCGCCATGGACTGCTCTTGGCGCCCGCCTTCTTGAACGGCCGGGCGAGCAGGATGAACACGCCCGCGACGAGCGCAACAAGCAACACAATCTCGAACATGAGGGCAAAGAGAGACCTTCCTCGGCCGCAAGCGAGGCCTTCAGGTTTTCAAGTTCGACGGAGGCGCCGCTTAAAGCGGCAAACCGCGCGAACAGTCCGGAGACGAACCGCTCGGCGAGCTGTTCGAAGCCTGAAACCAACGAAGTAACGTCTGTTTCCGCCGTCTTTTCCACGATTTCTCCCCCTTTCAACGCCTCGGAAGCCAGGACCGGCGGTCGTTCGTCGGCCGCCGTCTCGCTATCAAACCGTCGAACAATTCACGCTTTTCTGCGCGGCCCTTGCCCCCGCGGGGTCCGAGCGTACTGACTTTGTGGGCCCAGAGCAAAACGACAGCGTCGTGTCGTGAGTAGAAGGTCGCTGCGTCATGCCTCAGCCTTCGGGTCTCGTTGACCGCGACAATCTCGATTCACTCGTCAAGAAACTTTGACGGGCGCCGTTCCGAGTTCCCAAGCCAACGTAGAATAACGGAACGAGCCAGCAGTGGAACGCAAGTTACGTGGGCGGCGACGGACTCCTGAGCACAACGCGCGAAGCGGTTCGTGAACATAGAAATCCCTTTACTGCGATCCGGACCGCAGTGACAGGCCTAGCGCGCGAAGGCTCAGAGGGGCGCAGCTACGAACGCATAGTCCTCGACCGTTCCTCTACGCCTTTCGGGCCAAGCCAGAATACTGGCTCGGACGTCGCAGGTCATTTCGAACTGGACCGGACGACCTGTCTTCAGCTGTACGACGATCCCACGGTCCGGATTTCCTGCCCGGCGACCAGATCTCGAGTCCTGATCTTGACCAGATCGCAGCCGCGAAGCTTGCTGTCGATCGCCAGGTAGAACAGGGTGCCGTCACGAATGTGTCTTTCTCGATCGAAAGGAGCGAACAGCCCCAGATGAGCGGACGCTTATAGCGGAACGTGACCCTGCCTCATCGAACCGGATAAGGCGGCGGTTCGAGATCGCAACCCAGTGGGTATAGTGGCGAGCGCATCGGGAATTTTGAAGCCGGCTCGCATTTGCCTTCGCCGATCGCCGAGTGTTGGCATATCCACCGTTACGCAGATCGCCTTCGCTCCGCCCGCAGCGACTTGGGCGACAAGGTCACGGTTGAAACCTCGATCGCTCTGCCAATACAACAGGAACCAGATCGGCACAGGGCTTGTGGCCACGCATTCCTCGATGGTTGCTGTTCCGCTGGTCCCCAGAGTGAATATCGCACCGGCTTCGCCCGCCCCGCGAGCGGCAGCCACCTCGCCCTCGGGGTGTGACATGCGTTGGAATGCCGTTGGCGCCAGAAAGATCGGATGAGAGAGCCTTTCACCGAAGAGCGTAATGCTTGTGTCGATCTTCGAGACGTCCCGCAAAACCCGCGGCCTGATCCGCAGCAGGTCAAACGCACCTACATTGTCCCGCATCGTAATTTCGTCACCAGCCGCGCCGACGATAAACTCATAGACGGCATGGGGCAAACGATCACGTGCAGCAGGTTCGAAGTCTGCCAGGCAAAGAAATTCATTTGCGAGATCANTCGCCCGCCCCGCGAGCGGCAGCCACCTCGCCCTCGGGGTGTGACATGCGTTGGAATGCCGTTGGCGCCAGAAAGATCGGATGAGAGAGCCTTTCACCGAAGAGCGTTATGCTTGTGTCGATATTCGAGACGTCCCGCAAAACCCGCGGCCTGATCCGCAGCCGGTTGAAGGCAACTACATTGTCCCGCATCGTAATTTCGTCGCCAGCCGCGCCGGCGACAAACTCGTAGACGGCATGGGGCAAACGATCACGTGCAGCAGGTTCGAAGTCTGCCAGGCAAAGAAATTCATTTGCGAGATCAGAAGGCATTTGCCACCCGGCTGCGGTGTTCAAGACGTTATGCTGAGTTGTTACGCTGTTCAACAGGCCGCCCGTGCTCCACGNTTTGCCACCCGGCTGCGGTGTTCAAGACGTTATGCTGAGTTGTTACGCTGTTCAACAGGCCGCCCGTGCTCCACGCCATGTTGAGCTTCTTTCCAGAGCGCGGGCGATACAATCGCGCTCGAATCGGAGTGACATTGAGTTGAGCCCATCCGTGCCTGACCAGAAGCCAGAAGGCCCCTGCTGGACAACGCGCTTTTGTCGTCTGCCGTGCTGGTGGCCAAGCCGTCGCGCCCTCTCTGAAGGACTTCTCTCGTTTGAGGTGCGCCTAGACGGCACCCTTGCAGATATTTATGTTAGACATCTCTAAAGTAGGCATGAGCCGCTCGGCTTCGGATTGCGCCAAGGCCTTCAAGCCCTGATTTGTTGTGCTTTTTCATCCGGGGGACGCCAGTATGACAAGCGAACGTCAGCACGAATACGAGTTGGGACATTCGGAACGAGAACTGAGAAGGCTGGCGACGCAGGCGGCATTGGTTGACCCGATGACGCGGGATTACCTGCGGCGAGCTGGCCTTCGAGCGGGAATGCATGTCCTTGACGTGGGGAGCGGCGCTGGCGATGTCGCCTTTCTCGCGGCTGATATTGTCGGACCCACAGGTCTTGTTATCGGCACTGACAGGTCGGCGGAGGCTCTTGACGCTGCTCGGGCGAGAGCCGCGCAACGTGGTTTGGAGAATGTAATCTTCCACCAGTGTGATCCTGCCACCTTCACTTTCGATATAGCGTTCGACGCCGTTGTTGGCCGATACGTCCTAATGTTCGCGCCCGATCCGGCCGAGATGTTGAGAGGGGTTGCGCGGCATCTTGGTCCCGGCGGCGTGATGGTATTCCACGAAGTCGACTGGACTGGCGCTGCCTCGTTTCCCTCCGTCCCAACGTACGACAACTGCTTTCGGTGCATTGTGGAGACATTTCGTCGTGTAGGGACCAACCCCAACATGGGCCTGCAGCTCCATGCGACCTTCGTAAAAGCCGGGCTGCCGGCCCCTAGCATGGCGGTAAGTGCTCTCGCCGGAGGTGGATCAGACAGTATGAGCGGCATTGATCTGATCTCCGATCTCGCAGCGACCATGGCTCCGGTCATGGAGCAGATGGGCGTTATCGCAGCTTCAGAACTCGGTCCCGAAACGCTGCAAGATCGAATTCGCGCCGAGGCNTATGCAAGCGGAAGCGTGGTGGTCGGCCGATATGAGGTGGGCGCCTGGTCACGACGAATGTAGGCACCACGGTCATGCGCCCGCGCTTCCCCCGTCCAGCCCGCTCGAGCTGAAATTGACGCTCAACGATGGAGGCGGAGAAGGCGCACTAGAGCCGTCCGACCGCTACAGCGATAGCGCCATCAAGACAGCGCTGCTACGTCAGGGCAGCAGGTGAATTGCCACAAGCTCGATGATCAGCAAAACGGCGCGCACCACGCCTCCAATACGCGCGGATGTCCTGATCGGTTTGGAATGCTTCTAGCCAGAGCCCGTCGGGGGAGACGCCAAGGCAAATGGGGATAGGCATCGCGGCTGGCACGATTGTAGTAGGTGCTAAAGCATCTCTGCCCAACATGCAGGCGGCTCTCTGACCGCGAAGAACACATATTAGCCTGCGCTAACTAATGGCGAAAGCCCCCCTCATCGAAATATCGCCGGCCTGTCCTGATTGTCTCTTTGGTTCTTTCAAACTGGGCAATGGCGTGTCGCCGGAGGAGAGCGGGACAAAGAACAACATCGTCGGTGTACGATCTGGAGCTCGCTGCCGACCAGGTCATAGCTTGGCTCCGGCGCTGCCAAGACCTGGTGACACCGGTCTGGCCGCTGGCGAAAATATGCGATCCTGCTAAACTTAGCCCGTGTGAACACGCATGAATGGGGGCTTTGTGCCGGTATCATATGACCTCATTGGCAAGACAGCCGTCGTAACCGGCGGAGCAAAGAGTATCGGCAAGGCAATCGTAGAGCGCCTTGTAGCGTCGGGTGCTGCAGTGCACGTGTGGGATCGAGATCAGATCGAACTGAAGGGTGTGGTGTCTACGAAGGTCGATATTACCAGCCGCGATCAGGTAACCCATGCGATCAACATGATCGTCGGTCGTGGCCAGCGTATAGACGTTCTGGTTAACAACGCCGGTTATCTAGGAACCCTTCACCCGTTTGACCAACACGAACCTGCAGACTGGCGAAGCATCATCGAAACCAATCTGATCGGCACGATGCAAGTGACGCAGTTGGTTTTGCCCCACATGCGAAAATGGGGTGTTGGCCGCATTGTCAATATGGGCTCTTTGGCGGGCAAGGAAGGTCTTGCCAACCTTGCCGCCTATTCAGCCTCCAGCGCAGGTATCGTAGTCTTCACAAAGGCGCTTGGGCGTGAGGTCGCCAATACAAACATACGCGTGAACTGCGTCGCTCCTGGGCCAATCGATACGGACATGATCCGAAACCTCGGGGTCGCAGCTGTCGAGACAATGATCGTCGATAGTCCAATGAACCGGCTCGGCCGGGTCGAAGAAGTTGCCCACATGGTGGCCTGGCTGTGCTCGGACGCCAGCAACTTCAATACCGGCGCGGTATTCGACATGTCGGGTGGGCGGGCGCGTTACTGAGCGCCGACTGTGTCTCGGTGCTTTCAGGCGGCCCCGCGTCACCGTGGACCAAATATTCCCACCCTAACGGCGACCTATGTGATCCCCTCATGGCAACTCTGCGGTACGAGGTAAGGCGGGAACCGGATGGGACGTGGGCGGTGTTCGACGTTTTCACCGGGCAGCCGGCTATTGTAGTGGGCCACCCTTCTGTCGACCTTCCCGACATGGAGTATGCTGAAGAGCTGGCAGCCATCCTGAATGCCAACGACCTGAAGCAGAGGCTATCTCACGGGAGGCTCCCCGGAGGGCTCGCCTGACCGAGGTGGCATGACAAGTTAGCCATTCAACGCCTTCGTACTGCCCTTCCAGGATGGCTCGTCCGATTCCGAGCAAGCATTTGTTATTGAATTCCCGACTACGACCGTCTTAAATCGACTTGCCATTGCGTTTCGTAGGGAGGATGTGATGGGCACGTGGTGCCAATTCGCAGGGCCACGCGTTGCGTGGAAGTAGTCGGAGCCAGTGGCGAATGGGTCGTCCGCATCATAGAGACCGACCAGGAAATTACACGCTCATTGGGCCTGGAATCCTTTGCGCTGTCCTTCGCGGAAGGCCAGCGGATACGCCTGCATCTCGACAAAACGCTCTGGGTTGAACGGTGCTAAATCCACGAGCCGTCCAGTTGCTGGCTGTCTTGCCTCCCCAGGGCGCCGGCATGGAGGCTCGGTTTTTCGGCAGTAACCTCGAGACGGCTCGACAAGCCTGAAGGTCGATCGTAAAATCGGCTCAAAGCTCCTGCCTCGGGCCGCGTTCTCGCCGCTCAATGATCGTCAAACTGCCTGCGTAGGTGATCAGGTGAAACCAGGACCTATTCCTTGCGCGTCACGCCCCTCTTTCAGCCGCGACGACTACATGCTGGCCCGCTTTCTGAGGATTTTCACCGCGAAGCTGACGGTCCGCTTGCGGCCCCAATGCTGCCCAGGAGCAATGCGCCTCTGAGGTGACCAGAGTGAAGAAGCTAGGCCAAACCCGCACGACGGGCGCCTTCTCTGATTGCAGCAATGGCGACAGGATTGGTAACCGGATAGGTTCTGATGAACACCTCAGCCGTGAAATTCGGGAACTCGTCCTTCAGTCGCGAATTGATCCTGGCGACCTGAGGAGTTTCATTGAGCATCGCATGAGCCATTGCCACAAACAGAAGGGTGGCGGGCGAATCTGGCGCAGATTGACGTAGCGCGACCAGTGATTCACGGTAAAAGCCTAGAACGTAGCTGCATCGAGCGAGCATTCCATAATACCAGGGAACATAAGGATTTAGCCGGACCGCTCGCTTGGCCAGTTCGTAGCCACGCTTCGGGTCGCTGCCAACAAGAGCAAGGCTACCCGCAAGAAAGGCAAGTGAGTCCGCGTCATTTGGAGCAGCCACCAACACTCGGTCATGTTCTTCGACAGCAGCTTCGACATCGCCCTGCAATGCCCGAAGATCGGCAAGCATTATGCGGGCGTAAATGTCGGCCGGATCAAGCGCCAGCGCTTGCTTGACACATTGGCTCCAGCTCTCGATCGAGCCGGAAAGGTTGTCGGTAAACCCGTTGATAGCTTCCACAGCATGCGCAAGTGCCAGCGCCGTCCAAGCTCTTGCTAGACCCGGGTCGAGTTCGATCGCACGCGCCAGTAGCCGTATCGCCTCCTTGTTCGACTCACGGGTGAAAAGGTGCTTCTGCTCAAGCCCAAGCAGATAGCAGTCATAGGCCTGCAAACTTGCTGGAGCCTTCCGACGAGCCGCATCGCGTCGCAGATTGGCGAGCTGACCGTGGCAAGTTGCAAGGACATTGATGACGTTTTCGGTCACGCTGTCCAGCATCGCAAACAGGTTGTTCGCGGAACGATCGTAACGCATCGTCCAGACATCGACCCCTGTGTGGGCGTCGACGAGTTGGACGCGGATGCGCACCCGCTGCCCGTCCACTTGAAAACTTCCCTCGATCACATAGTCGGCATTCAACTCTCGTCCGAGAGCTCGCACGTCAACACGCCGTCCCTTGTAGGAAAGCATTGTTTGGCGGGCGATCACCGCAAGGTCCCGGTAGCGAGAGAGATCAACTATGAGGTCCGCCGACAAACCATCAGCGATACGAGTCCAGCGTTCTTCTCCGCTTAAATTGTCGAACGGGAGAACTGCGAGGACCGGCGGACCCGGCTCGTCGGTCGAAAGACTTCCGGGTGGTGCATGGCTGCGGTCCTGCTGGCGGTGATCGGCAAGTAACCCAGCAAGCGCCACTTTACTGCGAACATCGAGCTTCCGATAAATGGCCGAAAGATGGGTCCGAACGGTGGTAGGCGCTATGAAAAGTGTTTCGCCGATTTCGCGATAAGTCATGCCCTCCGCAAACTTTGCCGCGACCATCAACTCCCGATCCGATAAGCCGGCGAGAGGATTGCCTACGGCGCGAAGCATCGTTCCATTTTCCTTGCTGCCGACCTGTGGCCAGAACCCGATGGCCTTACATCAGGATGAAAATACTACAGATGCGATATCGAAAACACTGCATTTGCACGATTCCATGCGACGGGTCAGCATCCTAGTCTCTGCAGATCGGCAGGGCAGGTTGCTTGGCAGGCCTGGTCGATCCAGAACACGGAGGGCTCCATGACAAAGTTGTCTGTCTTGACCGTAATGCTGGTGCTTTTGGTGTCGGTGGGGCCATGCTTGTCCGAAGGTACCCAAACCAACAGCAAACTGACTTCCGAAGAAGCGCTGCAAGCTGCCAGCTCTGAACTGTATTCCGACATTCTCGTGCGAGCATGCAGGAACGGATGGCGGTATCCGCGCAGCTACATCGAAAATGGATTCAGGCGCCACCTCGCGGAGCTGAAACTGCAGCTTGTCGATCAGGGTTACAGCGTCGTACCCAACATGACCGCGAATGATCTGCCCGTCCGAGGACCGATATCGGAGACCAAACGCCGTCTGGTTGGCTCGCGCCAATTCAGCTGTTCCCACCCATACTGGCGCGATGAATGACTCCACGCGACGGTGTGCATCTGACAGCCTGATTTCCGGCGGTTCTCCCCAGGTTGGAAGGAGGCGTTGACGAATGGCAGGTTGTTATTCCAGGAGGGGTGACACTCCTCCTGGAGCTGTAAGCAACGTCATGGAATGACCGCTCTTCGGCTGCGTGGCTCCGCAAGCTGCCGATCCGCTACCGGCCCTGTTCCAGCCGCCAAGGGGCCGGCCGGTAAGAGCGCCCGCTAAACTTGGTCGTCAAAGCAGCGTATTCGTCAGTTGACAAGGCAAACTTCGCTCGATGACCGTGAACTCGAACGGCAGCTTACCGACGAGCGCTTCCTAGAAGCAGACCGTCCGGATACGGCCCCAAATGAGACGTTGGAAGCATTGAGGGCAGGGGACAGTTCGTGGCGCAAACGAGATAGCAGCTCCGAGTAGTCATCGCTGTTCGCGAAACGGTCGATTCCTGGACATCGCAATGTCGTGTATCGACTAACGCGCTATCTCGGCTCGAGGACCAATTCAGGTACGCGCCTGACATTAGCTGTTGAGCATAGATCCGTGCGTCCCGGAAAGCGGACGCGGCACGATCCGGGTTAGGCGAGTAAGATACGCTCGATGACGGCGGCGCGCGCGGAACCGTCGCAACCAAGGATGAAGCTGTTGCTGGAGTCGAGCGGGCATTCACGCGGCCATTGCCGGAGCAGATCGGCGCTAGGACGGCCCAGCAGCCTTTGTAGCGGGGGGACACTTTGCGGCGGGCGGGCCGCTGGGCTCGACCGGTGAGACTCAGCGCCGTCCGGCAAACAATATGCGCACGACTGCCAATGCCAACGAATCATACAAACGGAGGAAGGAGCGATCTAACCAGCGATCGCCATTTCCGATGCCAGCGCCTAAGTCTTTTATGAGACCTAAGCGCAGCTTGCCGGCCGCAGCATGGTCCCAATTTGGGACGAATAGTTTGGCGCCCATATTGCACCCACATCTTTCGCCGGCTGATCCCCGGTCCTGATCGCGTACTCTGATCAGGTGTAAGGCTCGCCGGGCTCGAGGTAGTTGGGGTCTTCGCCCGGCGAGTTGTCTANGAGTTGTCTACCAATGCGCAGTCACAGCCACACGGTGACGCCATACTCCGAAATGCCGCAAGCATTCCGCAGTTGTGCATCGCCCGACCAAGTCGATCGGTATGGGACTTCAGTCGCGCAAAGGGCGATACGGTCTGCGACTCCGGATTTTTTGCTACATTTCAGAGGGTTACAAAGCGCTCCGCAGTCGTCAGTCGCTCATTGCAACAAGCATTTATCTAAAGTTCATTCAGTCGAATTAGGAAACTCTTATAAGCCGCTCTATAACGAATCGGCGAGGTGGCTATTCGCCTGAGGAGGTACCATGACATCCCGAAAAACGCTGTTGGCAGCGCTTGCCGCGCTTGCGCTAGTGACCGCTCCTGCTTTCGCTGGCGCGGGTGGAAACGGTGGTGGTCACGGCAATGGCGGTGGTCACGGCAATGGCGGGGGTCACGGCAATAGNGTAGTGACCGCTCCTGCTTTCGCTGGCGCGGGTGGAAACGGTGGTGGTCACGGCAATGGTGGTGGTCACGGCAATGGCGGTGGTCACGGCAATGGCGGTGGTCACGGCAATAGCGGCAAGTCCGGCAACAGCGGCGGGAAGTCCGGCAACAGCGCTTCGCACAGCAAGTCGGCATCGGCTCACGCCGGAAAGAAGGCCTCGGGCGAAGACCAGGTCGCCGTCGACGACATTGAGGTCGCCGCGACGCCTAAGGACAAGAACATTCACGCCAAGCTTGGCCGGCTGAACTCGCTGCAGCGCAACATCAACGCNCCGCGACGCCTAAGGACAAGAACATTCACGCCAAGCTTGGCCGGCTGAACTCGCTGCAGCGCAACATCAACGCTTATATGAACTCCAAGAGCAAGAAATTCGCCGGCATTCAGGCTTATGTGACAGCGTCGGCGGCCGCCAAGGGTGCCCAAGCCGCGGTAGATGCCGCCCAAGCCGAAGTCGACGCGTTGAACGCCAAGTTGAACGACCCGAATACCCCGGCCGACCAAGTCCCGACCCAGGAGCAGATTGACGCAGCGCAGGCGGCTCTCGATGCCGCCAATATAGCGGCGGCCGATGCTGCTGCCGCCGTCCCGTCGCTGGATGACGCGCTCGCCGATATGGCCAACAAGCCGGTCGACGCCGAGGTCACCGAATGGGCCAACGGCGTGCTTGCCGAGAAGATCGACGAGATGGCTGCCAAGCAGACTCCTGCGGCAACGCCGTAAGGCGGTCACAGGTGAAGCGACCCTAGTCGAACGTGCAAGCCGCCGGGTCACCCCCCCGGCGGCAGGGCGACCCGAGCTTGCCACCTTATTCTCCTCTTTGAGGGCGACCCCCAAACAAGCGGAGTTGCTACCGACGCGTAGGAACAAAAGTGCCGAAATACCGTGTTGAGGAGATGGCAGGCGATGCCGTGACGGCCACCCACACCGTCAACGCGAAAACTCCGATCAGGGCGGCGCGCGAAGCGGCG
>NZ_AYWB01000029.1:0-42214 GCF_000503035.1 Mesorhizobium sp. LSHC412B00 | reverse complement strand
TTTGCCACCCGGCTGCGGTGTTCAAGACGTTATGCTGAGTTGTTACGCTGTTCAACAGGCCGCCCGTGCTCCACGGCATCTTGAGCTTCTTTCCAGAGTCGTGCTCGAATCGGACTGACAACGAGTTGAGCCCATCCGTGCCTGACCAGAAGCCAGAAGGCCCCTGCCGGACAAAAACGCGCTTTGTCGTCTGCCGTGCTGGTGGCCAAGCCGTCACGCCCTCTCTGAAGGACTTCTCTCGTTTGAGGATGCGCCTAGACGGCGCCCTTTCAGGTATTTATGTTAGACATCTCTAAAGTAGGCATGAGCCGCGCTCGGCTTCAGATTGCGCCAAGGCCTAAGTTCAAGCTCTGATTTGTTGTGCTTTTTCACCCCGGGGGACGCCAGTATGACAAGCGAACGTCAGCACGAATACGAGCTGGGACATTCGGAAAGAGAACTGAGAAGGCTGGCGACGCAGGCGGCTTTGGTTGACCCGATGACCCGGGATTACCTGCGGCGAGCTGGCCTTCGAGCGGGAATGCATGTCCTTGACGTGGGGAGCGGCGCTGGCGATGTCGCCTTTCTCGCGGCTGATATTGTCGGACCCACAGGTCTTGTTATCGGCTCTGACAGGTCGGCGGAGGCTCTTGACGCTGCTCGGGCGAGAGCCGCGCAACGTGGTTTGGAGAATGTAACCTTCCACCAGTGTGATCCTGCCACCTTTACTTTCGATATAGCGTTCGACGCTGCCGTTGGCCGATACGTCCTAATGTTCGCGCCCGATCCGGTCGAGATGTTGAGGGGGGTTGCGCGGCATCTTGGTCCCGGGGGCGTGATGGTATTCCACGAAGTCGATTGGACCGGCGCTGCCTCGTTTCCCTCCGTCCCAACGTACGACAACTGCTTTCGGTGTATTGTGGAGACATTTCGTCGGGTAGGGACCAACCCCAACATGGGCCTGCAGCTCCATTCGACCTTCGTAAAAGCAGGGCTGCCGGCCCCGAGCATGGCGGTAAGTGCTCTCGCCGGAGGTGGTTCAGACAGTATGAGCGGCATTGATCTGATCTCCGATCTCGCAGCGACCATGGCTCCGGTCATGGAGCAGATGGGNTATGCAAGCGGAAGCGTGGTGGTCGGCCGATATGAGGTGGGCGCCTGGTCACGACGAATGTAGGCACCACGGTCATGCACCCGCGCTTCCCTCGTCCAGCCCGCTCGAGGCTGTCCGACTCGATGCAGCGCAGGCGCAAGACATGGTGGCCTGGCTGTGCTCGGACGCAAGCAACTTCAATACCGGCGCGGGCTCGCTGCTGAGCGCCGACTGTCTCGGTGCTTTCAGGCGGCCCGGCGCCACCGTGGACCAAATATTCCCAACCCCTAACGCGGACCTATATGATCCCCTAATGGCAACTCTGCGGTACGAGGCAAAGCGGGAACCGGATGGGAGGTGGACGGTGTTCGACGTGTTCACCGGGCTGCCGGCTATTGTAGCGGGCCACCCATCTGTCGACCTTCCCGACATGGGGTATGCCGAAGAGCTGGCAGCCATCCTGAATGCCAACGACCTAAAGCAGAGGCTATCTCACGGGAGGTTCCCCGGAGGGTTCGTCTGACTGAGGTGGCATGACAAGTTAGCCATTTAACTAGACTGGTACTGCCCATCCAGGATGGCCCGTCCGATCCGGACAAGCATTTGTTATTGAACTGACGCGTAATTGGAAAAGTTGGTCTATCGCAGCGCTCGGTGTGGATGCCTTCTCGCTGCCGACCGACGGCAATGGTCGGGCCCGCGCTTTCCTCGTGGGGTAGCGCGGGCCGCTTACCTAGCTATGCCCCAACGGCTGGGAAGAATTTGGTCCCCGGCGGCGTTCCCTTCGTTCTTCAAGGAACAGCTTGGTGTGCTCGTTCCACTCAAGAGGCGCTGTCCCGCGCTCTTGAACGAACTTTCCAAACTCCTTGCGCAGGTCGGCAAGGTCCAAAGCCCAAAGATGCTCACTGCTACCGGGGTTCAACATCGCCTCACCAATTCCGTCCGCCTCTCGGAATTAAGTTGGCTTCGCGGTTGAGCCTTCAAGATGGCATTGCGAGATAATTTGCTCGCTTGCTAATGCCTATATCCTAGGCAGCGCGGGGGGCCTCATATCTCTTGCGTCGATCTGCGCGAGATAAGAATATCTGCCGTACGCTAGGGGGTGGGGGTGACTGATGGATCTGGACGGACCGCAAAAGAAAATTCTTCGCCTCGCTCTACTCGCGGCTTTCAATCGGAAATCGCTTGACAGGTTACTGCGGGACAACGACCGGCAGGACCTGGACGTGTTGGTCGAACCTGCTGGCCTCAGAGATCAGGTCGACGAGCTCATCGAGNGACAACGACCGGCAGGACCTGGACGTGTTGGTCGAACCTGCTGGCCTCAGAGATCAGGTCGACGAGCTCATCGAGATCGCGGACGAAGAGGGGTGGTTGTCAGACCTGATTCGCGAGGCGGAGGAAGCGTCGGCGAACGCCCGGATAAGGAATCTAAGGGCAGACTTGGCTCTTGTACAGGACTTGCCAAGCCTGCGCGGGGACTCGCTGGAGCGGACTGTAAGCAAGGCGGCGGGGTTCGCGAACTTCGAAAGTTGGCTCAGGAAGATCACGGAACGTAGCGGCTGGGTGTGCCGGATTGAAGATCCTCGAGACTCTCGGAAGGCCTTGGGAACCGGCTTCCTCGTCGGTCCCGATCTGGTCCTAACCAACTATCATGTTGTTATGGACTACTTGCCTGGACCAGATGGCCGCGCCCCGAAATCAGATACCAGTCAGCTGGCCTGCCGCTTCGATTTCTCAACTGAGCAACCTCAACTTGATGGAACTGTCGTTCCCGTCGTGACGGAATCGCCTTTTCTATCTTTCGCACGTTTTAGCCGCTTTGACCCCGGTGACAGGGGAGGACTTCCGACTCCAGAGGAAGCAGACTATGCGCTGTTACGCATCAGCGAGAGGATCGGCGAAGAAGGCAAGCGCAAGTGGAGCCCGCTCTCAAATATGGTTCCTCGGCCAGCACCGCCGGACACCTTGATCATTCTCCAGCATCCCCAGGGGTCTCCCCTAAAGCTTGCAATCGGAACCGTTCTGCAGATCAACCAAAACGAGACGCGGCTCCGTTATAGCACGAATACCGAGGGGGGTTCGTCCGGGTCTCCGTGCTTCAATTTCAGTCTAGAACTGGTTGCCCTTCATCATGGTGGTGACCCTGATCGTTCGCGGGACGCTGAATTCAATCAGGGCGTTCCCGTTGAATGGATCGTGGATCATATTAGAAAAAACCCGACGCTGGATCGGGCCGTCAAGACAACTTTGTTCGCTCAGCTCCCCGTAGATCCTCCACCGGACCTTGAGGAGAACAAGCCACCACCGCCAACTGGGCCACCGCAGTCCTCGCCAACGACGCCCCCAATATCCCCCACGAGGCCTGTCGACTGGAAAAGACTCGTTCTCGCGGTTTTGGGTGCTGCTGGCCTCGCTGTCGCTGTCTATGTATGGATGACTTGGAAGACGACCCTTTACGTCACTGTGCTTGCTGAAGATGGGTTTACCCCAGTTGCACACGCGCGGGTTACTGCTCTCTCACCCAGACCGAGTGGCCCTGACGAAAACCTCGCCGAGCAAGTAACTGATGGTGATGGAACGGCGGCCTTGAGGGTAGCAGAAAAGTCGTTTTACATTCGGGTGGCGTACAAAGAGGCGGGGGCGGCCGTCACTTGTCTGCGCGGGTTCAACGCCGATGTTGATCATAGTTCAGTACGTTTCAGCACAAGAGATGTAGCGTGTACGGAAATCGGTCGTGCGCTTGTTGGACCAGTGATTCCCATTCCACGGTGGCTAGAGATTGCAGAAGGAGAACTTGGCGTGGGCGAGAGTCCATCTGGCAGCAATCCCCGAATTGAGGAATACCACGCTTCAACCGCTTTAGGACAGCAGGGGCGCCAGTCCCAAAGTGTTCCTTGGGGATGCTCCTTCGTTAGTTGGGTGCTCCAGGAGGCTGACATTCAAGGCAATCCACACAGCGCTCGTTGTATTGACTACAGCAATTTTGGGAAAGCCTTAACCGAACCCTCGCCAGGAGCAATCACTGTGCTAAGGCGGAATCCTGCAGCGCCCGAAGCTATCTCTGCTGTAGCGGGCTTTCTGTACACTGCAAACAATACCACCGTCACGCTTATTGTGGGCAATATCGATGACCGGGTGTCGCTGATCAGTTTCTCGAAGGATTTGGTCTTGGACTATCGGTGGCCGGCGTCCGCCTGCAGCATGAAATCAGTCAGAACGAACATCGAATGGCTCCGAACCAACAATGCTGGGGCATACGATCGGGTTGTTAATGGCTGTCATATGCTGAACAAAGGATTTGGCTCGGGCTCTTCTGTGCTTATTAGTAATTATAAAGACGGGCAAAGCCATGATCAAAATGCGGCAAAGGAGATTGACGCGTGTGATGACGCCGAGCTGGCTCAAATTTGTTCTGCATACTAGTGCTCGGGTGTTTCACACCGGCCTCATAAAACGGTCCTATCGTATGCAAAAAAATGCGCAGCGTCGCGCGTGCAGCGTCGGCAACCGCCCGTTGACACGCGACTACGTCGCTTCGGGACAGATGGAGAACCACCCACGAAACGCATTTCGCGCAGCGGTCCTCGAAGTGAGCGTCCCCGAAGATCGATGGCGTGACTACGCTGTCCTAATGATCCAAGAGTTCACTGGCTCGATTGCAGTCGACCTGGCCTGCTGCCGGTTTCTGAAATATGGCGGGAATATCTCAGCCTCGTCGGCGTTGTCACAGTGTATCGAGGAGGAGACCAATCATGCAGAAATCAACCTTGACCCGATCCTTGCTGCTTGCTCTGCGGGCTTCAACTGTACTGGCTTTGGTGGCGGCGCCCTATCAGCTCAGCTTTGGCAGCTGGGGCAAGATCCAGATGGCCTAAGCGTACGCCAAGAGCGAGGGTGGCAGCCGCGGGAGTGGTGACGGCGGTGGTAAGGCCATGGTGGCAACTCCGGATCTGGTAGCGATGGAGGTCACGGCGGCAAAGCTAGCTACGATGCCGGTGACGATGGTGCAGGCCACGATGCCGGTGACGACAACGGCCAACATGGGCAGGAGCATGTGAATGCGTTAGGTGACAAGGTTGAGATCTTAGACGACAAGACCGAAGTCACCCACCCCGACGGCACGAAGGAAGAGATTGAGGATGGCCGCCTGGAGGTGAACGACGCTTCAGGGCGGACTATCGTTGACACCCGAGGATATTGCGCGACTCGCAGCCGCTGTAAGACCGTTACCTCTCGAAGGGCACCTAAAATTGAACGGGCTTAATTAAGTCGTCTCTCATATGCCGCGTTCATTAGCACTCAGTCTGACTGACGGTTAGAGCGTCCGCTCTAGCCATACCCAGCTTGGCCCGTTGCCGTGGCTCTCACTAAGCCGGCAGCTGGCCATTCTTCCAACGTCCTTAGGCGCGTGATTCAAGCCTTCGCCTTGCGCCTGGTAGACATCTAACGGGCGCGGCCTTAAGCCAGCAGATTGCGCGGCCGGCCGACCAGAAGGCTCCCGCCTCAAATCCGAAAGAGCCCGTGTTCCCGGATCACATCATCAGCCTCGAGGACGGTCGAAAATTCAAGTCTATGAAACGCTCGCCATTGGCCGGATTGACGACCGTTTCGCTGTAATAGCGTTGGCCTGGCATGTGATAAATCCGCTCGCCCGCCGCATATGTCGGTGAGCAGATGGGTGCCTAGAAAGACTAGCAGTTCGATACAGAACAGGTTGCGAACACACTGCTACGGTTTTTGCAACGCAACGCTACGGTATGCAACGGGACAGCGTAGCAGGATCGCCATTTGGGAGCGGCTCAACGCCATTACAGGCAAGGATTTCATAGCACCAAAGGGGAGGGGCAGGGACGGCAGCAACCGAATTTCAAGACCGGTGCCTTAAACCGCTCGGCCATCCCTCCAACGTGACTTTTCAATCATCTAGGAACATCAACCGACCCAGTGAACGACAGTTGGTATCGAATGATACCTATCCTTCCGGACCAGCTTGCGGTTCATTTCTCTAGAGCGTTGCCCATCGCCAAGTCAACCATCGGCGCTGCCATGGATAATAGGGGGTGGCGTTCGTTACCCGAACGGAGCTGCGAACCCGTTTTCGAAGGAGCCGGGATCTAATTGCGATCCTTGCTGCCGACCTGCACAAGTTGCAGAAGACCCAGCACGACAAGTGCGAGCAAGGTAGCCAAAGCCGCGATCTGCCAGAACCCGAGCCCAACCGCCAGGCCTATGGCGCCTGCCAGCCACATGCCCGCCCCAGTGGTAAGCCCTTGAACCTCGCCCTTGGAGAAGAAGATCAAGCCCGCGGCCAGAAATGCCACGCCGGCAGTCGTGGCTTCGATCAAGCGGATAGGATCAATGGCGATTTCCTGACCATCGAAGACGTGAAGATGAGTAATCTCGATCGTGAGGATGGCAATTAGAGCCGTCGCAACACAGACCAGGATGTGTGTCCTCAATCCGGCCGGTCGGTTACGCCATTCGCGTTCGATCCCAACGATGGAGCCAAGGACGGCCGCGAGCAAAAGCCTGGCTGAAATTACGGAAAAGGGCAGCCACGTCTGTTGCCCGAAACGTTCAATGAATTCATCCATGAGGCGCAGAACGTATCTCGGGTCGGTCGGTTCCAGGCAGCCGCGCTTCATGCCACAGGTTCACTTCCAGACTCCAAAGGACAGAGGTCTCGGATGCCTCCTCCGGCGCCCGGCCAGCCCGGGACCTGGCCGCCACATTCCTGCCCGGTTCCGGACACAATCGATTAATACGCTGATAAACAATTCCTGCGCACAAGGGATGGGGATTGGCGCGTCGCAGGCATTGCTCATCTGGCTCCGCCGAAATTCTAGAAGCGGCGCCTGTGTCGAGACGGTAGGGGACATCGGAAAACATGCAGACCACGACGCATCGGCGTCTTCGTCGCGCTCCTGCTTTGGTGTTGTGCGCTCTTTCGGCTGCGTTGCTGGCCGCGTGCGCGTCGCCGCAGTCCGAGCCGAAAGCCATGGTCTACAAGAAGCCTCGCTCGAAGGAATATTTTGCCGAGACCGAGTACGGCGTGAAGGCCAGCCCGCGCGTTCAGTACATGCGGCGCGGCGGCGGCCGCGACCAGTTGGGCAAGCCCTATCAGGTGCGCGGCAAGTGGTATTACCCCAAGGAAGACAAGCGCTACGCCAAGGTCGGTCTCGCCTCCTGGTATGGCGATGCCTTCCACGGTCGTCTCACAGCCAATGGCGAAGTCTACGACATGACCCATCTGACCGCGGCGCATCCGACCATGCCGCTGCCGAGCTATGCCCGTGTCACCAACACCGAGACCGGAAGCTCGGTCATCGTGCGCGTCAACGACCGCGGCCCCTATCATGAGGGACGCATCATCGATGTCTCGGAACGCGCCGCGCAAATGCTCGACTATGCCAAGGTCGGCACGGCCAGGGTCAAAGTGGAATATATCGGCCGCGCGCCGCTCGACGGCGACGACGACCAATATCTGGTCGCCTCCTATCGCCCGGGCAACAACCGCCCGGACCCGTCCGATGGCTTGCCGACCGGCGTCATGGTGGCGATGAACGGACCTTCGCCGAGCCTATCTGTTGGCGCACCCCCTGCCGTAGTGCCGTTTCCTGGTCAGTTGACGAATTCCGACACACAGCCAGTGATGTCGATGCAGGCACCGGCCTCAAGCGATGTGACGCTGCCTGAATTCGGGCCGATCGTGCCTCAGCGCCCGGAATCGTCCTTTGCCGTGGCTTCGCTCTCCTATGCGGATGAGCGCGTACAGCGCGCCGACGTCTTTGCAGCGCTTGACGACCAGGGCATGTCGCCAGCCGACATCCTGCAATCGTGGAAGAAATCCAACCCGCAGGCATCGCCTGCCGTTTCCGACTATGTCGCCGCCGGATCCTTCGACGATGCTGCCGAGGCAAAGCGGGTGGCTGCGGCTCTCGAACCGTTCGGCAGGACCGAAATCCAGAGCACCGAACTCGACGGCAATGACTGGTACGCGGTCAATCTCTATCCGGATGGCCATGGCAATGTCGACGACCTCTTGCGCGCGGCATGGTCGCATGGCGCGCCGGACGCGCTGGCTGTGCGCAACTGACCAACAAAGGCACGCCGGTTTTGTCATTGCGCGGTTGATCCGCCGGGAAGAAGCCTGATAGCGTTGCGGCAAGTTTCTGCCGGCTAACAGTCGAGCCTCTTCATGCGATTTCGCCTTTTCCACCCTTTTGCCGGGCTTTTTGGCCTTGGCTTCTTGCTTGCCGCGTTGGTTCCGGCCAACGCGCAGCTTTTTGAGACCAAGGCCACGCAGGCTTTCATGATCGATGCCGAAACCGGCACGGTGCTGTTTTCCAAGGATGCCGACCAACCGATCCCGCCGGCCTCGATGGCCAAGCTGATGACGATGGAGATGGTCTTCAACGCCATCAAGTCGAAGCGCATGAGCCTCGACGACACCTTCGTGGTTTCGGAAAATGCCTGGCGCAAGGGCGGTGCGCCTTCGGGAACGTCGACCATGTTTGCCAAGCTCAAATCGGCGATCCGGGTCGAGGATCTGATCCAGGGGGTCACCATACAGGCCGCCAATGACGGCTGCATGGTGCTGGCCGAAGGCATGGCCGGTTCGGAAGAGAATTTCGCGGCGCAGATGAACGATCGCGCCCGCCAGATCGGGCTCGCGAAATCGACATTCGTCAATTCGACCGGCCTGCCGGCCGACGGCCAGCAGACGACGGTGCGCGAACTGGCGCAGCTTGGCCTGCATATATGGCGCGAATATCCGGATCTCTATCTCTATTACGGCCGGGCCGATTTCACCTGGAACAAGATCTCGCAAAAGAACCGCAACCCGTTGCTGGCCATGGGCATCGGTGCCGATGGGCTGGCGGTCGGGTCGAGTGAGGCGGGCGGTTTCGGCATCGTCGGCTCGGTCAGCCATGACGGGACGCGGGTGATCGCGGCGATGAGCGGATTGGCCAACGACCGCGAGCGCGCCGAGGAAGCGCGCAAGCTGCTTGAATGGGGCGTCCGCTCCTTCGAGCAGACCGAGATTTTCGCCAGCAACGAAGTGGTCGGCGAGGCCCAGGTGTTCGGCGGCGCCAAATCCAGCGTAGCGCTGAAGGCAAAGGCGCCCATCGACGTCCTGCTGCCGATCGCCAACCGCGACAAGCTGACCGCCAGGATCGTCTATCAGGGGCCGGTATCGGCGCCGGTGGAGGAGGGACAGCCCGTCGGCGCGCTGCGCGTCTGGATCGGCGACACGCTGAGCCAGGAAACCCCGCTTTTCGCCGCCGAATCGGTTGGCGTCGGCACACTGCCGCAACGAGCGTTTGATGCCGCCAGGGAACTGGCCGTAGGCTGGCTGCGTTGAGTTCCTGCGGCGTGGACCTTTTCTCGGGCGCGGACTAAGACACCAGCGCAAAGCAGGACAAAGGCCTTTCGATTGGCAAGCGGATTTTTCATCACCTTCGAAGGCGGCGAGGGCGCCGGCAAGTCGACGCAGATCGAGCGGCTGGCCCAGAAGATGCGCGCCAAGAAATACGATGTCCTCCTCACCCGCGAACCCGGGGGGTCACCCGGCGCCGAGGCGGTCAGGCACGTGCTCCTGTCCGGCGCCGCCGAGCCTTTCGGGCCGAAGATGGAGGCGCTGCTGTTTGCCGCCGCACGCTCCGACCATGTCGAGCAGGTCATCCGGCCGGCGGTGGAGCGCGGCTCCATCGTGCTTTGCGACCGTTTCCTGGATTCGTCGCGCGTCTATCAGGGCGTCACCGGCGGCCTCGATCCGGCTTTCATGGAAGCTCTGGAGGAGGTCGCCATCAACGGCATGATGCCGGACATGACGCTGATCCTTGACATTGACCCCGCCGAGGGCTTGCGGCGCGCCGCCGCGCGGCGTGGCGCCGAGGACGGTCCGGACCGCTTCGAAAAGGAGACGCTGGACATCCACCAGCGCCGCCGTGACGCCTTCCTGGCGATCGCAGCCGCCGAGCCGGACCGCTGCATCGTGATCGACGCGTCGGCGCCTCCCGCTGCGGTGGAGGATGTCATCACCGCGGTGGTGTTCGCCGCACTTGAGGCGAGGGCGCCCGCGCGCAACCGACAGGCGGCGCCCGCATGATCTTCGAACGCATCGCTCCCGAGCAGCACGACACGCTGGACGGTGTACCGGAGCCGTCCGAGACGCTGCGCCTGGTCGGCCATGAGCAGGCGGCCGCGATGCTCGCTGCCGCCTATCGCTCGGGAAAACTGCCGCATGCGTTGATCTTTGCCGGGCCGGTCGGCATCGGCAAGGCGACGCTTGCCTTTCACCTGGCGCACCATCTGTTGAAGCATCCGGCCTTCGACCAGGCGCCGGATGTGTTTGCCGTTCCCGATCCGGCCTCACCGCTGTTTCGCCAGATCGCCACCGGGGCGCATCCCGGCGTGCTGCACCTGACCCGGCCGCTGAACGACAAGACCAAGAGTTTCAAGACCGTCGTCACCGTCGACGAGATCCGCAAGGTCAACCGCTTCCTGTCGCTGACCTCGCATGACGGCAGCTACCGGGTGGTGATCGTCGATCCGGCCGACGACATGAACACCAACGCCGCCAATGCCTTGCTGAAGAACCTCGAGGAGCCGCCGAGCCGCACGCTGTTCATCCTCATCGTGCATGCGCCGGGCAGCCTTTTGCCGACCATCCGTTCGCGCTGCCAGATGGTGCGGCTGACGCCGCTCGATGCCGTCAGCCTGATGAGCGTTCTGGAAACCGTCGAGCCGCCGCCACCTTCCGATCCTGCCGCGCGCGCGGCGCTGGCCGAGCGGGCAGGGGGCAGCGCCCGCAACGCGATCCTTCTGACCCAATATGGCGGGCTGGAGATTGCCGGCACGCTCGACGCCCTGGTCACGTCGGGCAAGAGCGACATCGCCGGCGCCTATCGCCTTGCCGAGGCCGTCGCCGGCCGCGACCAGGCGATCCAGTTCGACATCTTCAACCGCCGCGCGCTCGATCTGCTCTCCACCGGCGCCAGTGAAGCCGCGCTGGCCGGGGATCTCGCGCGGGCGAAAACGCTGTCCGACACTTGGCACGAGGCGCTGAACGCCATATCTGAGACCGATACCTACAATCTCGACAAGAAGCAGCACGCCTTGACCATGATCGACCGCCTGAATTCCGCAATGCAAATGTGACCGGATCCGGCCTCGGGTCGGGATGGCAATCGCCGTCTCGATGCGATATCCACCGCTCACACTCAATTCGGACATTCATGACGGTTCATTCATGTCACGCGACACATTCTACATCACGACACCGATTTTCTATCCGAACGGCAAGCCGCATATCGGCCACGCCTATACGGTCATTGCGACCGACGCGCTGGCCCGCTTCCAGCGCCTGGACGGCAAGGACGTGCTCTTCCTCACCGGCACCGACGAACATGGCCTCAAGATGCAGCAGACGGCCGAGAAGGAAGGCATAACGCCACTCGCGCTTGCTGACCGCAACTCGGCGATCTTCCGTTCGATGACAGAGGTCCTGGGCGGCTCGAATGATGACTATATCCGCACGACGGAACCACGCCACTACGAGTCGTGCCAGGCGATCTGGAAGGCTATGGCGGCCAATGGCGACATCTATCTTGACCGCTATAGCGGCTGGTATTCGGTCCGCCAGGAAGCCTATTTCGAAGAGAGCGAAACCACGCTCGGCGACGACGGCGTGCGGCGCGAGCCGCTTGGCTCGCCGGTCGAGTGGAACGAGGAGGAAAGCTACTTCTTCAGGCTTTCCGCCTATCAGGACAAATTGCTTGCGCTGTACGAAAGCCAGCCCGATTTCGTCGGTCCGGCCGAGCGCCGAAATGAGGTGATGAGCTTCGTCAGATCCGGCCTCAAGGATATCTCGGTCTCGCGCACGACCTTCAATTGGGGCGTGCCGGTGCCCGGCGACGACAAGCATGTGATGTATGTCTGGGTCGATGCCTTGACCAACTACATCACCGCTGCCGGCTATCCCGACACCAAGGCCGAGCAATGGCGCTACTGGCCGGCCACGCACATTATCGGCAAGGACATCGTTCGCTTCCATGCCGTCTACTGGCCGGCTTTCCTGATGTCGGCCGGCATCGAACTGCCGAAGCGCGTTTTCGCGCATGGCTTCCTGTTCAACCGCGGCGAGAAAATGTCGAAGTCGGTCGGCAATGTCGTAGACCCCTTCACCATGGTCGAGCACTACGGCCTCGACCAGGTGCGCTATTTCTTCTTGCGTGAGGTGCCATTCGGCCAGGACGGCAGCTACAGCCATGACGCGATCGTCAACCGCACAAATGCCGATCTCGCCAACGGTCTCGGCAATCTGGCGCAGCGCTCGCTGTCGATGATCGCCAAGAACTGCGGCGGCGTGGTGCCGCATCGCGGCGAGCTGACCGAAGCCGACAGCGCGATCCTCGACCAGGCGGTGGAAGCGCTGGGTACCGCGCGCCAGGCGATGGCGGAACAGGGCATCCATCTCGCGTTGGCGGCGATCTTCGGCGTTGTGGCGGAAGCGGATCGCTACTTCGCCTCGCAGGCGCCCTGGGCGCTGAAGAAGACCGATCCGGCGCGTATGGAAACGGTGCTGTGGACGACCGCCGAACTGGTGCGGCGCGTGGCATTGCTGTGCCAGCCCTACATTCCGGGGTCGGCCGGCAAGCTGCTGGACCTGCTGGCGGTGCCGGCGGACAAGCGTGACTTCGCGCATGTCCATGCCGACTATGCGCTGGTGCCCGGCACGGCGCTGCCCGCGCCGGAGGGCGTGTTTCCGCGTTACGTCGAAAAGCCTGAGGCGAGCGCCTGATGCTCGTCGACAGCCATTGTCATCTCGACTTTCCGGATTTCGCCGAGGAGCGGGCGGCCATCGTCGCCCGCGCAAAGGCTGCCGGTATAGGTCGCATGGTGACCATCTCGACACGCGTGAAGCGGTTTGCGCAAGTGCTTGAGATTGCCGAGAGTTTCGACGAAATCTATTGCTCGGTCGGCACCCATCCTCACAATGCCGGCGAAGAGCTGGATGTGACGGCTGAGGACCTTGTGCGCCTGTCCGCGCACCCGAAGGTGGTGGCGATCGGTGAGGCCGGGCTGGATTATTTCTACGACAAGGCGCCACGCCACGCGCAGGCGCAGGGCTTTCGCACTCACATATCGGCCGCGCGCGAGTCCGGGCTGCCGCTGGTGATCCATTCGCGCGATGCCGACGACGATATGGCTGCCATCCTCGAAGACGAAACAGGGAAGGGCGCCTTCCCCTTCATCCTGCATTGTTTTTCGTCGGGGCGACGGCTGGCAGAGGTCGGCGTGGCGCTTGGCGGCTATGTGTCCTTCTCGGGCATACTGACCTTCAAGAACTCCGCCGATTTACGCGCCATCGCAGCCGATGTGCCGCATGACCGGCTGCTGGTCGAGACCGACGCGCCGTATCTGGCGCCGGTGCCGTTCCGCGGCAAACGCAACGAGCCGGCCTATGTCGCGCATACAGCCAAGGTGCTGGCGGAGACGGTCGGCGTTGGCGAAGCCGAGATCGCGACGCTGACGACGGCGAACTTCTTCCGGCTGTTCGGCAAGATGCCGCGGCCCGCCGGGCTCTGACGCATGAGCGACCGGCTGCGCCTCACCATCCTCGGCTGCGGCTCGTCACCTGGCACGCCGCGCATCACCGGCGATTGGGGCAATTGCGACCCGGCCAATCCGAAAAACCGGCGTACACGCTCAGCCGCGCTCGTCGAGCGGATAGCAGCCAACGGCGCCAGAACCACGGTCGTCATCGACACCGGGCCTGATTTCCGTGAGCAGATGCTGATGGCGGCCGTCCGGCGCATCGACGCCGTCGTCTATACGCATCCGCACGCCGACCACATCCACGGCATCGACGATCTGCGCGGCTACGTGCTGGAGCAGCGCCATTTGATCGATGTCCATGCCGACCAGCCGACCATGCTCAGGCTGCGCGAAGCGTTCGGCTATTGCTTCGAGACGCCGCTTGGCAGTTCCTATCCGCCGATCGTCAGGCCGCACATCATCGATCACGCAAGCGCGGTGACGATCGAAGGCGAGGGCGGTGCCCTCACCCTCGAGCCGCTGCCGCAGATCCATGGCGACATCATTTCGCTCGGCTTCCGCATCGGCGGGCTGGCCTACTGCCCCGATATAAGCGACTTCCCGGATACCACCGCCGAGCGGCTGCGCGGCCTGGAAATGCTGGTCATCGATGCCTTGCAGTACCATACCCATCCCAGTCATCTGTCGCTCGGTCAGGCGCTTGGCTGGATTGAAAAACTGGCGTCGAAACAGGCCGTGCTGACGCATATGCATGTGCCGCTCGACTATGCCACGGTGAAGGCCGAGGTGCCGGCCAACGTCACTCCGGCCTATGACGGCATGGTGATCGAAATTCCTTTATGAGACAGCATGATACGAGCAGATCTTTTATAAGGACGTTCGGTTCTTCAGCGCGAAGATCAGCAGCGTTCCAATCCGCTCATAGCCCATGCGGGGATAAAGCAGCGCTCCGGCACGCGTCGCCAACAGCATCGAGCACCGCGACCCATGCGCTTTGTCGTCATGCAGCATTTTTGGCCATCAGCGCCTGGCCGATGCCTCGACGCCGGTGCGAAGGCTCGACAAACATTGCCGAGCACCATGTGGCGCCGACGGCGTCTATGCTGCGCACACGCCCGACGATGGCGTCGCCATCGAGCGCCACATACTGGCGAAACGGCGCATCGTCGCCGAGTTGATCGTCTGGAAGTGTCCGCCTGCGTATGACCTTTCCCAGTTGTGCAGCGCGTTCAGCCGTCCTCACGCGTTCGATAGAGACGATTACTGGCGGGTCTGGAATTTGGCGCAGCGACTGGACGAAAAAGCCTTCCGTCCGCAGCAGCCGGTAGCCGAGCGCCTTGTAGGCAGTTCGCGTCGGTTCGTCCGGGCCGTCATTCGCGATCACGACCGAAACGGCAAAGCTTGGCCGCGCAGGCTGCCGCACGATGGCATCGGCTTCCTCGGCGGCGACGTCATGGACGATCCATTCTTCGCCACGGTAGTCGCGTGCAATCTTGCGCTCGGCATCGCGCATCAGCCACAAGGGTCCGACGCGGCTGGCCTCGTAGGGAAAGGAACGGCTCTTATCGGTACTGAAGCCGTGCACGAACACTTCGATCGCCGCTTCGATGTCACGCGTTGCTGTCGTCATCGACACAGCGTAGCGTTGGCCATCGGCTCAAGGCAACACGCGTCGATCATGCCAAACCCGTGAAAATCGCAGCAATTTCCAGCTTCAGTCTAATGCACAAGTTCCATAATCTATCTTATGCGACTTTCATATGTGGCTGCTGCTTCCATTAGGGGCGTGCCAATATACGCCCTGCTGACTGAGATGCGGGCTGGCGGCTCTGATTGCTTGGCGGGAGGAACGTTGACGAAGCAGTGGCGAAATGAGTTGGCGTGGTCTTCATTTCTCAAGGGATGGCGCCTTTCGCAAAGGCCTCGACTTCCTGCTCGACCGGCCCGCGCCGGGATAACGAACAGGAGCGTCATCCCGAAAAGCTTTCCAGGAGGCCGCTGAAGGCTGCTGCGATTGCAACAAGATGGAAGACGCCAAGGGCCAGCCATCTGGAGCCGCCGGCGCCCGCAACAAATGCCCCATAGGCGGGAAACTGCAGCGCAGCCAATCCGATGGAAAGGCCGGTGATCGTTGTGTTGGTCAACAGCGTTGCCAGCATGGGGACCGGATAGAGAAGTCGCGCCAGCCCATAGTCGCCATGCCCGGCTCCGGCCGAATAGAGCGCCAGGAAAAAGGCGACGGGCGTGATGCCGAGGCCGACAAGGAACCCTGCCCGCGAGGAGAATTTTGGCGACGTCATCTGGCCATGGCCATGGCAGCGGACGGGTCGCGGTCGTCAGGCGCGAGCTTGGACGAAGTGACAAGCAGCTTCTCCTGATCGGCCCGCGACTTCGGCTCGATCGCGATTTGCAGCAGAGGCCAGGGCGCGGCAGACTTTTCCATCATGACGCCATGGTTGCAGATCGATCCGATGACCGCAACGGAGGGGTCTACGCCCGGCCGGCCGCCCTGCCCGTCCCTTTCGCTTCCTGACTGTGGACGCGCGCCAGGAAATCGCGCACCAGCGGAAGTGCCTCATCGAAATGCGTTTCGAGCAACCAGTGGCCGGCGCCATCGATCAGATGAAGCTCCGCTTCCCGCAAATCGCGCTGGTAGGCATGCGCCGATTGTGCCGGCATGTAACCATCCTCGGGGCCCCAGACGATGAGCGTTTGCGGTTGGTGCTCGCGCAGATAGCTCTGATAGCGCGGGAACCAGCCGAGGTTCGCCTCCAGCTTCTCCATCAGGCCGACCGCGACCCGCCGGCGGATCGGCGTGTCCATCAAAGGCCAGTGGAGTTTCCAAAGATCGGGAGGCACGCGCTCGGCTACAGCGTCATCCACCTCTCCGACAAACTCGTGCCGGAAGCCCTCCTCGCTTACCGCCTCTTCCAACGGCCGATGCTTTTCGGGCGTCTTCTCATTCCAATAGGCTTTTATGGCGGCGTATTTCGGCCCGAGAACGTCCTCGTAGATGTCACCGTTCTGGATAATGAGTGCGGCGATGCGCTCGGGATGTGCGATGGCGTGGCGCAGTCCGATCTGAGAGCCATAATCGTGCAGCCAGAGCGCATAGCGCGACGTGCCGAGCGCATCGGCGAAAGCTGTCAGAAACCCGGCATATGCATCGAAATCATAGCCAAAGTCCGACATTTCGGGCGTGCCGCTGTAGCCAAAGCCGGGAAAGTCCGGCGCGAATGTATGCCAGCGATCGGCAAGTGCCGGCATCAACCTTCGGAATTGATAGGACGAGCACGGATAGCCGTGCGGCAGGAGAAGGACGGGAGCATCAGGCGGGCCGTCTTCGCGATAGAAGATGCTGTTTCCGTCAATGTCGATCCGGCGATGTTGCAATTCTACCTCCTTGCTCAAAGCTTGCCTGCCACTTTGTTTACGGTGCTCCGGCAAGAAGGTTCCTTTGAAGTCAGGGCGTGACGGCTTCCGGCTGTCCATTGCCCGACAGGATCTGCAGCGTTCCGCGCGTGGCGTTGCGGAACGCATCGTCGAAACTGACGCCACGTACCTGCCAGCGATACTCCTTATCCTTGAAGCTGAGCCGCCAGTCGCCGACCCAGCCCAGCGCTTCCTGGCGCCATACCAAAGTGCCGGCAAGCAGGGCGTCCCCATCCAGCGTGTTGGCCACGTCGGCGAGCGCGACGTCGGACGGCCGAGGCAACTCCAGCGGCAAACCGGTCCGGTGCGCCGCGTCCGCCAGCGCAACGCGCATATCCGCCGCAAGCTCGCCGCCGCCATCGCGCACCAGCGTGAAGCCGTCGCCTTTCATCGGCCTTACATCCAGCAGTGCGACCATTTTTGGCCGCGGCACCGCCCACGGTTTGCGCCCGAGCGACGCCAGCAAGGCATCGATCTTGTCCGGGTCGAAATCGGCGGTGATGTAATGCGGCCGGTCGTGGGTGCCCTGCTCGTCATGCGGCGGGCGGTTGTTGAGCAGGTCGCGGTAGCCGACACCAGTGACATAGTCGGCCGCGTGCCGGCTCATGTCCGCAACACGCGGGTCGCCGATCAGCCGGGGGTCGCCGGAAACCTTGACCAGCACCTCTTCAAGGCACGGCGCCAGGCCCCAGGCCCGGTTCTCCTCGCCAGTGCCGCTGGTCACCGATTGCGCGCGGTAGAGGCTGGCGCGGTCGATGTCGGCGGCAGCGACCGGAAAGACAATCAGCACAGCCAGCGCCGCTGCCACAAAGCCCAATTTCAAGCATCCAGGCACCCGCCGACCCTCCCGAACGGTCCGGAACATCCGTTGGAGCCATACTCCTGATCATCAGGGAATTTCAAGGTACCGCCCATCAAGGCGTATCGCCGACGATGCGCCGGTGTACGCCGTCCAGGCTCTCGGTGAGCGCCTCGAACACGTTTCGCGCCGTGAGTTCGCGAAGAACCTGTTCGTTGATGCCGCCGCGCGTCGCATAGTCCTGCGCCAGATGCATGAAGTCGGCATCCGGCGACATATCAGGAGCGCATCCCAAGGCTTTGAAAAGCGAGGCGATGTAATCGCGCCCCTTCCCTTCCTCCACGCCATTCCTCTTGAGCCAGCTGTTAATCGTATCGAGATATCTAAAGTAGCTGGCATAGGTTGCGGTGGCCACGCTCAACGCGTTGAATTCGGCTGGGTTCTCGACCTCGATCACTTTCCCCAGATTGCCGAACAAGGCAGCGACAGTGGCATCCGGCGGGCAGATGATCGTTGCCCCCAGCCGGTGGGCGATCATCGGCATGGGCAGCGCTTTCGTCACCTGGTGCGCGGGTGCGGTCAAGCGGGCAATCTCCTCGCGCGGCAGCGTGGCGATCAAGCTGATGAGGTGATGCTCGCGCCGAAACCGCAAACCCGGCAGGACGTCATGCGCAATTTGCGGCCGGACAGCCAGCATGACCAGGTCGCATTGATCGAGAACCGCCTGATTGTCATCAGCGATACGCACATCCGGATAACGGGCTGCCAGCTCTGCGGCGATCTCTTCATTGCGCGGCGACAGCAGCACGGAGACGGAGTTATCCGCGACGGATTTGAGCCCGCTGACAATGGCCGCTGTAAGGGCACCCGTGCCGATGAAGCCAAGTTTCATCGCGCCTGTCTCTGGTTCATCGGTCACAGCGGCGCATGCTCGAGCCGTACCTGATAGCTCAGCACGCGCTTTTCACCGGGCGCGATCAGCATCACGCCCGGCTTGTCCGCGAACTCGCCATCGAAATCCACGGGGCTGGCAAGCCCGTGCCAGGGTTCGATGCACAGGGACGGAGCGCCGCCCGGCTTCGACCAGATGCCCAATTCCTTAAAACCCTGCCACGACATCTCGATCGCCGCACCGTTCGCGGCGGCATAGCGCACGCTGGTGCTGGCCGGCCGGTCGAGGATCACGGCGTCTGCCTCGAACAGCTGTTCGGAAAGCGCCAGCGTTTTGCCTTCGATAGGCGTCGGCCGCGGTGCAGCCAGCACCAGGCCATCCTTCAGCCGGCGGATCGGCGCCGGCTCGTCCTGGGCAAAGGTCAGGTGGTGGTCGGTCTTGGCGAGCCCCGGCTGCAATGGCCAATTGAAAGCCGGATGTGCACCGATGGAGGCTGGCAGCGTCTCGTCGCCGGTGTTGGCAATCTCGAAGCTCACACCAAGTTCGCGACGCTCGAGCGTATAGGTGATGGCAAGGCGAAAGGCGAACGGATAGCGCGTGCGTGTATCGGCATCGTCGGTCAACACCAGCGTGCAGGATCGGGGGCTCGCGTCAGCCCACACAAATGGCTTGTCGCGCGCAAATCCGTGCTGCGTCAGGGGATAGACCTGGCCCTCATGGCGGAGCTGGTCGCCCTTCAGCCGGCCGACGATCGGAAACAGCACCGGCGAATGCCGCCGCCATTCCGGCCCGGCCTGCCACAAAAACTCCAGACCCTCGGCATTGCGCAAGGAGACGAGCTCGGCCCCCTGCCCGACAATGGTTGCCGAGATGCCGTCGCCGTGAAGCGTCACTTGTTCCATGCGTTCTCGCGGAAAGCTGCGTGCGAGCGGCAGGTTAGCAAAAGCCCGCATGGACTCAAGGGCGCAGCGACATCGCGCTGATAGCGGAGCGATGTCTCCACGGCAAAACGACAGTGGCCGGAGATTCTCCTCCGGCCACTGCGAGATCGAGATTGTTGTCCTGCTACGGTTCGACTATTCGCGCTCGCCGGTGAAATTCAGCAACAGCTGGAAGATGTTGACGAAGTTCAGGTACAGCGACAGCGCGCCGAAGACGGCGAGCTTCTGCTGCGATTCCGCGTCGAAATTCTCCGCATACTGTTCCTTGATCGTCTGCGTGTCCCAGGCGGTCAGGCCGACAAAGACGGCAATGCCGATCACCGAGATGGCGAACTGCAGCGCGGTCGAGCCAAGGAAGATGTTGACGACGCTGGCGATCACCACGCCGATCAGGCCCATGATCAGGAAGGACGAGAACTGGGTCAGGTCGCGCTTGGTCGTGTAGCCGTAGAGGCTGGTGGCGCCGAACATGGTGGCGGTGATGAAGAAGGTGCGCGCGATGCTGGTGCCGGTAAAGACCAGGAACACCGAAGCCAGCGACAGGCCCATCACCGCGCAGAAGGCCCAGAACATCGCCTGGGCACTCGCCGCCGACATCGTCTGCATCTTGAACGAGAACAGCAGCACGAAGGCGAGCGGCGCCAGCATTACCACCCATTTCAGCGGGCTGGAAAAGATCGGCACGTAGAGGGCCGGCGTCGAAGCGACCACCATGGCGACGATGCCGGTGACGACGAGGCCGATGCCCATATAGTTATAGACACGCAGCATGTGGCTGCGCAGGCCCTCGTCATAGACGGTGCCGGCGCGCGCGCCAGTGCCCATGCGGTATCCGAGGTCAGGGGTATTCATGCGGGTTCTCCTTATGTGGTCTCAGTAAAGCGTCTGGATCAGTAAAGTGTCTTGGCAAGCGTCTCGGCGGCGCGGTCGAGGTCGTGGACATCGCTGCGCGCGACGACCGCGTACGCGACCTCGCCGATCTGGAAATAGGCAGAGGAGATGTCGCCGGAGGGCGCGATGGCAGGCTTGACCACGTCGAAGGTTCCGGGCCGGATCGCAAACAGCGAGACCAGCCCCATATCCTTCGTCTCCAGCGCCACCTCGACGCTCGGCCCGAAGCGCGACGGATAGATCTGCACGTCGCGGACCTTCCAGTCCTTGGGCAGCGATGGCATGACGATTGCGGTGGCGGCGCGGATTTCGTCGCCATTGTAGTTGGGCGCCTCCAGCTGCGAGGGCATCGCCTCGCGCATGAGCGTCGTCTTGTGCGCCCGGATCGCTTCTTCGACATAGGCGGGCGGCGGCGGCGAAGCCACGACCTTGGTCACCAGCAGCGGCCCGAAGAGGCCGTTCGCCAGCCAGCCGGCAGCGACAAAGACGGCGACCGCGGCCGCCCGCTGCAGAACGGCGAAGACGCGGCGACTGGCCAGTCCCCTGCCCAGCCGGCGCGCGACTTCAGTCGTCGCCGGCCGCGCCATGCCTGTGGAAGCAGCCAGCGCCAGGCGCAGTTCGTCGCGCGTCCTCAAGTCGGACATCACCCGCGCCGCAGCCTCCGGACGAACCGAGAGGAACGCCTCGACCTCGATGCGGCGCGCGACATCCAGCTGGTCGTCGACATAAGAATCGAGATCGGTATCGGTCACCGGGTCCCGCAACAGGTCGGTCATGACGGGTCTCCCACGATCCTCAGATGGCTTTTGGCCGGCGAAGGTGCAGCGTTTTCCATCTCGCGCAGTGCTGCGCGCGCCCTGCCGATGCGCGACATCAGCGTGCCCAGCGGCACCCCGCTGGCGTCGGCGGCCTGCTGGTAGGAAAGGCCCTCGATGGCGACCAGATGCAGCGCCGAACGCTGCTCCTCCGGCAGACTGAAAAAGGCCTCGCGCACCTGCGCCAGTCGCACGGAATGTTCCTGAGGCGCCGGCGTGCTGGCATCGGTGAGATAGCCGGCCTGCTCGACACGCGCTGCTTCCGACCGGCGCGAGCGCATCTTGTCGATGAAAGCGTTGTGGACGATCGACAGCAACCATGCCCGCAGATTGCCGCCCGAGCGGAATGTGTCGCGCCGCTCGTAGGCGCGCACCAGCGCATCGTGCACCAGATCCTCGGCGTCAGTGCCGTCGCGCGTCAGCGAGCGTGCGTAGCGCCTGAGCGAACCCAGCTGTCCGACAATATCGAAGCGTGGCATCGACCGTTTCATGCCCCGTTTACGAAACAGGCGGGGATCTTAATCCATCGCCACCAAAACTTTTTTGCGTCGCCACAATAGGCATCATGCAATCAGAAGTCCGCTGCGCACTTACCCATCTCCCGTGCGGCAGATGTTTGCTTTATGGATGAAGTCTAGCCTTATCCGTCTGTCCCAGGAGCAAAAGATGGCCAATGGTAGTCGTGTAACGGGTTTTGCAGCGTTGCCGATCGTCGGCAGGGTGTTCATCATCTTTGGCATTGTCGGACTGATCGCTTCCGGCGTGCTGGCCATCGTCGAGATGTACGGCCCTCGTACCGCTTCGGCGACAGGCAGGATTGTCGCCGCCGAATACAATCCCCGCATCGAGTTCTCGACCGCCGACGGCACCGTCATCCGCTTCAACAATGCCGTCCACAGCTCGTTCTGGGGTGATGGCGACAGCGTCCCTGTCGCTTACGACCCAACCAATCCGCAAAATGCCTCCGTCGACAGCTTCGCCGGACGCTGGTTCCTTGCCGGGCTGGCCGGCATGCTCGGCGGTTTCTCCCTGCTGACCGGCATCGGTCTCGCCGTGATTGGACGGGTGCTTATCCGGCGGATTGGAATGAACCCGTCGCCATAGCCGCCGACCCCTGCCGTACAGACAAAGCTTGGCGTAACGGTCCAGTACGCTAGCGGACTGGCGCAGATGGAAGCACTGGCGAAACGCGGCCGCTTTGCGTATTACTCCGCCGCCATTGGAGCCGTATGATGTTCGAGACCCTGCAACCTGCCCCGGCTGACAAGATCATCGCCTTGATCGGCCTCTATCGCGCCGATCCGCGCCCCGGCAAGATCGATCTCGGCGTCGGCGTCTACAAGGACCGCGACGGCAGGACGCCGGTCATGCGTGCCCTGCGCGAGGCCGAGAAGCGGTTGCTGCAGGACCAGGACACCAAGACCTATCTCGGCCTTGCCGGCGACACCGGCTTCAACACGGCGATGGTCAAGCTGGCCTTCGGCCCCGCTGCCGACATGACGCGCATCCGCGCCGCGCAAGCGCCTGGCGGTTCCGGCGCGCTGCGGCTGGTGGCGGAGCTGTTGAAGCGGACCCGCCCCGACGCAACCGTCTGGCTGTCGGACCCGACATGGCCGAACCACCCGCCGGTGATGCGCGGGGCCGGCCTCAAGGTGCGCGATTATCCCTATTTCGATGCCGTTTCCGGCGCGGTGCGCTTCGACGAGATGCTGGCAACGCTTGGCGCAGCCGAGCCCGGCGATATCGTGCTGCTGCATGGCTGCTGCCATAACCCGACCGGCGCCAATCTCGATATCGCGCAATGGGCCAGCGTCGCCGATCTTGTCGTCGAGCGCGGGCTGTTGCCCTTTGTCGACATTGCCTATCAGGGCTTTGGCGAAGGCCTGGACGCCGATGCGGCCGGCTTGCGCCTTCTCGCGGGCAAGGTGCCTGAAATGGTCGTTGCCTCGAGCTGCTCGAAGAACTTTGCCGTCTACCGCGACCGCGTCGGCGCGGCGATGATCCTGGCGAAGGATGGTGCGCAAGCCGATGTGGCGATGAGCCAGATGCTGGCGGCGGCGCGCGCCATGTATTCGATGCCGCCGGACCATGGCGCCGCCGCCGTGCGCATGGTGCTGGAAGATGATGGCCTTCGCGCCGACTGGGAGGCGGAGCTGGAGGAGATGCGGCTGCGCATGCTGAGGCTGCGCGTCCAGTTCGCCGACGCGCTGCGCCGGCAGTCCAACTCCGACCGCTTCGACTTCATCGCCAGCCATCGCGGCATGTTTTCCAGGCTTGGCCTGACCGAGGCGCAAGTCGAGCGGCTGCGTGCCGAGTATGGCGTCTACATGGTCGGCGACAGCCGCATCAACGTCGCCGGCCTGCCCGAGGACGGCATGGATGACCTCGCCAAGGCGGTTGTGTCGGTACTCGGCTGAAGCTCGCTGTGGACAATCTCCCCTCTCCGGCTGACGCCGTTGGCCGCACGACAGGCAGCGGGATAGCATTCGCCGCATGAAACCTTCGCGCGACATTTCCCGGCTGATCGAGATCATGGCGGCGCTCAGGGCGCCGAAGACCGGTTGTCCCTGGGACATCGAGCAGGATTTCTCGACCATCGCGCCCTATACGATCGAGGAAGCCTATGAGGTGGCCGACGCCATTGCGCGCGGCGATCTCGACGATCTGCGCGACGAACTCGGCGATCTCCTGCTGCAGGTCGTCTACCACGCGCAGATGGCTGAGGAAGCCGGCGATTTTGCCTTCGGTGATGTGGTCGAGGCCATCACCACCAAGATGATCCGGCGCCATCCGCATGTCTTCGGCGACGAGAAGGCGCGCAGCGCCGGCATGGCAAAGGGCATGTGGGAAAAGATCAAGGCTGAGGAAAAAGCCGAAAAGCGAAGTGCGCGCCTCGCCCGCGGCCTCGACCCCGAAGACCATGGCAAGGGGTTCCTGGACAGCGTGCCCGTCGCCCTGCCCGCTTTGACGCGAGCGCTAAAGCTGCAGGAAAAGGCTGCCCGTGTCGGTTTCGACTGGAGCGAGGCAGCACCCATCCTCGACAAGATCGAGGAAGAGATCGGCGAATTGCGCGAGGCGCTGGCCAAGGGCGAAACGGCTGAGATCAAGGACGAATTCGGCGACATGCTGTTTGCCGTCGTCAACCTGGGCCGTCACCTCAACCTCGATTCGGAAGCGGCGCTCAGCGGCACCAACGAAAAGTTCCGCTCGCGCTTCCACTATGTCGAGCGCGCGATCGATGCATCGGGAAGCACGCTCGAAAAAGCCACGCTGGACGAGATGGAAGCGCTCTGGCAGCAGGCCAAGAGCGCGAAATAATCAGGCTTACTGCCTCTTTTTGCGGTGCAATCGGCTTTCGATCTCATGCCGCGCGCTGTGCGTGGCCTTGAGTGCAATGGTTGCGCTGCCATCCTCATTGTCTACCCGCGAAACGACGTCGCCATTGCGGTATAGCCAGTCGACAAGGCCGAACTGCGGCGGTTCGATCGTCACCGTCAATTCCTCGAGTTCGCCCGACATCCTGGTCTCGATCAGCGCCTTCAGCGCATCGATGCCTTCGCCGGTGACCGCCGAGATGGCGATCGGCGGCGCGTTGTTGGCGTCAGTGCCGTCGGCGAGCAGGCGCTCCCGGTTGCCGTCGTCGAGAAGGTCGACCTTGTTCCACACTTCGACGACGCGCTTGGCATCGCCGGCATCGACGCCGAGATCGGCGAGAATGCGCTCGACGTCCTCGGCTTGCGCTGCGGTATCCGGATCCGAAATATCGCGCAGGTGGATGACCAGATCGGCCTCGACGACCTCTTCCAGCGTGGCGCGGAAGGCGGCGACCAGATGCGTCGGCAGGTCCGAAATGAAGCCGACTGTGTCCGACAGGATGATCGGCGTGCCGTGCGGCAGGCGCACGCGGCGCAGCGTCGGGTCGAGCGTTGCAAACAGCATGTCTTCGGCCAGCACGTCGGCCCCGGTCAGCCGGTTGAACAGCGTCGACTTTCCGGCATTGGTGTAGCCGACAATCGCCACCACCGGGAACGGCACCTTCTTGCGCTTGGCGCGGTGCAGGTCGCGGGTGCGGCGCACCGTTTCCAGCTCATGCTTGAGCTTGATGATTTTTTCCTGCAGCTGCCGCCGGTCCGACTCGATCTGGGTTTCGCCGGGGCCGCCGAGGAAGCCGGCTCCGCCGCGCTGGCGTTCAAGGTGGGTCCAGCTCCGCACCAGGCGGCCCTTCTGGTAGTTGAGATGGGCAAGTTCGACCTGCAGCGTGCCCTCCTTGGTCCGCGCGCGCTCGCCAAAAATCTCCAGGATCAATCCGGTGCGGTCGAGCACCTTGGCATTCATTTCTTTTTCGAGATTGCGCTGCTGCACCGGCGTCAGCGGATGGTCGACGATGACCACCTCCGCGTGACCCTCTTTGACGATCTCGGCGAATTCCGCGACCTTGCCGCTGCCGAGCAAGGTTGCCGGGCGTGGATCGTTGACGGTGACCACCGCCGTGTGGATCAGATCCAGGTTGATGGCGCGGGCAAGGCCGACCGCTTCGTCGTGGCGCGCATCCGCCGAACGCGTCAGCCGTGGACGGTTCGTTTCGTCATCGTTGCGCTGATGCCGGGTAAGCACCGGCACAATGACAACCGCCCGGGTCGGACCTGTGGCTTCCGTCCCGGAATTATGTGCTGGTTTCCCGCGGACGCCGCGGTCCGCGTCTTTTTCACGTGCCAATCAGGCGCCCTGGCTTTCCTCGCCATCGAACATCTGAACCGGCTGGCTCGGCATGATCGTGGAAATGGCATGCTTGTAGACGAGCTGGGAGTGGCCGTCACGGCGCAGCAGAACACAAAAATTGTCGAAGGAAGTGACCACGCCGGTCAGCTTGACGCCGTTGATGAGAAAGATGGTGAGTGGATTTTTGCTCTTGCGAACAGAATTCAGGAACAGGTCCTGAAGGTTTTGCGATCGTTCCGCCATTGTTCTTGTCTTTCGCCGATCCCCTTCGGTTTGCAGGCTAATGCGCCAAATTAGCGGGCACATGTCAAGCTTGCAAACACCCCCTTGCCGTCAGTAACGACAAGCAGAACGAGATATATTGATGTGCAGTCCGTCTGTGCGGTTATCAGGCTGGACTTTTTTCCGCAACGTCAAAAAAGGCTTGCCGCAATGAAAGTGTTATCGAACCGGGGTGCCCATTGGCGACCGCGGCACCGTCGATTGCCACGACCGGCATGGCGATTGTCGTTGCCGAACTGATGAAAGCTTCTCGCGCAGCCTTGGCTTCAGTGACTGAAAAACCGCGCTCCTCGATCGTCAACCCGAGCTTTGCCGCCACTTCGAACATGGTCGTGCGGGTGATGCCGCGCAGGATGCCATGCTCCGCCGGCCGGGTGACCAGAACGCCGTCCCTTGTAACGATCCAGGCGTTGGACGAGCCGCCCTCCTTGACGTTGCCATCGGTGTCGACGAACCAGGCCTCCTGGGCGCCGGCCTCCTTGGCCTTCTGCTTGGCCAGTACGTTGGGCAGCAGGCCGGTGCTCTTGATGTCGACCCGGTCCCAACGGTTTTCCGGCACGGTGATGACCTTGATGCCCGCCTCGGCTCGCTTGGCGGCCGCCGCCGGGTCGGCCTTTCTGGCCGTAATCACTAGCGATGACGGTGTATCGGCGGGGAAAACGAAGTCGCGGCTGGCAACACCGCGCGTAACCTGGACATAGACCAGGCCGTTGACGACGTGGTTGCGCCGGACGATTTCGCGCAGAAGAAGCGGCAGCACACCCTTGGTGACCGGCCAGTCGATCGACAATTCGCTAAGGGAGCGGCTCAGCCGGGCAAGATGGCGCGGCATGTCGACGATAAAGCCCTGCGCCACCTCGCAGACCTCGTAGACGCCGTCGGCGAATTGATAGCCGCGATCCTCGATATGCACGGCAGCGTCGGCATGGGCGACATAGCGCCCGTTCACATAGGTAATGCGCGGCATGGGTGATCCCTCAGAAAAGTCCCGGTTTTTCTATGCGATTCCGCCGCTGCCGTAACCGGCAATTGAATGGGCCACAGCCCGCTGGACCAACAACAACGGGGGTCAGACCCCCAGCGACTTCAGTTTCCGGTGCAGCGCCGAGCGCTCCATGCCGATGAATTCGGCCGTCTTCGAGATGTTGCCGCCGAAACGGTTGATCTGGGCGATCAGATAGTCCTTCTCGAACTGTTCGCGCGCCTCGCGCAGCGGCAGCGCCATGATGTGCTGGTCGGACTGGTTCGGCGTGCGCGGCATGACATCGCCGATCTCCGACGGCAACAGGTCGGCGGTGATCGGCGCATCGATATCGTCGCCACGCGCCAGGATCATCAGCCGTTCGACATTGTTGCGCAGCTGGCGGACATTGCCCGGCCAGTTGTGCGCCTGCAGCACGGCAAGCGCATCGTCGCCGATGCGGCGCGGCTTGATGCCGGCCTGGCGAGCGATCTGCTTCATGAAATTGTCGACGAGATAGGGAATGTCCTCTCGCCGCTCGGCCAGGCCCGGCACCATGACCGGAACCACCGCCAGGCGATGATAGAGGTCTTCGCGAAAACGGCCGTCGGCGATCATCGCCTCCAGGTTCTGCGAGGTCGAGGAGATGATGCGGACGTCGACCTTGACCCGCTTGGTGCCGCCGACCCGCTCGAACTGCTGTTCGACCAGCACGCGCAAAATCTTGTTCTGCGTCTCGCGCGGCATGTCGGCCACTTCGTCGATGTAGAGAATGCCGCGGTGCGCCTCTTCAAGCGCGCCGACCTTGCGCTCGGTGCCGTTCGATTCGGTGCCGAACAGCTCGATCTCCATGCGCTCGGGCGTGATGTTGGCCGCGCTCAGCGTCACGAACGGCGCGCCCTTGCGCGTCGACAGCGTGTGGATGGCGCGCGCGGCGAGCTCCTTGCCCGAACCGGACGGACCGATGATCATGACGCGGCTGTTGGTCGGCGCAACGCGCTCGATGGTCTGGCGCAGCTGGCTCATCGCCGACGACATGCCGATCAAGTCGAAAGTTTCGCCGCTGCGCTGCTTGAGGTCGGAGACCTCGCGCCGTAATTTCGAGGTTTCGAGCGCCCGCTCGGCGATCAGGATCAGCCTGTCGGCCTTGAACGGCTTCTCGATGAAATCATAGGCGCCGCGGCGGATGGCCGACACCGCTGTCTCGATATTGCCGTGGCCGGAGATCATCACCACCGGCAGGCTCGGATGCATCGTCTTGATCTCGTCGAGCAGCGCCAGCCCGTCGAGGCGCGAGCCCTGCAACCAGATGTCGAGGAAAATCAGCCGCGGCGCCCGGTCGGCGATTGCCGCGAGCGCGCTGTCGGCATCGAATGCCGTGCGGGTTTCATGCCCTTCGTCGCTCAATATGCCCGCGACGAGTTCACGGATGTCTTCCTCGTCATCGACGATGAGAATATCAGACGCCATTACCGACCTTTTCAGTTTCTCGTTCGTGTTCCGTTTCGCCTTGACCGCGTGGCGGCGCGGTTGCGGCAGCTGGCGGCAGGATGATCGAGATCATCGCGCCGCGTCCACCGTGGAAATCCGCGGGCGCATCGTGCAATTCGAGCCGCCCGCCATGGTCCTCCACGATCTTCTTGACGATGGCGAGACCAAGCCCGGTGCCCTTCTCGCGCGTCGTCATATAGGGCTCGAGCAGCCTTTGGCGGTTCTCGCGCGGCAAGCCTTTGCCATTGTCGATGACGTCGATTCTGATCGCGCCATTCTGCCGGGCAGCTTGAATCCGGATTATGCCGTGCGAACCGTCCTTTTGTTCCAGCCCGTCAATCGCCTCGGCCGCGTTCTTGATGACGTTGCCGAAAGCCTGCGCCATCAATCGGCTATCGAACGTGCCCTTGAGCGGCTCGTTGCCGAACACGCGTTCGAAAGCAATGTCGGCGCGGCTGACTTCGACCAGGAACGACGCCTCGCGCAGCGATTCACGCAGATCGATGGCTTTCATCTCGGGCTTGGGCATGCGGGCGAAAGCCGAGAACTCGTCGACCATGCGGCCGATATCCTCGACCTGCCGGATGATCGTGTCGGTGCACTGGTCGAAAATCTCGCGGTCCTCGGTGATGACCTTGCCGAAGCGTCGCTTGATGCGCTCGGCCGAGAGCTGGATCGGCGTCAGCGGGTTCTTGATTTCATGTGCGATACGCCGCGCCACATCCGCCCAGGCCGACGAGCGCTGTGCCTGGACCAGATCGGTGATGTCGTCGACAGTCACGACGTAGGATTTCTCCTCCTCGCCGTCGTCGCCGGCCTCGATGGTGATCTGCACGTTGAAGGTACGCTCGGCGCCGGTGCGATAGAAGGTGACCTGCTCGCGATAGACCGGCTTGCCGGATTTGCGGCCGATCTCGAAGACACGGCCGACATGCGGCAGCACGGCGGACAGGTTCTGCCCCAGCGCCGCCGTGGCCGATATGGCCAGCATCGTTTCGGCCGATTTGTTGACGATGGAGACGATGCCGTAGGGATCGACGCCGATGACGCCGGCGGTGACGCCGGCCAGCACCGCTTCCGAGAAACGACGCCGTTCGTCGATCAAATCCTTGGCCGACAGGATCTCGTTGCGCTGCGATTTAAGCTCCAGCAGCATCTTGTTGAACGTATCGCCAAGCGAGGCGACATCGCCGTCGGAAGGCCGTACCGGAACGGCGACATCGAGATTGCCGGTCGCAACCTCGTCAGCCGCGCCGATGAGCTGACGGATGGGCCGCACCAGACGGTCGGCGACCGCTATGCCGGTCCAGATGGCCGACAGGATGATGATCAGCGTCAGCGACAGATAGGGCAGCGCGAACGCCACCTGCGACGTCCGCCTGTTGTCTTCCAGGCCGCGATATTCGGCGGTGTTGGACTGGACGATCGCCCTCGCCTTGATCACTTCGGGGTCGACCAGGCGATTGGTGTAGAGGTAGAGGCCTTCGATCTCCCGCAGCTTGATGATGGCGCCCATGATGTTGCGCGTCTTCGGCTCGATCAGCACCGGCTTGCCGTCGGCCGCACTTGCCACCGCGCCCTCAGGCGGTGCCGGCATGGCGAAGTCCGCATCGGTCTGGGCACTCACGACAAAGGAGCCGTCTTCCCTGACCAGCGCCGCATGCACCAGGCTTCTGCCGACGGCTTCCTTGTTCATCAGGTCGAGAAAGCCGGTTCGATCGAGGCCGTAAAGCGTGCGCGACGCATCGAGATCGTAGGCCATCGACAGCGTCGTGCCCTGAAGATTGCGAGCGTTTTCCTGCACATAGGCGTCGGCGATCGACAGCGACGAGTTGACGATCGCCTTGGTGCGGATCTCGAACCAGCGGTCGAGGCCGATATCGAGCGTGATCGAGGCGATGATGGCCACCATGATGGCGGGGATGGCCGCGACCAGCGCAAACATCGTCACGATGCGCACATGCAGCCGCGACGCCGCCTTGCCGTGCCGGCGCGCCATGGTGATGCGATGCACCTCGCGGCCGACGAGGGCAATCAGCGCCAGCACAAATAAGGCATTGGCCGCAATCAGCGTCAGCGTTGTGTTTGCGTCTGGCGTGATCGGCGTGGCGCCGACAAGAATCGCAAACGAGATTGCCGCCGTAACCAGCGCGCCGGCAATTGCCACAACGCCAGGCAACGCAAGCAGCCGCCGTCCATCCCTCTGGCCGGATCTGCTGAAAAGCGGTTCGTTTGATGTCAGAGCTTGCGAAGCCATGTCGCCGTCTAAGAGCCAGTGATTGCGTTGGATGTATGCAACGCATTGTGGCGATTATGCAACAAGTGTGGCCGTGACGGAAATCTTTCGGCCGCCGATCCCCTGAAAAGGGGATGACCTCGCGTCACTTCGGGCAGCAGGCGCTCATGGTCTCGACGATTTGTAGACGTTGACGCCCAGCTCGCGAATCTTCTTGCGCAACGTGTTGCGATTCAAGCCGAGCAATTCGGCCGCCTTGATCTGGTTGCCGCGCGTTGCCGTCATGGAAGCGAGCACCAGCGGATATTCGACCTCCGACAAGATGCGTTGATAGAGACCTGCCGGCGGCAAATCACCGGCGAAAGAGGCGAAATAGCGCTGCAGGAAGTGCTCCACCGCCTGGCCGATGGACAGATCGTCCGGGATCAAATTGCCGCCGCCGGGAACGACCGGCCTTTCGCCTGTCTTCAGTTCGGCTTCGATGATTTCGGCTGATATTTCGTCCTGCGAATAGAGCGCCGCAAGCCGGCGCACCAGGTTTTCCAGCTCGCGCACGTTTCCCGGCCACGGATAGCGCTTCATCAATTCGATACCGCCGGTCGAAATGCGCTTGGTCTGCAAGCCTTCGCTGGCGCCGATCTTGAAGAAATGCCGCACCAGATCGGGAATGTCTTCCGACCTCTCACGCAAACCCGGCAGCCGAAGCGGCACGACGTTCAGGCGATAGAACAGATCCTCGCGGAAAAGCCCCTGGTTGATCAGCGTGCGCAGATCCTTGTTGGTGGCGGCGACGATGCGCACATCGGTCTTGATCGGCGTGCGCCCGCCGACCGTGGTGTATTCGCCCTGCTGCAGCACGCGCAGCAGCCGCGTCTGCGCCTCCATCGGCATGTCGCCGATCTCGTCGAGGAACAGCGTGCCGCCCTCGGCCTGCTCGAAGCGGCCTGTCGAGCGGTTCTGTGCGCCGGTGAAGGCACCCTTCTCATGACCGAACAGTTCCGATTCGATGAGGTCGCGCGGGATTGCCGCCATGTTGATGGCGACGAACGGACCGCCTCGGCGGCGGCCATATTCGTGCAGCGCGCGCGCCACCAATTCCTTGCCGGTGCCGGACTCGCCCGAGATCATCACCGTCAGATCGGTCTGCATCATGCGCGCCAGCATGCGGTAGATGTCCTGCATGGCGGCCGAGCGGCCGACCAGCGGCATGGCGTCAGGCTGTTCTTCCGGTCGCGTATCGATCTTCGGTCGGCGCGGCTCTGACAGCGCACGATTGACGATGTTGAGCAGCTCGGTCAGGTCGAACGGCTTCGGCAGATATTCATAAGCACCTGTTTCGGAAGCACGAATCGCCGTCATGAAAGTGTTTTGCGCGCTCATCACGATGACCGGCAGCTCCGGCCGGGCCTTCTTGATGCGGGGCAGCATGTCGAAGGCGTTCTCGTCCGGCATGACAACGTCGGTGATCACCAGATCGCCCTCGCCCGCCGCCACCCAGCGCCACAGCGTCGAGGCGTTGGAGGTCACGCGCACCTCATGGCCGACGCGCGACAGCGCCTGATTGAGCACGGTGCGGATGGCCGCATCGTCGTCGGCGACGAGAATATTGCCGCGAACCGTCATTTGCGGTCTCCTTCGCCTTCATCATCGGCAGTGTCGATGGGTGTTTCTTTCCAGGCCGGCATCAGGATTCGGAAGGTGGTGCCGCGCGGCGTCGAATCGCATTCGATGATGCCGCCATGCTCGCCGACGATTTTCGCCACCAGCGCCAGGCCGAGCCCCGACCCGTTCGGCTTGGTGGTGATGAACGGATCGAACAGGATCGGCAGAATGTCTTCCGAAACGCCCGAACCATTGTCGCGCACGCAGAATTCAAGCGGCAGCGACACGCGGTCCTGGGTTCCGGGAACGGAAACGCGGATGCCCGGCCTGAACGCGGTCGACAGCACGATCTCCCCCTGTGGGTCGCCGCCGATGGCCTCGGCGGCGTTCTTGACCAGGTTGAGGAACACCTGGATCAGTTGGTCGCGGTTGGCGAAAACCGGAGGCAATGATGGATCATAGTCCTCCATTATCCTGATCCTCTTGGCAAAACCGTTCTTCGCGATTGCCTTCACATGGTCCAGCACGACATGGATGTTGACGGGATAGCGGTCAATCGGCCGCTCGTCGGAAAACACCTCCATGCGGTCGACCAGGGAGACTATGCGATCAGTCTCGTCAGTGATGAGGCGGGTCAGGGCGCGATCCTCGTCGGACGCCGAGAGTTCGAGCAGCTGTGCGGCGCCACGAATGCCGGACAGCGGGTTCTTGATCTCATGCGCCAGCATGGCGGCAAGGCCGGTGACCGAACGCGCGGCACCCCTGTGTGTCATCTGCCGGTCGATCTTGTCGGCCATCGAGCGTTCCTGGAACATCACCACGATCGAGCCTGGGAATTCCGGCACCGGCGCGACATAGAGATCGACGACCTTCTCGATGCCGAGACGCGGCGACGACACGTCGACACGGTATTCGTTGACCGGCGCACGGCGCTCGCGCACCTGATCGACCAGCTGCAGCAACGGGCTGCCGAACGGGATCAGCTTGGACAGTGTGTTGCGGGCAAGCATGTTGGCACTTGAACGGAAGAAGTCTTCCGCATCGGCATTGGCGTAGGTGATGAACCCGTCCGGATCGACCATGATGACCGGACGGCGGATGGTGTTCAGCACGATACTGGCGGCATCCGCCATGTCGGAGCTCGGTGTGACGGTGGCGTTCATGCGGCGCTCCGCAAGGGCGTGGCTTCGCCGGAAAACACCTCATGCAGCAAGGCAATGACGCGGGCGGGTTCGAAAGAGGTGAGGATGGCTTTCCGCCGCTCATCGGAAACGCCAGCAGAGTGGCGGTCGAGATACCAGCCGAGATGCTTGCGCGCCTGGCGCAAGCCGCTTTCGACGCCGTAAAGCGTCAGCATGTCCTCGTAGTGGGAAACGATGTAGTCGGCCATGGCTTGCGGGCTTTCCGGCACGCCGGAGAGCGCGTCGCCCGCAGCCTTCGCCGCAATGCGGCCCGCCGTCCATGGCGCGCCATAATGGGCACGACCGATCATCACCGCGTCGGCGCCCGACTGTTCAAGGATTTCGGCGGCCTCCGCGGGCGAGCCCACATCGCCGTTGGCGACGACCGGGATCGAGACGGCGTCCTTGATGCGGGCGATGGCGCCCCAATCGGCCTTGCCTTGATAAAACTGGCAGCGCGTGCGCCCATGCACGGTCACCATTTTAACACCGGCCTCTTCGGCGCGGCGCGCCAAAACGGGTGCATTGAGCGCATTGTCGTCCCAGCCGAGCCGCATCTTGACCGTGACCGGCACCTGGACCGCGCCGATCACCGCTTCGATCAGCGACAGCGCATGGTCGAGATCGCGCATCAGCGCCGAGCCGGCATAGCCGCCGGTCACCTTCTTGGCCGGGCAGCCCATATTGATGTCGATGATGTCGGCGCCCTCGCCGGCAGCGATGCGCGCGCCCTCGGCCATGTGCTCGGCCTCGCGGCCGGCAAGCTGAACCATATGGACGGGCAGCCCGGAATGACGGATGCGCAGGTCGCATCCGGCCCTGCCCTTGGCAAGCTCGCCGCTCGCCACCATTTCCGACACGACCAGGCCCGCGCCATGCGCGTCGGCGCGCTGCCGGAACGGCTCGTCCGTTATTCCCGACATGGGCGCGAGGAAGACGCGGTTGCGGATTGTCACGCCGCCAACGTCGAGCGGCGAAGCCAATTTTGTCACTTCAAGCATGCACAAAAACCAAGCATATCGGATTGCTGCACATTCTCTAGCCATAAGAAAGGCATTCTGCAACGCGCAATGACGTCACATTGCGGCGCATTTGGGAAAATGCTGGCCTTCGCCATAAGCCGCGACTAAGCCTCTCGGCATGACAGACGCAAGCGAAAAACCGGCCGAGGCGACGACCGACAAGGTCGGCGTGGTCATCGTTGCAGCCGGCCGCGGCGCGCGTGCCGGACAGGCCGACGGGCCGAAGCAATATCAACGCATCGGTGGCCGTGCCGTCATCGCGCGCACGCTGGAGACGTTCCTGGCGCATCCCAAAATTGGCCCCGTCGTCGTCGCCATCCATGCCGATGACCGCGCGCTTTTCGACAAGGCAGCCGGCGTGTATGCCGAGCGGGTTACCGCCGTGGTCGGTGGCGAGTCGCGCCAGGCCTCGGTCCGGCTCGGCCTGCTGGCGCTGAGGGAACGTACGCCCGGCCGTGTCCTTGTCCATGACGCGGTGCGGCCGTTTGTCGACACGGCCCTGATCGACCGTATCATCGCCGCCATTGGCGAGCGCCAGGGCGCGCTGCCCGCTTTGCCCGTCGCCGATACGCTGAAGCGCGAGTCGGCCACCGGCATGATCGAGGAGACGGTGCCAAGGGCCGGCCTTCATGCCGCGCAGACGCCGCAAGGCTTTCCGTTCTGGCCGTTGCTCGCCGCGCACGAAAAAGCCCATCATCTCGGCAAGACGGATTTCACCGACGATGCCGCGATCGCCGAATGGGCGCATATTCCGGTAAAAATCGTCGAGGGGTCGCCGGACAATGTCAAATTGACCTGGGCAAGGGATATCGCGATGGCGGATCAACGGCTTACTGGCGAGCGTTTTCCAGACATTCGCACCGGCAATGGCTATGACGTGCACGCCTTCGAGGCCGGCGACCATGTCACCCTGTGCGGCGTCGCCATTCCGCACGGCAAGAAGCTTTCCGGCCATTCGGATGCCGATGTCGGCCTGCACGCGCTGACCGATGCGCTGCTCGCCACTTGCGGCGCCGGCGACATCGGCACGCATTTCCCGCCTTCCGATCCGCAATGGAAGGGCGCGGCGTCAAAGATCTTCGTCGAGCATGCGGCCAGGTTGGTGCGCGAACGCGGCGGCCGCATCGCCAATGCCGACATCACGCTGATCTGCGAGGCGCCGCGCGTCGGCCCGCATCGCGGGGCCATGACCAATGCGCTGTCGGCGATGCTGGGCATTTCCAGCGATCGCATCTCGATCAAGGCGACGACGAACGAGAAACTCGGCTTTGTCGGCCGCGAGGAAGGCATCGCCGCCATCGCCACCGCCAGTGTCGTCTTCCCCGGGGAGGTTCCCGCATGAACAACAGCGATCTTGCCAACGCCCTGCTCCAGGTCTGCCAGCAACGCGGCATCATGCTGGCGACGGCCGAGAGCTGCACCGGCGGCATGATCATCTCGGCACTGACCGACATTGCCGGCTCGTCCGCTGTCGTCGATCGCGGCCTCATCACCTATTCCGATGAAGCAAAGATGGAGATGCTCGGCGTCTCGCCCGCCACACTCGAGGCGCATGGCGCCGTCTCGCGCGAAACGGTTCTGGAGATGGCGGAGGGCGCTCTGGCCCGCTCGCGCGCCGGGCTTGCGCTTGCCGTCACCGGCATTGCCGGCCCAGGCGGCGGCTCGCCGGAAAAACCGGTCGGCCTCGTCTGGTTCGGAGTTGCCCTAAGAGGTGGGCCGGTGGCTGCCGAGCTCAATATGTTTGCCGACAATGGCCGCGACTTCATCCGCCGCGAGACGGTCAAGCATGCGCTGGAGATCGGCCTGTGCGCGCTCGGCGACACTCATGAGATGGGCGTCGTTCCGTAGATGACGTCCGCACGTTTTTCGAAGGCTTCGGAAAACATGCGGAAGGCGCGATCGAACATGGTGCCCATCAACACGCCGAGGATACGGCTCTTGAACTCGTAGTCGATGAAGAAGCGAACGTTGCAGCCGCCGCCGTCGGCCGGCTCGAAGCGCCAGATATTGCTGAGATATTTGAACGGCCCATCGATGTATTTGACGTCGATTGTGTTCTCGTCCGGCTTCAGCAGCACCTGCGTCGTAAAGGTCTCGCGGATCGCCTTGTAGCCGATGCTCATATCGGCGAGGAGAATGGTGCGGCGATCACGCTCCTTGCGAGAGCGCACCGTCAGCGCCTCGCACAGCGGCAGAAATTGCGGATAGGTCTCGATATCGGCGACCAGCGCAAACATCTGCTCCGGCGTGTGGGCAACGCGGCGTGTGGCTTCGAATTTCGGCATTGAAGCAGGATTTAACTGGCTTTTTTGAGCTGCGCCTCACGCGCCGCCCGCAGCCTGGCGAAATCGTCACCGGCATGATGCGAGGAGCGCGTCAGCGGGCTCGACGCCACCAGCAGGAAACCCTTGGTCTTGCCGATCGTCGCGAAGGAGCTGAATTCCTCCGGCGTGACGAAGCGGATCACCGGGTGGTGCTTCTTCGACGGCTGCAGATACTGGCCAATGGTCATGAAGTCGACATTGGCCGAGCGCAGGTCATCCATCAGCTGCAGGATCTCGTTGCGCTCTTCGCCGAGGCCGACCATGATGCCGGACTTGGTGAAGATCGACGGATCGAGCTCCTTGACCCGCTGCAACAGCCGGATCGAGTGGAAATAGCGGGCACCCGGCCGCACCGTCAGGTAGTTCGACGGCACGGTTTCGAGATTGTGGTTGAAGACATCGGGCTTGGCCGCCACGACGATCTCCAGCGCGCCTTCCTTGCGCAGGAAATCGGGCGTCAGGATTTCGATCGTGGTCAGAGGTGTCGCTGCCCGGATCGCCCGGATAACCTCGGCGAAATGCTGCGCGCCGCCATCGGCGAGATCGTCGCGGTCGACCGAGGTGATGACGACATGGGTCAGCCCCATCTGCTTTACGGCATGCGCGACACGCGCCGGCTCATCGGCATCGAGCGCGGTCGGAATGCCGGTGGCAACATTGCAGAACGCGCAGGCGCGCGTGCAGATCTCGCCCATGATCATGAAGGTGGCGTGCTTCTTTTCCCAGCACTCGCCGATATTGGGGCAGCCGGCCTCTTCGCACACCGTGACCAGCTTGTGCGACTTCACGATCTCGCGGGTTTCGGCATAGCCCTTGGACATCGGCGCCTTGACGCGGATCCAGTCGGGTTTGCGCAGCACGTCCTGATCAGGCTTGTGCGCCTTCTCGGGGTGCCGCAGGCGCGGCGCGTTGGCGATCGTGTCGAGGACGGTGACCATCTCAAACCTGACTTGTTGGCGTCTGCCCGTCGGCATTCGCCCTTCTGACGTCATCTAGGACTTTTCGGTGCAAAGAAAAAGGCCGCGGCGGCGCATGCCGCCACAGCCTTTTTCGCATAGCGGTAGTCTAGCGGCGTATCAGCCGCCCGGCAAAGATCAGCAGGCAGGCGCCGATGAAGCCGGTGATCAGGTAGGCGAGCCAGCCGACACCGAAGGGTTCGATGTTGAGCGCCCTGAGAATTGCGTTCAGCACCACCGCGCCGACAATGCCCATAATGATGTTCATCAAGACGCCGGTATTGCTCTTCATGACCATCTCGGCCAGCCACCCGGCCAAACCGCCGATGATGATGGCCGCAATCCAGCCCACGCCATTCACGTCCATATGCCAACTCCTCCAGTGTCAGGTGAAAATGCATCCGGAAACGAACTGTCTTGCCGTAAGGTTCCTCCGGCGCATGCGTCTGAGTCTCGCGGCAGCAATTTATCACGCGTTGAGCGCACGGCCATAGGCATCAAGCACGCTTTCCTTCATCATCTCCGACAGCGTCGGATGCGGGAAGATGGTGTGCATCAGTTCTTCCTCGGTGGTCTCCAGGTTCATCGCCACGACAAAGCCCTGGATCAGCTCCGTCACCTCGGCGCCGACCATATGCGCGCCGAGCAGCTGGCCGGTCTTCTTGTCGAAGACGGTCTTGATGAAGCCCTGGTCCTCGCCAAGCGCGATCGCCTTGCCGTTGGCGCCGAACTGGAAGCGGCCGACACGAATGTCCTTGCCTTCGGCCTTGGCCTTGGCTTCGGTGAGCCCGACCGATGCGACCTGGGGGTTGCAATAGGTGCAGCCCGGGATCTTCAGCTTGTCTGTCGCATGCACGCCGGGGAAATTGGCGATCTTTTCGATACACACCACGCCTTCATGCTCGGCCTTGTGGGCAAGCATAGGCGGTCCGGCTACATCGCCGATAGCGTAGATGCCGGGAACGTTGGTCTTGCCATAGCCGTCAATGACGACGCAGCCGCGATCGGTCTTCACGCCGAGCGTCTCGAGGCCGAGATTATCGATGTTGCCCTGCACGCCGACGGCCGAGATCATGCGGTCGGCGGTGATCTTCTCGACCTTGCCGTCCTTCATCTCGACATGGGCGGTGATCGAGTTGGCACCCTTCTCGACCTTGGTCACCTTGGCCTCGAGGATGATTTTCATGCCCTGCTTCTCGAACTGCTTCTGCGCGAATTTCGAGACCTCGGCATCCTCGACCGGCATCACCGCCGGCAAAAGCTCGACCACCGTCACCTCGGCGCCCATGGTGCGATAGAAGGAGGCGAACTCGATGCCAATGGCGCCCGAACCCATGACCAGCAGCGATTTCGGCATCTCCTTCGGCACCATCGCTTCAAAATAGGTCCAGATCAGTTTGCCGTCCGGCTCGATGCCGGGCAGCGCGCGCGGCCGGGCGCCGGTGGCGAGAATGATGTGCTTGGCGGTGTAGGTCCCCTCGCCCTTGACGCCCTTGGGCACCGGCGGCTGCGGCTCCATCGGTTTCTTGGCCGTCTTGGAAACGACGATCTCACCGGGCTTGGAGAGCTTCGCCTCGCCCCAGATGACGTCGACCTTGTTCTTCTTCATCAGGAAGGCGACGCCGCCATTGAGCCTCAACGACACTTTGCGCGAGCGGTCGACGACAGCGGCCGTGTCGGCGCTGACCTTGCCGCCTTCGAGCTTCAGGCCGTAGTCCTTCAGATGATCGGAATAGTGCATGATCTCGGCCGAGCGCAGCAGCGCCTTGGTCGGGATGCAGCCCCAGTTGAGGCAGATTCCGCCGAGATGCTCGCGCTCGACGATCGCCGTCTTGAAGCCGAGCTGGGCGGAGCGCACCGCCGTGACATAGCCGCCGGGGCCTGAGCCGATGATTATGACGTCGTAGGATTCAGCCACGGGGTTTCTCCCTGATTTTCTCTAGAGTTCCAGCATCACACGCACCAATGGCGCCAATGCGTCACCTATATTGCGCGTGTTTTCGGCATCGAGATGGACCCCGTCGATCGGTGTGGTCTCGGCCACCGTGCCGGCATCGAAAAAGCCGCAGCCGGCCTCGTCGGCGAGCGCGGAATATTGCGGCGCCAGCCGCTTCGAGGCCTCGTCGCCGCCGGCAAACATTTCCTTGAATTCGGCATTGTCGGTGCGGCTGACCGCTGGTGGCGCGACGATCAGGATTTGCGGCGCGGCCCAGTCGAACGGATAATCGTGGCCGCGCACGATGTCGATCAGCCGCTGCACGCCCTGCTTGGCCGCGACCGGATTGCCGTGGATCCAGGGCTTCATGTCGTTGGCGCCGAGCATGATGATGATCAGGTCGAGCGGCGCATGGCTGGTCAGGATCGTCGGCAGCACCTTGGCGCCATTGCGGTCGGCACCAGCCAGGTGATCGTCGAAAGCCGTGGTGCGGCCGTTCAGACCTTCGGCAATGACTTCGATATCATCGTCGCCCAACGCCGCCTTGAGCACGCTCGGCCAGCGATCTTCCAGCGCATGACGCCCGAGGCTCGCCGCGTCATAGCCCCAGGTCAGGGAATCGCCGTAGCAGAGGATCGTCTTCATGCACCCGCACCCGCCTCCGCCCTAAGCCCGCGCCGCACGCGCCATCCCACGAACAGCCACTGCACGATAACCGTGGCGATGCTTGGCAAAAACAGACCGGCGACAACGGGGAGATCGCCCGACCACTGGGCTTTGCCAGGCGGCTGCGAGAAGGTCCAGGCAATCAGCCCGATTCCGGCCAGCACGAACAACGAAACCCCAACAAGCCCCGTCAGGTTTATCGCCCTTTGCGGGTTTGGCACGAACTGCGCGATGAAAAACGCCACCGTCGCAACGATGGTGACCAGCGCCGAAACCATGAAGACCAGGATGTATTCGGAATTCGCATTGGTGACGATTGCCAGCCACAGCGCCACCAGCCCGCCGGCCAGGCCGGAAAGGATCAGGGCGAAAAGGCTGGTGACGAATTTCCGCACAGCCTTTTTCCTTCCTAGACCAGCATGCCCATCGGATTTTCGATCATGCGCTTGAAGGCGACCAGAAGTTCGGCGCCGAGCGCACCGTCGACGGCGCGGTGATCGGTCGACAGCGTCACCGACATGATATTGGCGATTCTGATCTCGCCATTCTTGACCACCGGCCGCTGCTCGCCGGCACCCACCGCCAGGATCGTCGCATGCGGCGGGTTGATGACGGCGGCAAAGTCCTTGATGCCGAACATGCCGAGATTGGAGACAGCCGTCGTGCCGCCCTGATATTCCTCAGGCTTCAGCTTGCGGCTGCGGGCACGGCTCGCCAGATCCTTCATCTCGTTGGAGATAGTGGACAGTGTCTTTTCGTCGGCGTGGCGGATGATCGGCGTGATCAGGCCGCCGGGGATCGACACGGCAACGCCGACATCGGCGTGCTTGTGCTTGACCATGGCGCTTTCGGTCCACGACGCATTGGCATCCGGCACCGCCATCAGCGCCATCGCCATCGCCTTGATCACCATGTCGTTGACCGACAGCTTGTAGACGGGCACTTCGCCCTTGTCGGTCTTCTTCATCGGAGCCGCCGCATTGATCTGTGTGCGCAGCGCCAGCAGCGCATCGAGCTCGCAGTCGAGCGTCAGGTAGAAATGCGGGATGGTTGTCTTGGCCTCGACCAGGCGGCGCGCAATGGTCTTGCGCATATTGTCGTGCGGGACGAGCTCATAGGACCCTTCGGCAAACAGCTTCAGCACCTGTTCGTCCGACATCGCCTTGGGTGCCGCAGCCGGAGCCGCAGGTGCCGGAGCGCCGGCAGGTGCGGCTTTCGCGGCCGGTGCAGCCTTGGCGCCACCGCCGGCAATCGCCGCCTCGACATCGGCCTTGACGACACGGCCATGCGGGCCGGTGCCACTCACAGCGGACACATCGACGCCGGCATCCTTGGCGATGCGACGAGCCAGCGGCGAAGCGAAGGTGCGCTCGCCTGACGATTGGCTGATCTCCCCCCTTGTGGGGGAGATGGCCGGCAGGCCAGAGGG
>NZ_AYWB01000028.1:0-75491 GCF_000503035.1 Mesorhizobium sp. LSHC412B00 | reverse complement strand
ATCAGACCAGATACCGTTCCCGATTCGAAGGCCATCCGTCGAAAGCCCCCGCGTCAACGTGCAGCGAAAATAGCTTACAATTGCTGAGCGTCGAGGATGTTACATCCAGCATGGTAAAGGAGCCCCGACACAGCTGACACAATGCCGGGCCGATCGGGACAGGATAGGGTGAGGACCATGGATCGGTCGCCATTGTCAGTCATTACTTGTCAACAGCGTCAGCACTTGAAATGGTCTTTAAGGTCGCGCCTTCGACATCGCAGCGCGCAGTTCAGGATGGATCAGATCTTCCGTCTTCAGCCATTCGCCCTTCACGCGAGTCCGTTTTGCATCGAACAGGGGGCGTAGCGTTGCCATAGCAGCGTGTCGTTCACCGGCAATTTCGATCTCAAAATCTCCTTTCGACAGCCATTCGGCACTGACTCCGGTATCTGAGTGGAGGTATCCCATGCCGATACCGCAGCCGACGGTATGCCCGAAACCCGCAGAGCGCAGGTAACCTACGAGTGCCCCGTTCCGCCAGACGGGCTCCGTGCCGAATATCAGCGGTGCAGCCTGGGGAGCAGCCAGGTGGACAAGACGCCGACGCGGCATTTGCCCGCGCTGGGTCTCCAAGGCGAATCGCCCGATGAAGTCCGATCCCTTGTCCCAGGCAATCGTGAAACCCAGGCCCGACTGAAGGGGCGTATCTTCGTCTCCCACGTCCGAGCCCCAGTCACGATAACCGGCTTCAAGTCGCAATGAGTTCAGTGCGACATAGCCCGCGTGACGCACACCGAGATCCTGCCCCGCCGCGACGAGCGCATCATAAATCCCGAGAGCCTGCTCGACCGGAATATGCAGCTCCCAACCAAGTTCCCCCACAAAGGTCATGCGGAAAGCCATCGCCAGGCCATAGCCTATCTCGATTTCGCGAGATGTCGCGAACCGGAACGCGTCGTCGGAGAAGTCAGCCGGGCTCACGCGTTTCAGTAGATCTCTTGAGCGCGGCCCCATCACTGACAGCGTCGTGTACCCTGACGACACATCTGCGACGGAGACGTGGCCTGCGCCCTTTGCATGAATTTTCAGCCAAGCAAGATCGCGGATGCGCTGCACGGCAGCCGTGACAACCAGAAACTCATCTTCGCCTGTTCGGGCGATCGTGACATCCGATTCCATGCCTCCGCGCTCATTAAGCCATGGGGTATAGACGATCCGGCCCAGCGGAACGTCCACGTCGTTGGTCGACAGCCGTTGGAGGAGTGCAAGGGCGTCTTTACCTTGAACCAGCAGGTGAGCAAAGGATGTCTGGTCGAACAGCGCGACCCCGGAACGGGTGGCCTCGTGTTCCTCGCCACTCAACCTGAACCAGTCGTCACGACCGAATGTGCCGTGCGAACTTGTCGGCGACCCTGGTGCGCCAAACCATTGCACTCGCTCCCACCCGGCGATCTCACCAAAGTTTGCACCAGCTTGGGCAAGTCGATCATGAAGGGGAGACAAACGGACGTTTCGCGCCGTTTTGGCAGACTTGTGCGGATAATGGAGCACCCAGAGATTGCCGACAGCTTCAATGGTCCGGTCATACAGGTATTTGCGATTTCGCTGAAACGGCATGGCGCGGCGGACGTCCATTTCCCAAAAGTCATTTGAGGGCTGACCCTTCGACATCCACTCGGCCATGACTTTCCCGGCGCCGCCGGATGATTCGATGCCGCAGGAATTAAAGCCTGTGGCCGTATATAAACCGGTGATCTCCGGCGCAGGTCCGAGGAGAAAGCGGTTGTCCGGCGTGAAGCTCTCAGGACCGTTGAAATTCAGTTGCAGCCCAACGTTTGCCAAAGCCGGCATGCGCTCGATGGCAGCAGAGAGGTAGGGTTCGATGTGATCGAAGTCTTCAGGCAATGAATCGAAGCTGAAATCTTGCGCGATTCCCTCCATGCCCCACGGCTTGCCGTCGGGTTCAAAGAAGCCCACCAGCAACTTTCCAGCGTCGGCCTTCGCGTAAAAACGTGCGTCCATGTCACGGATTGTGGGCAAGTTGTGAGGCAAATCCGGAATCGACTCGGTAACCACGTAAAAATGCTCGGCCGCGTGGAGCGGGATGGTCCAGTTGAGGTCTGCGCCAACACTTCGGCTCCACATTCCGGTGCAGATCACGGCCTTTTCGGCGCGGACAATACCTTCAGCTGTTTCAACCCCGGTGAACCGGCCGTTTTCCACAGCAATCCGGGTAACTGGAGTGCGTTCGAGGATCGTCGCTCCACCCTGTCGGGCGCCGGCGGCGAAGGCGCGCGTGGTATCTATGGGATTTGTCATGCCATCCGAGGCGATCCACGCGGCTCCGAGAATGTCGCTCACGTCCAGCAACGGGACGCGTCGCTTGGCTTCGGCTGCATCGATCATCTCGACTTCCAGTCCGAAGGACCGTCCCATCGACGCCCCACGCTTCAGCTCCTCCAGCCGTGCGGTTGTGGCTGCGACCGTGATGGAGCCGCTTTGCCTGAAGCCCGTCGCTTGTCCGGTTAGCTTCTCAAGGTCCCGGAACAACTCGGCCGAATACTGGGCGAGCTTCGCCATGTTCTCGTTTGCCCGAAGCTGGGTAACTAGACCTGCGGCATGCCATGTAGTGCCGCTGGCAAGCTGGTCGCGTTCGAGCAGGAGGACGTCCCGATGTCCAAGTTGTGTCAAGTGATAGGCAATTGAAAGGCCGATGATGCCGCCGCCGATGATCACGTACTCCACATGGGAGGGAAGTTTTCGCATTTCAAACCTCAGGAAAAGCGCTCCAGTCTGCCGTGGAATCCAAGAGAGGTGTCCCGCGGACTCAGGGCACATACGGTGTTCATGTTCAGCGCTTGGGCCATAAAACGACCACAAGTCGTGAGAGGTTAAGGGCAGGGCTAGGTCGAAAGTCTCTGAAAGGCGCTCTAAGGGTGCTGAAATTATGCGTTTCGTGATGGTATGGGCGAGGAATTCATCACCTGTGCTGACAGCACCCAGCATGTCCGCAGAGCGTCGACAGCACTGCGCAGCCGACAACAGCGCTTTGAAGCGAACGCCTCAAGTTTACTATCGCGCCTGGCGAAACTTCCGATATCTAGGCTGGATCGGTGCGCTGCCGGTTGAGATCGTTGGCATGCTCGTAGCCGCATGCGATCGTTATGCGGGCGGCGCAGAATGTCGGCCATGGCGTGCCTCAGCCCGGCGCGAACGACGCGAATCGCAGCCGCAAGCCGGTTGGCCAGTCGCAAACGCCGCTCGGCGGCCGCCAGAAGCATGACGCCGCCATCCGAGGTGATGCATCCGCCGCGCCGCTCCGGTATGAAAGAGCAACGGGCAGGGTTCGTCTACTGCCGGACTCTACGGCTGCTATAGCCTTCGCACAGCGGGTGTTGCTGCGAAGTGGGCGGTTGTCGGCTTTACAAAAACGCTCACCGTTGAACTGGCGCCTATGGCGTACGCGTTAATGCAGTCTGTCCGGCGAACGTGCAGGGAGTCAACATAGACCACTATGCGGGAGCGGAGGCCGAAAGATGCGGCCATTTCACTCGACCTTTGTTAGGAGTCTGTACAGAGCCAATCGATCAAGCGCTTCATACCCTGAAAGATGTTGCTGATACGTGTCTTTTCCAGGCTTCGCCCGCCGCCAAGGTGGTGACTGGTCAAGCATTGGCGGCAGATGGCCACATAGAAGCACTTTAGGATGGTCACACCGTCGGATCGTCCCTGAGATCAATGTCGGCGTGCGAGTAGCAGGGACTGCACATTCCATTTATTCCTGCAATTCCGGTGGCGGAGCATTACCATGGCGGATTGCATAGGTCCTGCGGACCTGCCTCCGGCTATCGCCGGTCCCACGCTCCGCGTAGTCCAGAATGTCGTTGAACGCTTTCTGCTGCTGCGCCGAACTCGTCCGAGTGGGCTTGTCCGTTGAGCACCGATCTTCGGCGATGCTATTCAGTAGCTGTCGCAGAAAAATCGCGGTCCGGGCTCGATAAGTGCCCCTGGCGTAGATGCTATGGGCGAGCGGCGAGGGTGTGGCCTCTTTCGGCGCTGTTAGTATGATCTTCGGTGTTTGATGGCAGCAAATTCGCTGCGGAAATCGTTCGACATTGTGCGGCGCCGCTTCGTGGGTCCGCCAAAATATTGTTTATGCAAAAATCATCTGGATTCGAGATCACTGATGCGCGCAGATATGATTGCCCCTGAGCTATCTCATTCTCGTCAAATGAGAGTTGTGCACCTGCCGAATCTTGATTCCAGATGATCGGTATATGCAAACTGAATTGGAGAAGATGCCGCGGTAAAGTGGTATGGTATGGCTAACCCGCCGCTTGCCCGATCGAGACTCTCAGGGGAATAGTTTGCAGAGCGTTGAACCTTTCCGAGAATACCACGCGGAAGCAACCGCGTGGCGACGTCATCTCCACCGGAATCCCGAACTTGGGTTCAGTCTGAAGAATACGGCGCAGTTCGTGGCCGAAAAGCTGGCATCGTTCGGGATCAAACATATTGAAACCGGCATCGCCGAGACCGGCATCGTCGCAGTCATCAAAGGGGAAGGCGGCGAAGGACCGACGATCGGGCTCAGAGCCGATATGGACGCACTTCCGATACTCGAAGCCTCGGGAAAGGACTGGTCCTCGGAAGTTCCGGGCCATATGCACGGCTGCGGACACGACGGGCATAGCGCCATGCTGCTCGGCGCGGCAAGGCACCTTGCCCGCACCCGCACCTTCAAGGGTTCCGTTGCGCTGATCTTCCAGCCTGCCGAGGAAATCCTCCCCTCGGGCGCCCAGAAAATGGTTCATGAAGGCTTCCTAGATCGGTTTAGCATCTCCCAGGTATTCGGCTTGCACAACACGCCTGGCGTCGAGGTCGGCAAGTTCGCGACCTGCCATGGCCCCGCCCTGTCCTCGTTGGATGACTTCGACCTAATAGTGAAGGGGAAGAGCGGGCATGCCGCGAGGCCGCATGAGGGGGTTGATCCGATCGTCATCGCTGCCCAGGTGATCCTGGGCCTGCAGACGCTGGTGTCGCGACAAACCAATCCGATCGAGGCGCTTGTCGTCTCCGTGACCAAGATCAACGCCGGCTCGGCTTATAATGTCATCCCTGAGCAGGTTCATCTGGCCGGCACGGTCAGAACATTCTCCCCTGCGCTGAGTGCCTTCGCCGAGCAAAAGATCCAAGACTCGGCGAAAAGCATAGCTCGTGGATTCGGCGGGGATGCGGAGCTCGACTACCGGCGGGACACACCGGTCACATTCAATCACATGGCGGAGACGGATCTCGCGATCCAGGCGGCCCAGAGCCTTGTGGGCGCCGCCTCCGTCGATGCGAAGATGCCCCCGCGCAGCTCGTCTGAAGACTTTGCCTACATGCTTCAGGAGAGGCCCGGAGCGATCATGTACCTCGGCAACGGACCTACTGCTGCCCTACACAACCCGGCGTACGATTTTGATGATGAGGCAATCCCGTACGGTATCGGATACTGGGTCAAGCTCGTCGAAACAGTGCTCACACCGCAATCCTAGACTAAGTCTCTATCAGGGCGCTGAAGCTTAGAGTCCGTTTTGGGAATCAGGGATGGGCATTTCGTCGGACAAGGTTTCCACCTATGGCGACGAGGATCATGGCGTGAGAGATGTCGATGCGCTGTTAATTATCGCGCACGAGGCGCCGCCAGCGCCTCATGCAGCCGAAGGTGCGTTCGAGAGCCCCCGTACAATGTTTGCCGATGTGGCTTTGAGTGGTCGGTGTGCATCGAGCGTCCAAGCCGTAGGCGGCAGCTTGCTGAAACCCATCGTGGTCGGGATGCGAGTCGATTTGTCGCGGGCGAATCCGAGCCACCACCACAGGATTAAACCATCGACGGCGCGGCTGCGGGCCGGCCTATGTAGGCGCACATGGTCCGGCGCATGGATCGCCCTGTGCTGCGCGTGCACGTGTCGTTCGAAGCGACAAGAACCGGACCCCAAATCTGCTCGAGGCCTACGCCCGGCTTGTGCCGACCGTCCGGCGCACGAGCCAACAGGCAGCTGCGGCAGTGTAATTTGCGAACGCGACCTCACGCCTCCGCAACAGCCGAGGTCCAGGCAAGGGATGGGTGAAGGTGAGAGCGACCGTCCGTTTGGTGCGCCGTCGGCCGACCAAGGAACGCCTAGCCCCGACCGCGAAGAGAAGCGAGTGACCCCGCGGGCGACACGACCCGGAAAAGAACAGAAGCAGCTTGACTTCAAAGCCCCAATCGAAGAAGAGACGACTCTTAGCGAACTTGTGTTCTGTTAGGTGGGCCATGACGCTTGGGCCCTTCCTTTGGTAGGACTGTTCGGCCGAATACTGCCCGCCCACAACCATTTACAACCGCCTTAACTGTGGTCCCGCCGGCACTGTGGGTCTGCCGGAATCCAGTCGGCTGCACTCAGTTGCTTCAGCTCGCGGAACAACTCGGCGGAGTACTGCGCCAGCTTAGCCATGTTTTCGGCGGCTCGGAGCTGGGTAACTAGCCCGTCCTATTCATGAGCCTTGTGATTCGAGCGCCGCTGAGCGTTCGGTCATGCAGGTATGAGGCGTCTTTTTCACCGCAACTGAGACTGGACTTTGGAACGCGCTGGAGGGTCAAGTTTGGGTTCGGCGGGGCCTTGATGCCCCGGCGCTCATGGTGCTGCGGGCTGCAGCGTGAGAGCGATTCGTCGGAACAGGTTGGCCTCGGGACAGGCGGCGGCGAAGGCGGATTCGCGAGACGGTTTCGATGACGCGGGCGCCGAGCTTGAGGAGCCTGAGCCGCAGCGTGGCGAACTCGGCGTTGCTGAGATGATCGGTTGTGGGCACCGCCTCGCGCAGGGTGAGCATGAGCCAGTATGCGGCGGTGTGGAGGACGAGGCGCACCTGGTTGGCAATCGGTGAGCGACAGCTGGTGCGGTCGGAGGCAAGCTGGCTCTTGTGCATCTTGATCAGGTTTTCGGCCTGGACACGGGGGCAGTAGATCACGTCGTAGACATGCGCGGCGGAGCCTTTGTCGAGATTGGTGACGACGAAGCGGATGTCGAGGCTGCGGGTGGTTGCCTCGACGCCGGCGCAGACGCGACGTTGCGTCTTCCAGGATTTCGCCTGGTATCGGGTCTCGGCACAACCGCGCAGCACCGGCTTCTGCTCGAGCGCGCGGCGGGTGCGGATCGTCGGCGGCTTCATGAACGAGACGCTGGAGAACCTTGTTGCCCGGCAATCCGAAGAGGTAGTCGAGCGCATTGTCCTCGCACCAGGCCATGACCTGCGCGCGGCCATAGTGGCCGTCGCCGCGGACCAGGATGCGGGTGGCCGGCCAGCGGGCGCGGATGCGCCGGACAAGCCGGCGCAAATGGCCGCGGATCTCCTTGCTCGTCGGGGTCTTGCCAGGACGCAGGATCATGGCGACCGGACGTCCGGTCGCGGCGTCATAGATGTGGATCGGCAGGAAGCAGCGCTCGTCGTAATGGGCGTTGAAGAGCGAGAGCTGCTGATGGCCCTGAACGACATTAGCGTGTCGATGTCGAGCGTAACGCTTTTGGGCGGCGCGGCATAGCTCGACAGCCACAGATCGACCGGCACCCAGCCCAGCCGGATGACGGTGCGCAGGTCGGGCAGGTTCTCCAGGCGCGAGCAGGTCGGCTGCGAGCACAGATCAATCCCGCTGTCGGGCAGCCGCCCGCAGGCGAGCTTGAAGGCCGGATCGGTGCGCAGCCGATCGAGATCGTTGGCATCCTAGCCGCATGCGATCGCAAAGATGCGGGCGCGCAGAATGTCGGCCATGGCGTGCCTCACCCGCTGCGGGTCGCGCGGATCGTGGATCGCACCGGCCAGCCTGTCGGCCAGTTGCAGGCGTCGCTCGGCTGCGGCCAAAAGCATGAGGCCGCCATCCGAGGTGATGCGTCCGCCGTCAAACGCAGCTGTGATCTTCTCGCGCCCAACGGCTGGAAATGAGAGCGGCAGCAACGTATCGTCGGTCATGGCGGGTGTGGCTCGCGAGATGTGGTGGCAGGGCTGGCTTAGACAGCCGAATCCTACGCTAAATCAATTGCTTAGGCTACATCCGCCAACCTCTCAGACGCGCCGTCGTGCATAAGACGGGCTAGAGCGGCCGCATGCCAGGTGGTGCCGCATGTGAGCTGGTCGCGTTTGAGAAGCAGGACATCGCGATGCCCAAGCCGGGTGAGGTGGAATCCATCGAACGGCCGATGATGCGCCAAGGATGATTGCGTATTCGACCCGGGAGATTGAAGGATTTCACCTTGCCGAAGCCGAGGTCGCCTACTGCCGCAGAGGAGCACCGCACAGCGAGCGCGTGCAGCGGTCGTCATGAGATTACTCGCCGTAGCATTATCGCCGACTCTGCCCAAATCGCGCTTGCAACCGAGCGCGGAGATTTGTTAATAAATGCATCGCCATTTTGCGCGTTTCAAGATGAATTTCTGCATCTTCGGGGTTTTTTTGTGAGGTTTCCGAAGTGGCTTATAGCTTCCCTGCCAAGCAGTACGACCGTATCGACGCTCGTATTCTCGAACTTGTTCAGAAGAACAACCGACTGACCTCCGAGGCCATCGGGGAACAGGTCGGACTCTCGGCAACCGCCTGCCAGCGGCGACTGAAGCGCCTGAGGAAAGAAGGTATTATAGAAGCAGATGTTTCAATCGTGTCCGCGAAGGCAATCGGCAGGCCGATCCAGATGCTAGTGCTAGTTACCCTTGAGCGGGAGCGTGTCGACATTATCGACAAGTTCAAGAGAGACATTAAATCTTCCTCCGAAATCGCCACCGGCTTTTACATTACAGGCGAGGCGGATTTCCTGCTCTACGTCACTGCCCGCAGCATGGAAGATTACGAAGAGTACACGCGCCGTTTTTTTTATGAGAATCGCCATATCAAGAGCGTCAAGACCTTGGTCGTCGTGGACAGGGTGAAGGCTGGATTTGCCGTGCCGATAGACGACCCTGAGGACAACTGAGGTCTAGAAGGCTAGGCACGTCGCAAAAATTAGCGGGGCGTGCCGGGCGTCGGCACAACGCGGATTTCGCTCGTATTTAGAGTAATGCTCAGGGCTTCGCCGGGCTTGGGATGGCGACCGAACGGGAAGCGTTCGTGCATCATCAGATGCTCTCCGTTCACTTCGAGGATGACTCGGGTGGCACCCCCATAATAATGTGATTCAACGACCCTTGCCTGCGCGGGAGTTCCAAATGCCCCTTCCGACGATATGCGGACCTGCTCGGGTCGAACTATGGCACTCGCCGAGCCAGGTTGCCAGGAACCCGACAGGTTTATGCCCGATTTCGACATGAAGTTACCAGTCGAATCGACAGTGCCTTCCACGACAGCGCACCAACCGATGAACTTTGCGACGAATGTGCTTTTGGGGCTTTCGTATATGTCGCCAGGTGACCCGATCTGTTCGATCCTTCCCGCATTCATGACGACGATCCGGTCGGACATCGTCAGTGCTTCCTCCTGGTCGTGGGTCACGAACAAGGTCGTGACGTCGACCCCACGAATGACTTCTCGCAACTCCTCACGCATGCGGACCCTGAGCTGAGCGTCAAGGTTGGAGAACGGCTCGTCGAGCAGCAGGACTGCTGGGCGCATCGCCAAAGCGCGAGCAAGTGCAATACGCTGCTGTTGTCCGCCGGAGAGCTGCGCCGGGAACCGCTCGGCGAGGTGGGGAAGCTCGACCAGCTTGAGCATCTCGCTTACCCGCTTGTCCCGGTCGGCGCGGTTCCACTTCAGGTTCTCCAGACCGAAAGCGATATTTTCCGCCACAGTCATGTGGGGGAAAAGCGCGTAGCTCTGGAAGACCATTCCCGTATCGCGCCGATACGGTGGCAGGTGCGTCATGTCCATGTTGTTGATGCGAACCGTGCCGGAGGTCGGCTCGACAAAGCCGGCCACCATGCGAAGTGTCGTCGTCTTGCCGCAGCCGGACGGACCGAGCAGACAGACCAGCTCCCCCCGTGCCATGCCTAGTGAGACGTCCGCAACAGCGATCGCATCTCCGTAGTGCCGCGACACGGATTGCAGTTCGACGACATAGTCGCCCGCGTCATTCGGGCGGTTTTCAAGATTGCTCGACACAGTCGCTACCCTTTGTTTTTCTTAGGCGAGTCGTTCGGCGCCGATCAAACGTTCGATTGTTAAAATGACTGCCAACGTGACAAAAATCATTATGCTCGACACTGATGCAACAAGCGGGTCGTAGCTGTTATCCACATAGGTGAACAGCTGAACGGGCAATGTTACGTTGCCGCCGTATGTGAGGAATACAGATACCGTCACGTTGCCGAACGAAGTCACGAACGCGAAGATCGCAGCCGACAGCAATCCCGGGAGAATGAGTGGCAGCGTGATCCGGCGGACCACCTGGAGCGGTGTTGCCCGCAAATTCATCGCGGCTTCCTCGAGCACCCGGTTATGTAACGAGAGGCTCGCAAGAATAGTTCTGACAACGTATGGGATTGCGAGAACTAGATGGCCGACGAGAAGCGGCAGCATCGTCTGTGTAATACGCATCCAAGAAAAGAGATACAGGAGGCCGATGCCCAAGACAACTGCGGGAATGATCAACGGCGAGAATGCAAGCGCCTGCAGCAGTCCTTTTCCAGGGAAGGAAAAGCGGTTGATGGCAAATGCGGCGGCAAATCCGATCGCCAGCGCAAGGAATGCGACGATGACCGCGACGTAGGTGCTGGTCCAAAGTGCCGTCATGAAAGGTTCGCTTTCAAACGCCCGGTGGTACCATCGCAGGGAGAAGCCGGGGGGAGGGAAATTCATCGTTTCCCCGCTGGTGAATGACGAAATGATCACCAGGACCGCAGGCAGTGCGAGCATTGTATACACGAGTGCACGTATCACAGCTCCGGCCACCTTCATGACGTAATCTGTGAAATCATTGTGCATGGCGACGGCCACCCATAACAAAGCGCGATGCGGCTAGCGCGTTGAAAGCCGCTGTGAAGCCGAGGCCGGCGACGAAGAGGATGAAGGCCATCGCTGCGCCAGAGGGCCAATTGAATTCCGACATGATGCGCTCGTAGATCAGGCTGCCCAGCATGGGGACACGGTTACCACCGATTAAACGTGGCGTTATGAACGCCGAAATCGATAGCACGAAGACGAGATTTAATCCGACAAGGATCCCCGGCGTCGCGAGCGGAAGGATAACCCGCCGGAATGTAACAAGCCGATTTGCCCGCAAGTTGGACGCGGCCTGTTCCAGAACTGGATCAATCTGCGTGATAACGCTCATGACAGAAAGGATCATGAACGGCAGAAACTGCTGGACAAGTACTAGGATCACTGCCGGCCGCGTGAATAGCATCGTCTGCGGAGTCGACATGATACCAAGACTCAGCAAGAGCGAGTTCAGAAGCCCATTGCGCCCGAGAACAATGAGCCAACCGAACACAATAACGACCAGGCTAAGTGTCAAGGGCATGATGACGATGATTGTACGCCATCTTCGCGCCAAGGGTGGCAGTCGGGCAAGGGAATATCCCGTCGGAAAGCCGATCACCAAGCAGATCAGGCTCACCACGAAGCCGTCGACAAATGTCTCCCATAAAATGGAGGAATAATAGGAATCCGAGAAGAATCGAAAATAGTGTCTCAGTGTAAACCCACCACCTTCAAGAAGGTAGTCGCCATTGAGGAAGCTGTAGAGAAGTACACCGGTCACAGGGACTATCAAGAATCCGGCTAGTAGCAGGACCATTGGGGCCAGCAAAAGTGCCGCAGGGAATTTTCGGCTTTGCTTTGAAGGTGAATACATAGCTTTTCCTTGGAAAGTTCTATTAGTAAGCGGGCATGCAGGGCTACTGCGGTCGCGTGAAGCCCTGCATTCAAAGGCAACGACCCTAGCCGCGAAGGATTTTGTTGATGCGCTCGATCCGCGCGCCGCGGTCGGCCATCCACTTCTCCCAGTCGACCTTCTTTTTCAGGGCGACCCGCTCCGGTGAGTTGAATGTCAGGTCTTTCGCGATGTCATCGGGAAGTTTTACGTCAGTCGTTACCCCAAGCCTCAGCGTTCGAGGTAGCCCAAGCATGCCTTCGTCGGAAAGCATTTGGTTCAGGAATGCGAATGCTGCCTCTGGATGCTGCGCATTTTTGACAACATTCATGTAGGACGTTGCCCCGTAGATACCCAGCGGCGAATACACGCTAACGATAGGTCTTCCCTTCGAGCGCAGTTCGTGCCCACGGGCATCTGAAATCACGCCGGCCGTAGCCTCTTCGTTTTCGAACATCTGGACCATCGCAACTGTACTCTGCGCCAAAGCAAGAATGTTTGATTTCGCTTGCTCCAACAAAGTGTACGCAGGCTCCATATTGGAGATCGAACCACCATTCTCCTCTGCTAGCCCCAACAAGTATAGGTTCCAGGTGTCGAAAGTCGCAACCGGAAGAGCCAGACGACCCTTGAGATCGGGTCTGGTTATGTCGGTGTATGTAGTTAGTGATTTTTCGACCAGCTGCGAGTTGTATATGGGTATGTACGTGAAAATGCTGTATGGGACCCCATACTCGCCGTACTCATGAAATCCGGGAAGAATGCGTTTGATGTTTGGTACCTCGACTTCCGTTACTTTTTGGATCAGGTCAGCTTTCAGTGCCTCCACCATATATGCGCTGTCGGCCTGGTACACATCGAAAGGAGGGTTCTCTTTATTCGCGACGAGCTTGACCAAGTCGGCAGATTGTGTGCCGGCGGCAATCTCTACTTTCAGCCCCGTCCGCTCCTCAAGCGGCGCAGCTACGCACTTCTGAATCGTTTCGTCGTACAATCCACCCCATCCGCCGAAACGGAGGGTGATACCCGCGAATTTTTTGTCTTGGGCATGGACGTAAGGCGCAGCCAGCGTGCTCATCGTGGTCGCGGTGGCGAGTTTCAGAAATGTGCGTCTTTTCATTTCCATTCTCCTTATGGTTAGCTGGTATCGCCCCACACGGTGAGCCGCGTCGGGCAATGATGTGTCCCATCGCGCGAACCGCGCAGAGAGCGGGCCGAAGCAAGGGGAACTCGAATTGCTGGTCTGGTATGAATTCCAATTTATCGACCAGCGCTCGCGTATGCGCGGACCTAGTAGCCCGCTTCCAGATTTACCTCCGTGTCAGCTGCTGCCCTGCGGCAAATCCGATAAGGTTCTGGATCCCCCATTCGATAGACCGCTCCAGTAGATCATCCGCGTTATGGGCTTCGCGGGCAGAGCAAATCACGTTCGGGAGCCTCTGAATCTCTAGCCGAGAGCCCCATCCGACTGGAAACGTTCTGCCGAACTCATACCACCACCAAACATCCGTGCCGAAACCCGGCAAGCGAGGTAAGCGCTTCATAAAGGGGCTTTTCCTGAATCGTTGCCGCGCGACCAACGTTGACCAAGAACGCACTCGGCTTCATCGCTGCCAGTTCGGCTTTGCCGACGAGGCCTGTTGTTCTCTGGTATTTGGGGCGCCAAGCCAGAACGGCGTGCAGCTCCTACGGCCCGTACATGGTATCAACGCCTTCCCCTTTTTGCTCCTTGTTTCGACGTACTCCCAGGACGTTCATATCGAACTCCTTTGCGTGCTTTGCGACAAGGCCGCCGATGCTGCCGACGCCGATCACCCCAACCGTACGTCCTTGAAGCATCGCCGACCGGCTTTCATCCCCCCAAACAGGAAACGAAGAACGACCGTTGATGATGGCATTCTTCGCGAGGGCGAGCATCAGCATCATGCCCTGCACGGCGATTGCGATAGCATTCGCTCCAGCGATATTGGCAAGCTTCGCCTTGCGTTGGGTGAGCAGCGAAAGGGCATCTATCTGCCTCAAGTCATCAACGCCCACATGCAGCTATCACAGGATCTTCAGCTTCTCAGCAGTTTCGAGGATGCGCCGGTGGGCACCGTCGACCGATGAAGGCTTCTGCGTCGCCGGCATGAGGCTCAAGATCGGCGTAAGTGGTCTCATAGCGGGACAGGTAATCGGCGGGTGCTGACACGACCACTTCGGTTCCCGCCGGCAACGCCGTCTTGATATTCTCGACTGTGTGGCATGCCATAAACATAGAACCTTCATCTCACCCGCGTTCATAATAGTTGACCGCCTTTGGGCTGTGCCCGGCTCTCGACTTGCGTCCAGCCGAACCGCATCGTCGAATAGTATTTCATCGCCGGGTGCGGTTTCGACTGAAAGACGCCCCGCCGCAGCAGAAAGACTGCGCTGCCAGCATGATTGTTGAAGGATTCCGTTGGGAACCGCGGCATGCGAGTCTTCGCGTCGTCGGGATCGCGCTAACTCTGATCGCCCGTTGCCATCGGATAGTGCTGTCTGCGGGTGGCGATTGGACTGCGGGGCGTATCCAGGCCCGACCGGTTTCCGCGCTTCGGATGCCACACCTTTCCAGCACCGCACTTGGCTAGAATCAGGGTCGTGATTAAACCTGCCACGGATCAGTCAGCTGCTCCGGCTTGCCTGCATCCGGTCGCTGGGCATCGAGTGACGCAAGCAATGAACCATCTGACTAAAACCATTCTCCACACTGACGAAAGTGGACGGAGCCGCTTCCGCGAGGAAAGCTTGGACCTTTCCGAGGGAAACCGCAGATTCAAAAGACGCCCTCGCTCCGTGCAAGGCTTCCCAGTTCCGCTACATTCCGGTCGGCTTCACCCTCGATTTCCACCGTTCGGATCGCCCCCTTTGGGTGGTGGTCCTCCAGGGCCAAATGGAGATCACGCTTCAGGATGGGAGTCTGCGAACCTTCAAACTTGGAGACTGCTTCTTCGCCGAGAATCTGCTCTGGCGTTCGCACATTTGCTGCACGCCATCTCCCGGAATCGAGAAGCGCGGCCCTATCGAGGCCTTATACGCAGTTTTTATGCGAGCAGGCACCTCTATCCTCGGCTCGGGCGGCACCGTCGCGAGGACCAGGACGGCAGAACTGCCGCATGGTGCAGCCGGGCGTCAACACAATCGCAACACCGCCGCCGCCGGGCAGGCGGGAAGAAGCAGGGGAACCTAAGATGGAAAGAATTCTTCACTTCGAACGGGCGGAATACGCCACGCGACTCGCCGCGGTTAAGGCCGAGATGTCAAAGCGCGGGCTCGATATCCTGCTCATCTCGGAGCCGCCAAATCAAAACTATCTCACCGGATACGACGCCTACTCATTCTATACGCCGCAGATGGCAATTGTGGCTCTGGACCGCCATGAGCCGATCATGATCACTCGCGGCATGGACGCAACCTCTTCGAAGATCACGACCTATCTTTCTGACGATAGCATCCGGGGCTTTCCTGATAGCTACGTGAACTCCACGGAGCGGTCTGCGTACGAGTATGTTGCAAAAATCGTCCAGGAACTCGGCGGAGAAACGGCCGTCATCGGCGTCGAGATGGGCGGCTACTATTATTCCGCACGTGCCCACGCGGACCTGGTCAAGGCGCTCCCGCAGGCCCGGTTCGAAGACGCCGACCTCCTCGTCAACTGGATTCGCCTGGTGAAGAGTCCTGCCGAACTTGTGTTCATGCGCCAGGCTGGCCTCATCGGCGATGCCGTCATCAACCGCGTCACCGAGACGGCTGAGCCGGGTGTACGGGAGTGCGATCTCGCTGCAGCCGCGTATCATCAAGAAATTTCCGGCACTCCTGAGTTCGGTGGAACCTATAACTCTTCTGTCGTGCATCTTTGCATAGGCGAACGGGCCCTTGCGCCCCACTCTACCTGGACTGACAAGCCGCTGTCCAACAACACGGTTATCAACTTCGAGGTCCATGGTACACGCCGCCGCTATCAGATCAACGTGAGCCGTACCGTCTACCTCGGAAAGCCGTCTACAGACTATGTGAAGCTCGCGGACATCGCCATTGAGGCGTTGAATGCCGGACTTGACAGCGTGCGTCCCGGCCAGGCGTGTTCCGAAGTCTTTGAAGCGTTTCACAAGGTGCTGTCGCGGAACGGGATCGAGAAAGACCAGCGGATCGGCTATCCGCTCGGTATCGGATATCCGCCGACAGTCGCCGAGCGTACCGCAAGTATACGCAGGGAAGAGAAGACGGTGCTCCAGCCGGGGATGTGCTTTCACATGATGACAGGCCTCTGGCTCGGTGATCAGTCCGTCACCATCACGCAGCCCTTTGCCGTCACCGAGACGAGGTACGAGCCCTTGACCCGCACGCCACGGACACTCGTCGTCAAATAAACTGGGAACCGGACAATGACGAATTCCGTGATAAAAGAGGCCAGACGAACAGCATCGCCCAGAGAGTGGCGGTGGGGTACTTGGGCTCATCGACGCGGGTATTGATGGATAGCAAAGGGGCCAGGCCACAATGACAGACAAGGTTTTGGGCATTCTTGAACTCGAGACAAAGCCGGTCGAGCTTCCGGGCTTCATGGCCGGACCAGGTACATTCCCGTTCCCGGTCAAACGCAAGCAGGTTCCGGGGGCGTTCACCCGGAACGTCATCGACGGGGACAAGTCCGTGGAAGCTGGTTACGTAGCCGCCGCGCGAGAGTTGGATCGTCAGGGTGTGTCCGCAATCGTTTCCAACTGCGGCTTCACCGGCCTCTATCAGGCGGCAGTGGCCGAGGCGGTCTCGATTCCAGTCGCGATGTCGAGCCTGCTGCTGGTGCCTTTCGTAGCGCAGACGCTGAAGCCGGGGTCGAGGATTGGCCTTCTCACTTACGACGCACCCAAGCTGATGGAGAACCACTATGTCTGCGCAGGCTGGTCTTCGAAAGATATCAGCGTGGCTGTGAGTGGGATCGAGGGAAGCGAGCTATGGTACGAGTTTGCTAAGTCCGCTCCGAACATCGACGTCTCGATCCTCGTTAGGGATGTGAGGGCTGCGGCCAGGAAGCTCCTCGACGCGAACCCGGATATCGGGGCGTTCGTATTCGAATGCACCGCGTTCCCGGTAGCGGCGGGTGCCGTTCGGAGCGATACTGGCCTTCCTGTTGCTGATGTTACGACGCTCGCCAACATGCTTCTGGGCATGAGTCCGGAACGTTCCGTCAAGCTGAGAAGCAGTTACCACGGCCCAACCGCGTGACCGCCGGCGGTACAAAGGGCTGTACATGTCACTGCCATTCCCTTTATTAAGACCACGATCGCCTGAAGAAAGCAGACGGGCGTATCGCTGCTTGTTGTCGTGGACTCCCCGCACCTCAACTACATTTCCGGCTATGATGTCTGAAGCTACCAGAACACCCAGGCGCTCCGGTGCCACAAGAGCCTGTGGAGCCGATATGGGTCGGCCGGCTGGATGCAGCTGGCGCACATACATCAACCTGGATTCGAGTGACTGTTGTCGCCTATGCCGCTCCATTCAAATTCCCACCCTCACCGTGCCACGGAACCGGTAGGACAAGAGAATCAGGAAGCGCGGCTGGCCAAGGGCAGATTGGGGGATACCTATTAATTCGGTCCACGTGCGCTTTTCGCGTTGCAGCACGAACTTCCAGTTTTGGGGTGGTTCGATGGCGGTCTTCTCGTCAACAAGCTGAAGGCCGTCAGATCGGCTGTGGTTGATGACGTCCTGCAGGATCTCCTTGTCCAGCAGATCCGCCACGGAGTTCTCCTCGATCTGTTTCAGCCGCTTCATCTCCGACGGCATCAGCCCGGCCTATTTCATCTTCTCATTGCAATGCGTCGCCTGGTTGATGCCCACCTTGAGACAATCTCGGCCACCGCCGTGCCCGTCCTCACCCTGCTTGCGCGCCTTCAGCCATGCGCCCTGGACCAGCGACAGTGTATTGCGCCGATCGAGCCCGCGATGCGCGGCGAAGTCGATGTTCTCGATTCTGGCGTCGGCAAAGCGCAGCCTGGGAACGGCGAGACGGTTGGTAAGACGCTTGTCGGCACGCATGGCGGCTCCACGATCGAGCATCAGGCCAAGCCACTCGTCGCGGCTGAGATCGCCGGCTTGGCTTTGTTCGGCCAATTCCCGGTAGTCGCCATTCCACCAAGGTCGAGACCTGCATCTGCTTGAGGGTTGGATGTGTCAGCATGGTTGGTTTCCTTTCCTTCATTGGTCATAGGAGCTGCCGCGGATGTTGGTGTGCGATGGCGTGGGCTTGACCGGCTCGGCCACGGGCGGGCACGCGGTCGAGGCCGGATTTGAGGATGGCGTTGACGGAGGAGTAGGTGATCGCGTTGATGGTCAGCGCCCGCTCGCAGGCCGCCTCAAGCCGATCCCGCTCGTAGCGACGGGCCAGCGAAAGGATACCAAACGCGAAGCGGTATCCCTGCTCGGGATGGGGACGGTCGCGCATCATCCGCTCGACCAGGATGCGGTGTTGGCGCCGATCCCGGCTGCCTGCCGGATCAGGTTCGCCGGCGTCGTGTTGGCATAGCGCTGGTGCGCCTTGGGCATTAGCGGAATCACTGTGCCGTAATTACTGAAATCGCTGTCCGCGAATTAGCGGAATGGCTGTCCGCGAATTTCTGAAACACGCACACCACCTCGTCGCGGGCGAATTCCGGCTCCATATAGTCCGGAATCGCCGCGCCGAAAGTGTCGCCGTTGCGTTCCGGCTCCTCTTTGAGCTTCTCGCGGCCGACACTCTCACGGATAGCGATGTTAATAAAACTCTTGCTAGAAGTGGCAGATGACGAGCCTCCAGACCGACGAGGATAAGCCAACGGAAATCGTTCAGCGCTAGGCTTCTGGAGCTGGAGCAAAGCTGCGGGAACGCGATCTGGGATTGCCGTTTTCCGGGAACTTTTTTAGGCTTCGATAATTCCGAGGCTTAACGCTTTTATAGCAGCGACCGTTCTGCTGGTGGTACCCAGCTTCCGCATCGCATTTTTTAAATGGAAATTCACTGTATTGTCTGTTATCCCTAATATAATTCCTGTTTCCCATGACGATTTACCTCTCGATGACCACAAAATGCACTCCTTTTCCCGAAGAGAGAGGTTATGAACTTTCTTTGGTGTGCTCGAATTAACAAATTTCGAAATCCTAAGATGGAAATGCAAGGCGGCTATTTCCAAGTAGGTGATCGTTCTCTCTTGGAATTCGCGGTCCGAGGGCTGAGCAAAACTCATGATCGTAAAGCTGCCAGCGGGGCCATGTAGTGGAACAGTAACGCCTGACCTTAGGCCGAACGTCGCCGCTTCGTCTAACACGCGTCGTTCGTTTTCGGTCGTGCTTGCATCAGTGTACACTTCGCTCCATCGAAAGGCGCCTACCCCCTGTCGACTTTTCTTGATGATCGGGTCTATTCTGTCATAGCCCATTTTCAAGTAGCGCTCCTGCCATTCATCGGGATAATTCAAGATGACTGCCGAATCCCGTCTGGCCGGCTTCAAAATCTTTTGGTCGGGTGCAAGAGGACCGTAGGCGATCCACGGGCAATCAAAACTCAGGGCAAACGCAGACAACAGATCGAACAACTGTTCGGATTGAGCGATACCTTCAGTCTTGTCGAGAAATCGGCCTAGCTCGACCGCAATCCGCGGGAGTCCCATGGTCTCTCCTTCAGTTGCGTTGTCCCGGTTCCCAAATGAGACGGCTGTAAGAGCCTGTGGCTCTATGCCCCGTCGGCGCCAGGCCAGCATATGCGCTGTCGATGCGGATCTGTTCAGAGTTCCTGACGCCACGAGGTGCTTTCAAAAGTCGTGCCAGCTTAGCAGCAAAAGATTTTCTTCAGGTTTTTCAACCGGCTGTTTAGGGTACGCTGCAAGCAGGCCGATCAACATTGTGTCGCAGAGTCGACAAAACCGTACAGTAGGTATCGATTGCTGATATTTCCCCAGATGGGACGGATCCGCTTCGTTGTGAAATCAGCATTTCCGTGGACCCTAAAACCACGGCGTGTCGGCCCGACATGACTCCGCGGTGGAGAACATTATTTGTAAATCAAAGTCTTTGCTTGGGGTCCGATTCCGATTTGGTACGCGAAGCTCAGCTCGGCCAGCAATCCCGTGCACGCTCCCGATCCCCTGACATGCCAGAAGTTCATCCGGCGAGCGTCCGTCAAGGAGTCGTTTCTCGAGTACCTGCCGCGCGTGCGCGTCGTCATCGCGCAACACCAAACTGTACGCCCGGTTCGGCTTGCCTGGCCGAACCTGCTGGCGAGATCCTGTTCGAGAAGTTTGCTCAGCATCAGCGACTGAACCGGCAGAGCGAGCGCTATACCCGCAAAGGCGTCAACCTTAGCCTTTCCACATAATATGTCTTCCGCGGCTAAGCCACCCACGTGAATTGGTAGGTATGACGAGCTTGAGGACAAGCTATATTCGCTAAATGAATTCTTGGGAATGAAATCGTTGAGTTTTGTCCCGCAGAAAGACGCGCACTGCCGATCCCAGTGATGTGTTGGCCTTAGCGGAGGAGGTGCCCCCGTTATGGGATAGGGGGTAGGGAGAGGCACAGCGGCGTACCTGAATGGCCGAATCCTCGATGGCAGTTCCGTTGTGTGCGATCATGGAGAGTAGGCACTCATCAAGCACCTGTTCGCGGACGATCCGCGTATGCTGGATGCGGATGCTTCGGCGAGGACGCTGGTGAGGATGTGGTCGGTTGACCCCCGGGATGACGGCTTTCAGATGTTTCGATGAGCGATGTCCGAGCCGGGGGGGGCGGCTAGTATCAGCTCCGCATTTGAGTGGCGCGCGCAAGCGCGCGATGGCGGCGTTGATTTGATGCTGTCGCCGCCAGAGCGACCAGGCCATGATGAAGGACGGGCTGATTGGCGGCCTAAGTAGGAATTGCGGGCAAAGGAGGAGGTTTGCGGCGAGAACAGGCGAGCCTCGTAGGCGAGCGAGGATCGCCCCGCGGCCGTAGGCTTCTTTGAACTGACCATTACCGGTGAATGACGGCCGGAAGCTTAACGACAGCCGCGTCCGTGAACACAATGTAAGAAAAACTGGTGGACACAATGTAGGGAACACGCCATGCTCAGCAACCAAGAAGAAACATACGATGTGGACAAGGTCTTCGATCGCGGCAACACTGTGTACGTCAAAAACGTTCCTGGAAAGGGCCGCGGTGTATTTGCTAATATTCCATTCAAGGCTGGAGATGTTATTGAGCGCGCTCCATCATGGGAATTCGACGATGCGACAGCAAAACTGTTGGATCGTACGGGACTATTTGAGTACTACTTCGTGCGTCACGATCGGAAAATCAAAAAGGGTCCTCTGACGAGCTACGTTGTTTTCGGTTTTATCTCGATAGTGAATCACTCTTCGAACCCAAATGCAGAAACAGTTTGGATCGATAAAAACTCTGGGGCGTGGGCTAGCCTCGTGGCAATAAAGGACATAAGGGTGGACGAAGAAATAACGCACCGCTATGTGAATATTTCCGAATATCCTAGGGCTATAAATTTCGTAGAATGAGGGTGTATCTTTTGCTTCAGCAATGAGGCGTGGCAGGACAGCGGAGGGCCAGTTGAGTTGGGGCGCGATCCTCATTGCACGCCTCCCGCCACAGGCCAGCGCTGTGATGGACGCGCAGCGATATCGAGCCGAGGATATATCATGGTCGATGTCCGTGAGCGGTGCCGCAGCCCATCGCCCTTCTCTTCGAGCCACGCGCCCTCGTTCCCAGGCCGTGTACAAGGCTCTGACGCAGGCGGTGCGATCCACATTAGGGTGTGACGGGCTTCTGGCCAGTCGCAACCAAGGCATCCTTAAGGTTGGCGTTGACGATCTGGCCGTCCTTAAACGCACGATGCGTCGCCCGCTGCGCGTGACCAACACCGTGCGGCGCGTCGTCGGCCCACTCTCGCTAAGTTGTCGGCTCAACGCTTTGCCGACCTCGGCGGATACCGGCTCACCGACGACGTTCGCCGCCGCAGGGTGCGTCGCGGAGCGGCGAGTTGGCCAGCCATCTCGCCTGTGTGCTACCGGCGGCCTTAAAGTGCAGGGATGCTCCTCGAAGCGCTCGAAAGCATTTTCAGCATGTCCTCCCGGGTCAACCAAACGAGCCAGTCGTCTTCGTATATTCGCTGCGCGGGCAAGCGCAGGATTGCCCCATGAGGCTCTTTGTGCTGATAGCCGTTGCGATCTGCTACGCCTTTTTCGATATTCCAGCCAGCGACCAGCGCGTAAATGAAATCTGGCGACCATTTAGCCCAAGCCAGTCCAAATGCGATCCGACCAAGGAAGGCCAGAAGACCGCGTCCCCGAAAATCCTCCCGCAGCCAGAGGTCGCCGCGATATCCTACAAGCCCGGTAATCCCCCGAGCGGACGGTGCGTAGCAGCGACACGAAGAACCAGGGCCTGCTTTGAGTTCAGGGGCCGCGAAGAAGGCCCTGAGCGTCCCAAGGTGCTCATCAAGACTTGTATTGGATAGATCGTACAGCCGCATTGCTTGGACATGCGCTATTCTATCTTCCCGGTCCCGTCCCATGATCCAAAAAGCCTTTCCGGGTAGAAGATCAGAACAGTCCGGACGGAAGTTTGGATCGGTCGGTGACTTTCGGGGAAGCTTGCCCGTGATCCTGACATACTCCTCAAAATCGTCTCCCATTGTGATGTGGAGACCGGACTTGCGCGCCAGTTTGTCCGCTGCACAGATGAACTTCGAAACTTCCAGCGTCGTCACGTTACCCTGCATGCCGGTACATCCTCAAATTCCTGCACTTACGCTGCTAAGCCTCGTGCTGATTAAAGGGGACACCTGCCTGTCAAGCGGGGTCACTCGCATTCCGCCTCAGCGCGTCCGTTGTCGAACATTCGCCGTACAGGTAGACAGAGCCGGTTACAAACGCATCCTTGTCCCATTTCTTGTCGATTCACGCTCGCGAAGTCTGACCACTGTCCATTGGCGCCCGCTATAGCAGCCGTTGCGGATCGTAGCGGGGCGCTAAACTCTCGAAAACACTCGCGCCAGCCCTGCTGCTTGACTGCTATTGCCGTAAGTCCTTTTCGGCTTGTACGTCGCAGTTGCAATCCGTCGCGCTCCCGAGACGGATCAGCTATTCCGCTGGACAACCGCATGCCGGACGATACGGCGACCGTCACCTCTTACCTACTTGCCACCTCCGATCGCATGGGAGGTGAGGGACGGTGATTGCTCCTGTTCGCCGTCGGCCGAAATTGGTGTGATCGACCAACTAATTAGGTCGACGGCGCGCTGAAGTATCTTCTCGGTCTGAGCACGGCTGGGGGAAGCTACCATGACATGTCCGAGACAGTCCCGGTAGTCGCCCGTCCTGACGATTGGCGTCTTGGGTTCAACATACAACTTTACCTCGGCGACACCTGATATAGCCGCCGCCCGATTGTCGCCATCGATCCTGTCGAGGAAGCCATCGCGATCAGGTATTAGTTTCCGCGCGGCCGCGATGTGCGAATGCCTTCTGCGCAAATCCCATTCGTCGCCTATGACAAGCTTGATGTGCTCGGTGATGAGATCGACACCATAAGCCAACTGAACCAGTTGAGGAACGGTCCCACCTGCAAGACGCGGATTGACTTCAATGACGACGGGGCCACGTTTCGTCCATTTGAATTCAATATTCGTCGGTCCCCAGCCGAGGTCGAGAGCTCGCAAACAGCTCAGCGAAGCATCAACCATACGCCTATGCTCGTCACCTGTCAGCAACGCCGGATACGTGCACTCGCGAGCGACGAAATGCGGTGGGCGGCCCCAGGCAATGGCGGCAGTCCCAATGACCTCACTTCCCATTACCTCAGCGCTATAGTGGGGCCCTTTTACGAATTCTTCGACCAGTATCCTCGGCGAAGAGCGCCATATGTACTTCCCGCCCAACAGATAGGTCGTATGTTCGGCTAGCTCGTCTACGTTGCGACACAATCGGACACCGCTGCTGCCGCTGCCTACTGCTGGCTTAACAATCACCGGAAGACCGATCTCCGCAGCAGAGCTTTCTACCTCCGTTGCATTTGCGGCCAGGCGATAAGCAGGTATTGGAACGCCGGCCTTCGCGAGGAGTTGACGTTGAAAGAATTTGTCGCAACACCGTTCAACGGATTCAGGGTTCGGCCCCGGTAGATCGAAATGCCGGCAGAGCTTGCCAACTGTCGCATAGACCTCCTCCTCAGCGGCCGTAATCCCGGCAATATCATAGGTCGCACGCAGCCGCGAACATTCCTGGATCAGCGTATCAAGGTTGTCTGTATCGACACGGATCGCTTCAATGCTTCCCGGCGCATGATAGTCGTAGAGAGCTGGATCAGCCGACAGAGTAATTGGATGAAGGCCAAGACGTTGGGCCGCTTTGGCGTAAAGCGGACCATTGCTCCTTGTGCCTTCAATTAAAATAAGTGCTCTTCTTGCCATTGGCGGCAACCTCCTTCGCGATCTGTGTAGTGGTCCGAGGGTACAACGGCGAGCTTATCTTCCGTGCCTAACTCATCCTTTACGGTGAAGGTACCATTTGCCAGTGATCAGCGGCGCGAAGATTTTGTAAATTTGATTGAAGGATTTGTTTCAACTATCCTCACGAAATATCCGGCGGGATGCGCCAGCGCGCCGTCGTGGCACAAAAATAACGATAGTTTTTTATCGAAGTTGACCTGCGACGGGGTTTTTCCTGCACCTGGAGTTAAAGTCCGCCCTCAAAGAAGGACCGGACGATGTAGCGATCGAAGTTTCACGGAAGAGCAAATCATCGCGGTGCTGCGAGACCCTGGCGGCTCGTCGGTACTCGCTCTGTCGCGGATAGCCGAGCGCAGATTATCCAGCGACAGCCTTGAGTGGGTTTCCGCCGGCACCGGCTGCAGGTCGTAGATCGGAACGATCGCCGAGGATCTCCTCGCCGGACAAGTGCGAGCAACGCAGTAAGGTCCCTAGCATCCGCTCGCCAGGAAAGCGGCGTCTTCATTTCATTTCCGAGCAATCATTCTAGCGTCTGCGGCTGGCGCGAGGAGGGGATAGCAGATTGTGCCTATTCGCCAACCGTCGGAAATGGCTTGATCGACCAATGGAGCGAATCGACGGCACGTTGGAGTATCTCTTCGGTCTGAGTGTGCCAGGGCGAGGTGGCGATGATATGTCCGATCCAGTCCCGGTAATCGCCTCTCCTAACGATCGGCGTCCTGGGTGAAATATAGAATTTGACCTCGGCAACGCCCGGTACAGCAGCTTCTTGACTGCCGTCGGCGATCCTATCAAGGATGCCATCGCGATCAGCAACTAGGAACCGCGCAGCCGCAATGTGCGAATGCCTTCTGCGCAAATCCCATTTTTCGCCAATAGCAATCTTGATGTGCTCGGTGACGAGATCGATACCGTAAGCCAGCTGAAGCAGTTGGGGAGTGGGCGCGCCATGAAGCCGCGGATTGACTTCAATGACGACTGGGCCACGCTTCGTCCACCGGAATTCGATGCCCGCCGGCCCCCAGCCAAGCCCAAGAGCTCGCAAACAACTCAGCGAAACATCGGCGATACGTTCATGCTCGTCATCAGTCAGCGGGGCCGGAATGGTGCACGCACGGCAGACGAAATGCGGGGGAGGGTCGTAGTCAGCGGTCCCAATTCCAATGATCTGATCTCCCATTGTGTCTGCCCAATAGTAAGGACCTTTTGCGAATTCCTCGACCAGCACCCTAGGCGAAGACCACCATTTGTGCTGCCCGCCCAACATATAGGTCGTATGTTTAGCTAACTCATCGAGGTCGCGGCACAATCGAACACCCATGCTGCCGCTGCCTACAGCCGGCTTAACAATTACTGGTAGTCCGATCTCTGCGGCAGAGCTTTCTACGTCCGCCATGTTCGCTGCCAGGCGATAAGCCGGTATCGGAATGCCGGCATCCGAGAGAAGCTGACGTTGAGTGAATTTGTCGTGACATTGTTCGATGGATTCGGGGTTCGGCCCTGGTAGATCGAAATGCCGGCAGAGCTTGCCAACTGTTGCATAGACCGACTCATCGTCACCCGAAAAGCCAGTAATGCCAGCAATCTCGTAGTTCTCTCCTAAGCGGGAAAGTTCGCGGATCAGAGCATCGAGATTGTCTGTATCGACGGCGATTGCCTCCATCCCTTCCGCCGCCAGATAGTCGTACTGAGCTGGATTAGTCGATACGGTGATTGGATGAAGACCAAGACGCTTGGCGGCTTCGACGTATAGCAGACCATTGCCCCTTGAATGACCCTCAAGGAGGATGAATGCTCTTTTGGCCATCTGCTGTTGCTCCGATTTCCCTTGCTTTGCCAAGGTCATGGCACAGCTTCATCCGTGCCTGATCTCAGCCTGGGGTGAACGTACCCTAGTCGGCAATCTGCAGTTGCAAAGGTTCGGTAAATTCATTTGAAGGTTCTGTTGCAGCGGATCATTAATCACAAGGAAGGGTGGCAAACCGCTGTCGGGCAATGAGACACGAACTGCTCTGCCAGTGAGAGCATTGGGATTCAATTTTCGCCTGCCCCTTACGACATCGTCCACATCGATGCTTCGCGATCCGAGCCAGCGCAAGCTGGGACTGCTTGGCCGTTCGTGGCGTTATCGATCGTCACTGACGAAAACATGCGAAATAGGACCACCAATAGGGACGTCCGACATGTTCCAAACTGAACAACCTGAACGAAACCCTCTCTTAACATCAACAAGGCCGCCCAAGACAATGGTAAGGCCGAGCTCATCCAGACCGCCGTCGCCCCCGAGACTACCCTTTTGCGGATCACCCGTGATGCGATGGCCGGCTTGGCTGAAGCGGCCGAGCTTCCTGATGTCGTTATGGATCATCTCGGGGTCTCGCGCTCATTAGTGTCGGACCGGTTCGTCCGGCTCGATATCGCTAAGCCGCGACAGCCCGCCACGCTTGAGAGCCCGGCTGACGGTGGCGGGCGAGACGCCGCCCTCCATGGCGATGTGACTGCGGTTTAAAGGGCTTCGATGTCCCCGCCGTTGGTTGTCGACCGCACCTTCGGCGGGATGCAAGATGGCGCCGCCACGTGCGCCACTACGAGCAGCGCACCGACGTCTCTCCACGCCATGATCCTTGCTATGGGCGGCAATCTCATCCGCAGAGACGCTCATCGCTTTGCGCACTGACCTATGGAGGGAAGGGAACCCAACATTAAACTGAGTGGCAAAGGTCGACGTCAGACTTCATTTTGCCGGATTGATTGAGGTGCGACCGATGGCATTGTGGTTCTCCGTCCAGCCAGCATAGACAACTCCGATCCACTTCCGACATTTTGTGTCGGGTTTGTCAGGTCCGCCACACCGTTTGGCAGCCTTTTTCATGTGCTGCATCGAGAGAAATGGCTGAACAGCAACGAGAAGACTCTTGTTTCAGCTCGTGTCAGCTGAATTGGCACACATATTGAATGCCTTCGTTGTCGAACCAGTACCTCCAGCCGCCATCGACGGGCGCTCGAAGGTCCGAAAACCTGATCGCGACGATATTTCCGGTTCTGGGCCAGAAATAAGCGGAAAGCCTTAAATACTCCCGTTACCAAAGGATCGCTGCTTTGTCGAACAAGATAAAAAGAAAAAGTTATTCTATATTGGATGATGATGCTGAATGCGCGAGAATAATAAATGAAAGAAATGTAAAGATCGCCGATACAGGAATCGACCGGGGGCGCGGCGTCTTTTCTTCCCGTCATTTCCTTCCGGGAGAGGTAGTCATGATTGGGTTAATCGACAGACTTGAGGAAGAGAGGACAATATATAGCATTCAAACTGACTGGAACGTTCATGCTACATTCGAGGAGCCCGTTGTCCTCTCGAATCATTCTTGTAATCCAAATCTAGCGATCGTGCCTAACCGATTCGGTGCCTATGATTTTATTGCTATTCACGAAATCGCTCATAATGTCGAACTGACATGGGATTACGCTACCACTGAATTCGATTCGATTGCGGTACAAGTTTGTCTTTGTTCCTCGAAAAATTGCCGAGGCGCAGCTGGGGGGTTCTCCACGTTGCCTCCTGATCATCCGATGCTCTCGGCGGGGTTTTACGCTCCCTATCTCAAACGACCCTCTGGTTTTCCGAGGGGGATAGGAATGTTTGCAAGTTTGGTTGGCTCGTAGAGCACGTCCTGTCGCGGGCATTTCTATCCGGCCCAGCTGAGTGATAAGAGCATAGGCATGTCGCCGATGTCTCGCTGAGATGTTTGAAAGCTCTCGGCCTGGGTTGGGGGCCAGCAAACATTTGCACACTGCGGCCGCGCGGTACCTAATTCCCGAATGCGATGGCACTCTCGATTGGATCGATGGCGCGAGTCGGGCGGCTGCCGCACCAGGTGTTGCGGAGGTAAAATTGTACGTTGAACCCAAGACGGCGATCATCAGAAAAGGCCATTCTGGAGACCGCATCGCCCATGTCATCGCCACTTCGCCCAACCGTGCTCGGCCCGAGGCGCTACTTCAGCGTGCGGTCGGCTTAATCGATTGGTCAATCGCAGCATTTCCGGCCCGGGGCGAATAGCAACAATCTGCGGCTTCTTGCCTCCGGACTGATGAAGAGAAAAAGGGTTACTGAAGAGCAATCCATCGCGATGCTTTGAGCATGAGGTGGCCACCACATCTATCGATATTGAATTCGCCTTGCGCCGGGGCGGTCGTTCTTTTCGATGACCTTGAAGATCCCGTCTCGCCAGGAGCGCTGCTCTGACGATGCTTCCGCCAAGTGCCGCAAGGCTCGCGATCACATGGAGATCGAGCTGCTGTTGCCCGACTTTCTGCTCCAATTCCCTGATCCGGCGCCTGGCCTTTGTCAGTGCCTTTTCCTGAGGTGCCGGCACGTCGACCGCGCTCTGCAAATGGGCCGGCCCGTCCTGCTGTCGATCTGCCCGGCCGGCCGCGCCGAAGTGACTTCAGATTGCCATGAAGCCTAAGATGATCACGCCACTCGTAAAGACGGTGGCGACTGATGCCAACCTCATCTGCCAACTTGCTAACGGTCTCGCCCGCTTCCATGCGTTGGAGAGGCTCCAGCTTTTGGTCCTCATGTATAAGGATCTAAACTCTTTGCCTCCGCGCATCACTCGAACTGGGCCAAGCACGCATATGACGCAGGTACCCTCGCGAAGAGGCGGGTGCGGGAAATCCGCCCGCCCGGATCTGTGAAAGCCCAATGGCTGAGCTACTCGACCACGATCCCATGACATCAGTCGAGACGACGCGCCGATCTCGCCCGGGTGAGATCAACCCACCAGGAGTGATAGGATGCGGTGCGACTGGAGACGCGGTAACACTACCCCCCCAGCGAACAGGAGACAGCAGGGAGACAACAGTATGCAAGCCATACCGTCGAGTTCGAGTCCGCGAGAGCCTCTGGCCGTGATGCCCATCCAAGGATATATACCACAGAATTTGGAAGTACTTGCCAAGCGCCACGTTGGCGCGCTTCTTCTGAGAAAAATCAGCTTCGATCATCATCCCCGGGCGCAACGGGGCGGGCGGAGATTTTTGCGGCCCGGTTGGATTAGCTTTGCATCGAAAAAGGAGAACGCCGCTATGAGTAAAATAGATTTGATCAACAACTTTATTCCACGTGCCGATGTTGTTAAATGCACAGCGCGCATCGGGGCTGAAATCAAGAACATCAAGCTGTCGGCCGATTTGCCGGACCAAGCCATTGCTGCGATAAACGGCCTGATGCTTGAGCACAAGGTCATCTTCTTCCGCGACCAGGGTCATCTCGACGACGCTGGGCAGGAGCGTTTTGCTCTGCGATTCGGGAAGCCCTCGCCGTATCCGGAAGGAACGACGCGGATTTTCGACATTGATTCCGCACGTGGCGATATCGGGGCTTACGTTTGGCATATCGATTGGTCCTGCATGGACGCCTATCCCAAGATCGCGGTGCTGCGAGGCGTTGTGATCCCGCCAGTCGGCGGCGACACCGTCTGGGCAAACACCGCGGCCGCATATCTCGACTTACCGTTGCCGCTGCAACGACTTGCCAACGAACTCTGGGCTGTTCACAGCTTCCCCGGATCTTATCTCAGGTCTTCTACCGAGCCCCATACTGGACCGATAATCGAGACAGAGCATCCAGTCGTACGCGTCCACCCCGAAACCGGGGAGCGCACGCTTGTGCTCGGCGTTTATGTAACGCGTTTCGTCGGCATATCCAAATATGACGGCCAAAGGCTACTCGATCTATTTGAGTCTCATGTCACCGCGCAGGAAAACACGGTGCGCTGGAAGTGGAAGCAGGGTGATATCGCGATCTGGGACAATCGAGCAACGATGCATTGTGCAACCAACGATTGCGGCGACCAACGCCGCGTCGTTCGTCGCGCGACCATTGAGGGCGAGGTGCCTATCAGTGTCGACGGCCGGTACAGCGTTGCGCGATCGAAATTTATCCAGCCGACGCCGGCGACAAAGGTCGCTTAGACCGTACTTTTAGGATGAAGGTGGGCCGGCCCCGTGAGCTGAATTCGGGGGTGGCTCTGGGTAACCCGGAGCCTTGCCTATGCTTAGCGAGGGCGAGCATTGAACAGAATGGCGTAATTTTCACCGTCTTGGATGCGTAGAAGTTGCGTAGCCGAATGGCGACGATGTCCTCAGCTATTCCTCTAACGGCGATCAGCATCCGGCATTGAAGTCTTGATCGATCGCCAGTCGCATAGGTCGGGGGCCGCACTCAAATCTGAGGATTCGCCTGTCTTATGATGGGTGTGCTTGAAACCCCAACCAAACCTCGCGTCGCCTTGCGCCGGTATGCATCGCAGCCTGATAAATCCGTGCGCCTCACGGCAGCGCGCACGGCTCCGACCGCCGCCCGCATGTTGTCATCTCGTCGCGAGAAGACAACAATCTGCAAACTGAATTGGACGGCCGCGGCCGCCGGCTTTCTATTGCTGATCAAAGACATGACTTTGATAGCAGCCGCCAGGGCGCTCCGAATGATCGAATGCTTTTTTATTGCAGCAGATAGCGTAACGATTGCAAAATCTTGCGTCCAGGTTAAACCTGCAATTCTTATGCGGAGCGTTGCTCCTATTCGCCAGATAGAAGCTGGCCCGACGGAATCTCCGGTGGGGTTCTTCGATCGTTCGCTGGCAGGCTGAGATGACCGCGCGCCACCCTAAGCTGATCGACGCGTGTGGTATCAGCGACCTGTCTGAACGACTCCAGGACATCATCCGACGCCGGGGCACGGTGCTCGGTCCCGGCTACCAGTTTTCCGAGACGATTCCGGTGGAGTTTGTCTCGAGTTTTGGTGCCCACCTAATAGACAGCGACGGCAATGACTATCTCGACGCGTATAACAACGTTCCGGGCGTTGGTCACGCCCACAGGCATGTTGTGGACGCCGTTTCTCGCCAGATTGCCGCAGTCAATAATGATACACGCTACCCCCAGGAGCCATTGGTTGCCTATGCTGAGCGGCTACTTGCGACATTCCCGGCTGAGCTGTCGAAGTTAAGCTTGCCCTGCACTGGATCCGAAGCAAATGATCTGGCAATTCGGGTCGCGAGGTTCCATACGGGCGGCGAGGGTATCATAGCTACTCGTTGGGCTTTTCACGGTCGCACTCGTGAAGTTGCGAGTTTTTCCCCAATGCTAGGCGTTGGATCCCCGCTCGGACCGAACGTCCGACTCATTGACGCTCCGGACCGAAGGCTTTGCGGAGCTGAACGATCTCTTGAGCAATATATGTGGGATCAAGTGCGTTCCGCAATTATTGATCTCGAACGGCATGGATACAGGCTAGCAGCCTTGATTGCCGACTCTGCCTTCACCTCCGACGGCATTTTTACTCACCCAGTCGGCTTCATGCAGGCAATGGTGGACGAGGTTCACGCCGCTGGTGGCCTCTACATTGCTGACGAGGTTCAATCGGGGTTCGCTCAGTTCGGTGATTCGATGTGGGGGTTCAGTCGCCATGGGATCATTCCTGATATCGTCACGATGGGTAAGGCGATGGGGAACGGTTTCCCCATCTCTGGCGTCGTCTTTCGCCCCGAGGTATCTGACGAATTCGGACAGAAGGTCAGCTACTTCAACACACTGGGTGGCAGATCGATCTCTGTAGCTGCGGCGTCCGCAGTGCTCGATGTGTTTGAGCAGGAGAACGTGCGTGAACGCGTTGTCGTGAATGGCGCGACCTTGCTGGCAGGGCTTGAAACGCTGACAAGGGATTCTCCCTATGTTGCGGAAATCCGAGGCGGCGGCCTGTATCTTGGGATCGAGATCGTCAAGGACCGAGCGACGCTCGAGTCCGATCCCATTCGTTGCGAACGGATCATCAAACACCTCCGCGACCGTCGAGTTCTGATCAGCCGGGCCGGCCCTGCGGGCAACGTGTTGAAAGTTCGCCCTCCAGTCGCTTTCACCGCTGCCGATGTGTCCCGATTCCTTGAGACCTTTGCCATCGTAGCGAAACAGCTTCTTTAGAAGGCTCTAATGACGTGAATAGATCACCTGGCGTGGTGTTGCAACGGCTCCTAGAGGAGAGCAGCCTGCTCTCATCAAGCAAATCTATCGACGCCTTGCTGTTGAAAAACATACTTGAGAGCGATTATGGGCTAAGTGGACACTTTGAGCGATTGGGCAGTGAAAAAGGCCATACGTTCAGGCTTAAGACCGATGCGAATGAATACCTCGTAAAGGTGTCACCGTCTGACGAACCCGAACCAGTTACGGCGCTGCAGATTGCTGCGATGCGTTATCTTCATGATGCCGCTCACACCTTGCCGATCCAGCGGATCAAGTCTGCCCTTGACCGAAGGGATTGCGTTCCAATCGACGTAGGGGATGGCACCTGTCGAACACTCAGCGTCTTCTGCTTTGTCGAAGGCCTGTTATGGGACCAATTGGATGCCAACGTTGAGCAGTTGACCAAGGTGGGAGATATGCTCGGGCGAGTAAGCATTGCGCTGCGATCATTTAGGCATCCAGCTGCCGGGCGCAGCTTAGTCTACGACATTAGGCACTTTCTCGATTGGGCGGGACTTGTTGAGTGCGCGCCAGACTCTAAGCACCGACTGCTGGCTCAACGGGTCTTCAAGCTCTTCGAAGAAGTCGTGCTACCGAGGCTCCCCAGCCTTGAAATGCAAGTGATCCACGGTGACTACGCTCCCAACAATGTCGTGGTGGACCCGCACAGCGATGTCTTCGTGAAGGCCATCCTTGACTTTGGTGACACTGTCCATAGCGCGGTGATCTTTGACCCTGCCAACACGGTCGCGCACCTGATCGGCCGCTCTCAGGATCATCCTTGGCAGGATGCCTTTGCCTTTGTCGCTGGGTACGAGCAGAGCCGGCCGATAAATGATTCAGAACTTCCACTTTTGCCAGTTTCGGCTCTCGCCAGGCTCACCATGCTCGCGTTGATCAGATACTGGAAGGCGGAGCGCACGCCTGCCCAGAGCGAGGAGCTACTCGCTAGTGCCGAGTATTACTGGGCGAACCTAGAGCGGGCTATGGCAGTGCCGGTGGATAACGTCATTGCACGTTTCCGCTACTGAGCCGATGATCTTGGTACGTGAGTGCAGGGACCGGAAGTGGTGGGGGCTCGAGGGAAGACCGTGGACTGCGAGGGACGCGATTTCCCTCGTTTCCTGCTCAACGCTACCATCCCTGAAACGGCCGCCTCAAACTGACGGGCAAGGGGCTTTGGGAGCCAGAAGCCTCCTTAAGCGGACCTCCACCACTCCCTATTGCAGCCAACTCCGTTGCCAATATCGAAATTTCTGGCTGTCGGCTGGTCGGCTGGGCTACCATGCTCCGATGAGCCGCACCTGAGGCAAAGTGAATCATGGCTCTGAAATGATTGGGAAAAAGGGTCTTTCTTGTGTTGTGATGTCAGCCAGGGAGACGGCTGCCGCAGACCTTCCCGACGACGTTGACGCGCTGAAGGCGATGGTCCTGGCGCTGACCGAAAAGGCGGCGCTTCTGGACAACCAGGCTGCGCGAAACGAACGCCATACGGCCGAGCGGATCGCGATCTCTGATAGCCGGGCGGAGCGGCAGAAGCGCGCATCAAGGCCGCCGACGAACGTATCGCCACCCTGACGGCGATTGTGAAGACTGGAGCGGTCGCGCTATGGCACGAGCTCGGAGCGGCTGGGCATCAGTGGTCTGACAGACGAGCAATGTGCCTTCGTGTTCGAGGAGGCCGAGAGCGGCGTCGGCGACGCGGTTGCGGATCTGGAAGCTGTAGCCCCAGATCGTGCGAAGCGCGCACCACGTCCGCGCAAGGGGTTTGCCGCCCATCTTGAGCGGGTGGAGCAGATCATCGAGCCGGAGGTGCCTGAGGATTGCGAGGGCCTGGATCGGCTGCTGATCGGCGAGGATGTGTCGGAACGTCTGGACGTCACGCCGGCGAAGTTCCGGGTGATCGTCACCCGCCGCCCGAAATATGCCTACAGAAACCATGACGGCGTGTTCCAGGCGCCGGCACCTGCCCACATCATCGAGAGCGGCATTCCCACAGAGCGGCTTCTGGCTCAGGTCGCAGTCTCCAAATTTGCCCGAGGGGCTGCCGCTCTATCGACAGGAAACCATCTATGCCCGCGATGGCGTCGAACTCAGCCGCGCGCTGATGGCCCAATGGATGGCAAGATTGGCTTCGAGCTTCGGCCGCTGGCCGATTATTTATTGGAGCGCATCCGCCAAGCTGAAAGGGTGTTTGCGGGCGAGACGTCGCTACCAACGCTTGCGCCGGGCAGGGGCAAAGTCCGGAAGGCATGGTTATGGGCATACGCCCGAGATGATCAGCCGTTTGGCGGGACAGCGCCGCCCATGGTGGCGTATCGCTTCGAAGACAGTCGCGGCAGCGAGTGTGTCGCACGGCACGTGGCGGGCTTCACCGGCATTCTGCAGGTTGACGGATACGCCTACACCAAGCTGGCCAAGGCAAGTGCTGGCACCAATGATGCCATGACGCTCGCAGGATGCTGGGCGCATCTACGCCGGCGCTTCTATGAGTTGCACATCAGCGGCGCTTCGCGTCTGGCGTCACAGACGGTCACGACGATGGCCGGCTTGTGGAAGGTAGAGGATGAGATCCGGGGCCATTATCCGATGGCTCGCATGGCTGCACGCCAGGATGCGTATTTCAGGCGATCGTGAGCACGGATTTCACCGCATGAGCACGGATTTCACGGGATCATGAGCAACGATTTCAGACGATCGTGAGCAACGATTTCAGATGATCGTGAGCACCTTTTCGGAGGTGCGGGACACTTCGGCCGACAACTCAGCCAGTTTACAGGATGCCTCGTTCAAAACGAGGAAGCCTGATGCCAACCCAGAGATTGTCGATGCGCCGGATCCGAGAAGTTTTACGTCTAAGGTATGTCCAGGGCCTGACCGAGCGTGCCATCGCGCACACGCTCGGGGTGAGTAATGGTGTCGTGCATGGTCATCTGCGGCGCGCCCGTCTTGCTGGGCTGAGCTGGCCGCTGCCCGAAGGGATGGATGACGAAGGCCTCGAGCTGCTGCTCTTCCCGGCGCCGAAGGCGGCCTCGCAAAGCCCCCGGCGGCCGGTGCCCGATTGGAGCTATGTGGAGAAGGAGTTACGCCGCCGCGGCGTAACGCGGGTGCTCCTGTGGGACGAGTATCGCGCCGCTAATCCCGACGGCTTTGGCTATACCTGGTTTTGCACGACCTTCGAGGCCTGGAAAGAGCGCGCGCGCCCGACGATGCGCCAGACACATCTGGGCGGCGAGATGTTTGTTGATTTCGCCGGCGACACGATCGACATCTTCGATCCCGTCACCGGCGAAGCGCACCCCATGAAGCTGTTCGTCGCAACGATGGGCGCCTCGAACTACACTTACGCCGAGGCGTGCCCGAGCGAGAGCCTGTCCGACTGGATCGGCGTGCACACGAACCTCTTCACCTTTCTGGGCGGCGTGCCGAAGTTCGTGGTCTGCGACAACCTCAAGGCCGCCGACACCAACCCCGATCGCTACGACCCCGGTCTCAACCGGACCTATGCCGAGATGGCGAGCCATTACGGCACCGCAGTTCTCGCAGCCAGGCCGAGACGCCCAAAGGATAAGGCAAAGGTCGAGGTCGCCGTGCAAATTGCCCAGCGCTGGGTGCTGGCGCGGCTGCGCAACCAGCGCTTCTTTTCCCTGGCGGAGCTGAACGTCGCCATCCGCCTGCTCGTCCCCGAACTCAACGCCCGCCAGATGCGCGGCTTCGGCTCCAGCCGCGCCGAACTCTTCGCCGAGATCGACAGGCCCAAGCTGGGAGAACTGCCGGACCAGCCATACGTCTTTGCGCGCTGGAAGCGTTGCCGCGTCGCGCCCGACTATCACGTCGAGGTCGACGGGCACTGGTACTCCACGCCCTACCGCCTCATTCGCGAGCTCGTCGATGTGCGCATCGCCGACAACACCGTCGAGGTCTTCCACAAGGGGCAGCGGATCGCCAGCCACGCCCGTGCGCCCAACCGGCGGGGCCATACGACCGTTGCCGATCATATGCCGAGCGCGCATCGCCGCTACGGCAAGTGGACGCCAGGAGGATTGATCGCGGCCGGCGAGAAGATTGGTCCTTCCACCGCAGCCTTCTTCGAGGCCGTCATCGATGACCGGCCGCATCCCGAACAGGGCTTTCGCACCTGTCTCGGCATCCTGGCGCTGACCAAGAGCTACGGCAACGCGCGCGTCGATGCAGCCTGCCAACGCGGCATCCTCATCAAGGCTCGCTCCGTCGCCTCGATCCGTTCGATCCTCAAGAACGGCCTCGATCGCGCTTTCTTCGACGAGACGCCCGACCACCAACCCCTGCGCCACGGCAACATCCGCGGTCAGGGCTATTTCCACTGAACCATGGAGTTCCCAATGCTCACCCATCCCACCCATGAACGGCTCATCGCACTCGGCTTGACCGGAATGGCCAAGGCCTTCGAGGAGCAGCGACGAACACCGGACCTCGATGCCCTGTCGTTCGAGGAGCGCATCGGGCTTCTTGTCGATCGCGAAGCCGCCGAGCGCGACACCAAACGGCTCACGACGCGGCTCAAATTCGCTGCGCTGCGCCAGAGCGCATGCGTGGAAGATGTCGATTTGCGCACCCCGCGCGGCATCGACCGCGCCGTCTTCGCCAGGCTCGTCGCCGGCGACTGGATCGACCGCCACGAGAATCTCTGGTCACCGGCGCAACCGATCCCACGACATAATGCACACCTCGCTATGTTATTGAAAAAGCTGGATCTGCTGATCCTGTGATTGTGATAATGGACTGTGTCCGCTCCTGCCGGATTGGTGCTGGATATCGAGTTGCTCGATATCTTCATGACGGATGATCCAGGGCGTACCCTTGCAATACTGCTCGGCCTTCAGATCGCCGGCGCGGATCATGCGCAGCACGGTCATTGTCCGCAGGCCGAGCTTCGCAGCCGTTTCCTGCAATGTATACTCGCCGCGCTCCGACCGTTCGTCCTTTTTGTAGACGGCGATGTCGTGCTGGTTGCGGAAAGTGCAGACACGGGACTGCGTCCATCCGTTCAGACGACCCGTGGTTTTGCCGAGCCGGTTGAGAAGCGATGCGATCGCTCTATCCGGCAATTGGCGTGCCAGGGCACGGATCAGGTCCTCGATGTCCGGCGGGGCGCCCCAACGGTGATGGCCTGCCTTGTTCTTCCTGACCGAAAGCGCGGTATGGTCGCCGCCCTGCCAATGCACCAGCATTTTGATGTGGTCGTCTTCGATGGCGACGACAATCTCGCGGATCACGGCACGGATGATCCGCTTGCGCGTGGTGGCGGTGGCGTTGCCATGATGCCATGCCAGTTCGAGATCGGCGCCCATGCGCAGCAGGCTCCGCCGTTCCTCTTCTCCCAGAGCCTCAGGCTTGTGGCGGTCGAGCGCGTCAAGCTCGTCCTGACGCTCGCGGACGGCTACGAGCGCGGCATTCCAGCGTCGCTCCAGTTCGCCTGCTACAGGCCGGTTGTCCGGGTCGACGGCGTCATACTGGCGGCGTGCATGGGCGGCTTCATAACGTGCCTGCTCGAGTGCGAGCTCCACATGGCGCCGCTTCTCTCCAGCCTGCACGGTGGAGGTCTCGATGGCCTTGATCGCCGCTTCCATGCCGAGCGGTTGAAGGCGTTGAAGAACCTCCGCGCTGACCGCCTGATCGACCCGCAACGATCCGAAGCCGATGCACGGGTCGGTTCCGTGGTTGACCTGCGCTCCGCGGCAATGATAGCGCCCCGTATTGCCGTTGCTGCCGGAATAGGAGACATGCAGCTTGCGGCCGCAATGGCCGCAGCGCAAGAGACCGCCGAGCAGCAACTCGCCCCGGCGAAGAGCACCGCGCGGCACCAGGCCTTTGCTTGTGGCATTGTCCGTGATCAGGCGCTGATTCCTCTCAAAATCGTGCCAGCTCAGGTAACCTTCGTGATGGTCGATGAGCAAGACCTCCCAGTCGGCGCGATCGCGCCTGATCCCACGCAAAATCCGTTTGCGTCCGGCCTCTATGGTGACTTTGCTGCAGGTTCGCCCGAACGCATAGGCGCCGGCGTAGATCGGGTTGGTGAGAATGTGGTGCACCGTATTGTAGACGGGCAGCTTCCAGACGATCGCCCTGTCCGCCGCGCGCGTGTAATTTACGGCAGGGAGCATAATGCCCTCGCGGCGCAACCACAGATGCACCTGCCGGATGCTCTGCAGTTCGTCGAAACGCCGGAATACAAGATCGATCGCCTCGCGGATCCGCAGGTCCGGGTCTTTCTCGACCCGGTTCCGGCCCGACTTGACGTAACCGATCGCCACCGTCAGGAAAAGTTCGCCCCGTCGTGCCTTCTGCTTCAGGGCTTCGATCGAGCGGGCCCGCAGGATCGAAAGCTCCAGTTCGCTCATCGTGCCCTTCATGCCGAGCAGCAGCCTGTCGTTGGGATGACGCGGTTCGTAGATGCCGTCCTCATCGATGATGAGCGTTCCGACAAGGCCGCAAAACTCGATGAGCGTATGCCAGTCCCGGCCATTGCGGGCCAGCCGGGAGGCTTCAATGGCGAGGACCGCACCAACCCGACCTTCGCAGATCGCCGCCAGAAGCTTCTCAAAGCCCGGACGGCTGATGCCAGACCCTGAACGACCGAGATCTTCATCGATGACGATGGCGTCTTTCCAGCCAAGGGACCGCGCTCGCTCGGCAAGGCATATTGGCGTCGCCGGCTCTCGGGATTGTTGACGAGTTGATCGGCCGTCGACTGCCGGACATAGACATAGGCACCGCGCGCGAGATGTTCAGCGGTGATCTTCATGATCTGCCTCCCGTCCCGTCTGGCTCACCACCGCTTCCCTCAGCAAGGTCTCGATCAGCGGGAGGGTGCGTTCCCGGACTTCGCCTGGAAGACTCGATGGCGGAGCCTTCTTGGAAAACAGGTCTGGCTGGTCGGTTCGGCATTGCCTGCGCTGCATGGTCGTCTCCTGGCTGGCGTGAGTCGCTCTGCAGAAAACGTAGACATGCATCGACCTCGCGGCGCAGGTCGCGCAGGCATGAAAGGGGAAAACGGGGCGCCTCGCGAACCGCCATCGTCAGGGCGATCTCTTCCGTCATCCAGATCGGAATCAGCGCCAGGCTGCCATCCGGTTGTCGCCCGACATAGGCCGGCTCACCGCAATAACGCTGACGGCCTGTGACGAAAATCTCCCCGCCCGAACGTGGATGAAAGGCGTAACGGACAATCTTCTTTGCCTCGCCATCCTGATAACGGGCATTATGAGCCCAGTCCGACCGGCCTGGGCAAGAGTTGGCTCGCCTGCGCCCTCGGCCACAAAGCCTGCCGCGACAATCGATCGGTGCTCTATCATCGCGTCCCGCGTCTCTTCGAGGCGCTCGCGCTGGCGCGCGGCGACGGGCGCTATGGCCGCTTGCTCAAGACGCTCGGGCGCGCCCAACTCCTCATCCTCGACGACTGGGGGCCTGTCGGTTCTCAATGCGGCCGAGCGCCGCGATGTTCTGGAAATCCTCGATGATCGCCATGGCCGCGCTTCGACCATCGTCACCAGCCAAATCCCCGTGCAACACTGGCACGACGTCATCGGCGATCCCACCCTCGGCGACGCGATTCTGGATCGCTCGTTCACAACGCTCACCGCCTTCAACTCACCGGAGAAAGCATGCGAAAACACAACGCTCGCGTCCACGCTCTNGCTCGTTCACAACGCTCACCGCCTTCAACTCACCGGAGAAAGCATGCGAAAACACAACGCTCGCGTCCACGCTCTTGACGCAGCTGCAAACACCTGAATCAATGAACAGGGACGGTCGAAGCGGCCGCTCATGATCGCGTGAAAAACATGCTCACGATCAAGTGAAATGAGCGCTCACCATCGCGTGAAATGGCTGCTCACAATCAGCGAAATGCGCACCAGGATCGGTCCGCGGCGATCGTTGCCGACCTGTTCAGGCTATGGGAAAAGGAATTGCCTCCCATCTCCGGAAAGTCAAAACTGGCCGAAGCGATCCGGTATGCTACGTCACGTCTTGCGGTGCTCGAACATTTCCTCATCGACGGGGGCCGAAATCAACTCCAATATCGTCGAGCGCGCCATCAGGCCGCAAACAATAATCACAAAAAACAGTCTCTTCGCCGGCTCCCATTCACTCTCTTTACGATTTTATGATTCGCAGTTAGCAAGCACTTCACCGCGGACTGAATGTGTGGCGGAGCAGGAATTATCTCATCTCGATGGCTGGGTCTTAGCTGCATCTCGCCGCCAGATGACGACGATATAGAAACTGCATTTGACGCAAGCCGCTAGGACGTTTGAATGTCTGCCTGGATCAAAATCCGAACGTTAAGCAATAGCTTCGAACATCGGTCCGATGCGTACTGTGGCGTAACCGAACCGCACATGGCAAATCATTGAGGTGAGATATGACGACGATGTCCTCAGGTATTCCTTTGACGGGTGTCCCGTTCCCGAAATCCGAGTACGAGCGCAGGCAGCTCAATGTGCTGGCGGCAGTGGCGAGTGCGGGGCTAGACGCACTTGTAGTGACTGCCCATGGCCATCTTCGGTATCTTAGCGGATATGATGGCAGTGGTGGATACTTCGCACCGTTTCCTTTGATCATGGTGCCCGGTCGGTCGCCAATATTTGTTGTCCGAGAGTATGACGAGCAAGCGGTTCGTTCGTATAGTTGTATTCATGAAGTGGTTACTTATACCCACCAGCAAGATTTTGGGAAAGTGTGTGCCGATGTCCTCCGTCGGTATGGCTTCCAAGGCAAGAGGATCGGTTTTGAGCTTGGCTGCTGGAACCTCGCGGTGGCAGATGTCAATGCGCTTCAGGCGCAGCTTCCCGGCTTAAAGATCGCTGATGCGACTCGGCTAGTTTCTTCGGTGGCAGCGGTAAAGGGCGAGCTAGAACTCGAGTGCATGCGCGACGCAATGCGCATGACTGACCTGGCAGTGCGAACCTTCCAAAGCTCGCTACGCGAAGGTGTTACCGAACTGGAGATGGCGGCGACTATGGCGGCGGCCGTCAGGGCAGACACCAGCAACGCTGGCGGGGAGGTTGGGCTTTCTGGCGGCACCATTTTGTTCGGGGAACGAACGAAGTTGCCGCATGGCCCGCCATCTCAGCATCCAATTAGTAATAACGAGCCGGCTTTTTTGGAAATCGGCGCATCAAAACACGGATACACCATGGGGATGGTCCGGTGCGCTGTGCTTGGTCGACATCCTGAGACTGAGTCTCTACACGCCTTGGCCGAAGAGGTCATTGACGCCCTCATTGCCGCAGTTAGGCCGGGCACATCCGCGGCGGCAGTCGACGCTGCCGGCCGAGACGTGCTGAAGCGATCTGGGAGAAAGGGAGTCTTTCGCCAACGAACTGGATACCAGACTGGCATCAATTGGACTGAGCGCGGTGACCTGAGCTTGGAACCGGGCGCGGAGGATATCCTGAAGTCCGGCATGACGTTGCATATGCCAAATATATTGTGCAGCGAAAACGGCTATCTATTCGGAGCTGGCGCTCACGTTCTAGTGACAGAGGGTGGTGCAGAACTACTTAGCCAAACACCGTCCACGCTGTATCGCGCATGATGCCTTAGCAAAGTCGAATCAGGACGAAGCATGGATAGAATGGATGTCCGCGGTGCGGTCTCCGTTTTTGTTCTCGAGCGTGGCTTGAAGGATCTTGCTCTGATCCCCGATAACTGGATCGTTTTTGGTTGGAGTTTTTCGCTGTATTTTCCCGGCTGGGAGAAGGAGCGGAATGATGAAGGCATCGAAATTTTCGGACGCGCAGAAGGCGTTCATTTTGAAGCAGGGCGAAGATGGCGTGAGCGTGGCGGAGATCTGCCGCAAGGCCGGGATCAGCCAGGCGACGTATTTCAACTGGCGTAAGAAGTATGCCGGCTTGCTGCCCGATGAAATGCGCCGGCTCAAGGCGTTGAAAGATGAGAATGGGCGCCTGAAGAAGATCGTTGCCGACCTGACGGTCGATCGGGAGATGCTGCAGGATTTTCCGCCGAAAAATCTAAGGCCTGCCTGGAAGCGCAAGCTGGTCGACGGGATGCTGGCGGAATGGGGATATCGATCAGGCGGGCTTGCAAGACGCTGACATTCGACACCTCCACCTACCATTACAAATCTCGCCGCACCGGTCAGGCCACGCTCGAACGACGGATCCGGGAGATATGCGAGACGCGAATTCGCTACGGCTACCGTCGAGTCCATGTGTTGTTTCGCGTGGAGGGATGGATCGTCAAAATGAAGAAGACAGGCAGGATTTACAATGCCAGGATGCTGTCGGACCGAACGATGTTTGGGCGATGGATTTTGTCCATGACCAGCTTGCAACGGGCAACAAGATGCGCATCCTGACCATCGTCGACACCCATTCGCGCTATTGTCCGGCGACCGATCCGCGCTTCACTTATCGCGGCGAGGATGTGGTGCACTCGAACGTGTATGCGGCCGGATTGGCTATCCGAAGACAATCAGGGTCGACAATGGCAGTGAGTTCATCGTTCATCTCGCGCGACCTTGATCTGTGGGCTTACGCCAATGACGTCACGCTCAATTTCTCACGGCCGGGAAGCCCGCCGACAACGGCTATATCGAGGCTAGCAAGCTCAGGGCTGAATGCTTAAACGCGCGTTGGTTCCTGACGCTTGCAGATTCCCGTGAAAAGTTGGAGGATTGGCGTCGATACTACAACGAGGTTCGTCATCACAGAGCAATCGGATATAACGTTCCGGTCGCGCTGCAAAATCTCGGTGGCGCTGCCAGCCCGTCACCATGATCGCAGCCGGAAAATTCCAGCCTCCGGCGCTCCAAACTTCGTCTCAGAGCAACCATGATCGCAGCCGGGAAACTCTACCTTCCGGCGGTCCAGATAATGGTATCGGAGCAAGGTGCCCCGGACTCTCCATTAAACTGGTGGGAACACGGGTCTCAGGTCATCAGTGCATCTCGCTCCTAGATGACGCTATATGTAAACTGTATTTGACGAAAACTCCCGTGCCACCCATCATCTCTGACAAGATTGCGGCGCTGGAGTCCCGCCTTATGGCATGGGCTTTCGGGTGAACGGGGTCGAGCCGATGCTGGCTTTCTGCAGTCGGAAGTCAGGGCCACTAAAAAATGGGGAACTAAAATGAGCTTTTGGCTAAATCGCAGACGTTTCATGCAAGCGACCTCGGCGGCTATCGCGGCCGGCGCACTGTCCTCCGCTCGCCCGACTTCGGCGCAATCATCGGGTGAGTTAAGGGTGACGGTTGGGGGCGGCGATGTGGGTAAAGCCACCATCGAGGCCTTTGTCAAACCATTCGAAGCTGAGACAGGTATCAAGGTGACTCCGATCACCGAGGATGCAAACCCTGGCGCGATTGAGTTGATGGTGAAATCGAGCAACGTTACGCTTGACGTTGGCGCTGTGGGGCAAGGTTCTGTGCTTACCTTAGAGGGAAAAGGCCTCCTCGAGAAGATCGATTATTCGATTTACAAGAAGGAAGATCTAGACGGCATGTATGACTTCGCCAAGCAACCGTCCGGCATCGCCTGGCCCGTCTATTCGTACAACATGGTTTACAATACTGAATCGTTTCCTGCCGGCAAGCCGAGGCCCATAACCTGGGCCGATTTCTGGGATGTCGAAAAGTTTCCAGGCATCCGAACGCTGGTGTCGGGGGCGTACGGATCGGAAGGGCCTTGGGAGGAAGCCCTGCTGGCTGATGGCGTGCCCGCCGATCAACTTTACCCGATGGACATCGATCGCATCTTCACCAGTCTGGACAAGATCAAGCCGCATATCCGTAAGTGGTGGGGCACGGGCTCAGAGATCCAGCAAATGTTGCATGATAAGGCGGTTGATGTCGCGCAATCATATGATGGACGAGCCCTCCTTCTGATCGATCAGGGCGCACCAATCGAGATCAATCGGAATCAGGCAAAGCTAACATGGGACTATTTTGTAATTCCGAAGGGGGGTCCGAACGTGCAGAATGCGCAGAAGTATATTGAATTTACTACTCGCGCTGACCGCCAAGCGGCATTCTGTCAGATATTTCCCCAAGGTCCCACCAACCGCAACGCCTTTAAGCTACTCCCGGATAAGGTCGCCCGCAAACTTACTACCCATCCTGACTACATGAAGAGCAGCGTTTTCATTAATGGACAGTGGTATAATGATATCGGGCCGGATGGCCTGACCAACACCGAACGGCTCATTCAGCGCTGGAACGAATGGGTTCTTCAATAGACCTGGATACCACTCCAGTTATTCTGGCCGGGCGACGGTCACACGTCGCTCGGCTTTGCCGACACAAGATGAAACAATCAAAGTCTACCCCACCCCTTTTTTTTAGGAAACTTGGGATTGCGCGTAATGGCGCCGAAACACTGGCTGGATGCGGGGGGGCTACCGCTGTGTTCTACATCGAGTTGGCGGCAGCAGCTACGGTTAAATAGCAGGGGTCCGTCAGCGGTCGGATCGTGCTGGAGGAGCAACAGTGAACATGCATGGAACCCCGCCCGTCCCGCTTTCAGAGGTTGACGCGTTGGAGAAAAGTCCCGTTCTGCCGCAGATTGAATTCCGAAGCGTCACTAAGACTTACGGGAAGATCACTGCGGTCAGAGATTTGTCATTGAAAGTTAGTCGTGGAGAGTTCCTGACCATTCTCGGTCCGAGCGGTTCGGGCAAAACTACAACCCTGATGCTGCTCGCCGGCTTTGAGGCCCCGACTGCGGGTGATATCTTTATCGCTGGGCGCTCCGTCGCCGCAGTGCCCTCCTATCGGCGCGACCAAGGCATTGTGTTCCAAAGCTATGCGCTGTTTCCGCATCTTACGGTGACACGGAACCTGGAGTTCCCGCTCGAAATGCGCGGCATAAACGCTGCTGAGCGGACAACACGGGCCCGCCGCATGCTGGAGCGTGTGCACCTTAATGATCTTGGCGGCCGCATGCCGTCGCAATTGAGCGGCGGCCAGCAGCAGCGCGTGGCGCTTGCCCGCGCGCTAATCGCAGATCCGCCCTTCCTCTTGCTCGACGAACCGCTCGGCGCCCTCGATCGTAACCTCCGCGAGCAGATGCAGATCGAGATGAACAGCCTGCACAAAGAGTTCGGCATCACTACGGTCTGTGTTACGCACGATCAGGAGGAGGCGCTCACTCTATCCGACCGCATCGTAGTTATGCGCGCTGGGCGAATCGAGCAGACCGACAGCCCGGAGGCCCTCTATGACCGGCCGGCAACATCCTTCGTGGCAAAATTTATTGGCGAGGCGAATATCCTCGAAAATCCCAACTTCAAGATTGAATCCGATGCAGCGCAGCCCTCCGGCACTGTGGCTATGATCCGGCCCGAACGTATTTGCATTGTCGCTCCTGATGCGCGGAAGCGCAGCGATGCAGACCAACGCCAGTCCGTCACTGGCACCGTCGACGATATGATTTATGCCGGCCCCTTGCGGAAATACCATGTGCGCGTAGGGAGCAGCGTTTTCATCGTGCGTGAACATGTCGCCGCAGGGCAGCCAATCTTCCGACCCGGCGACGGGGTGTGCCTCGACTGGCTGCGGTCCGACATTCGCTTCGTCGCGGCGTGAGGCACCAAGAGGTAGACCTGATGAAGACTTTTCAAAAATTGGGCCGAATGCCCATCTTGCTCACTGGGCCTGCTCTCGCCGTTTTGCTGGTTGTCTTCGGAATACCGATCATCCTTCTGTTCTTGACCAGCATCAATGCGCCAGCCTTTTCGGCAACCAATTATTATGAGTTTTTCGGCCAGCCCGCGAACGTCCGCGTACTCTTCCAGACCATCGAAGTGAGCGTCGTGGCCACCGTCATCTGCCTCATCGTCGGCTACCCCACGGCCTATCTGATCGTGACCGCCTCGAAGAGCGTGCGCATGATCCTCATTGTGCTCGTCATCATCCCCTATCTCACCAGTGGGTTGGCTCGTACATATGCATGGATTGTCATTCTCGGCGATCGCGGCGTGATCAACAATCTGTTGCTCCACCTCGGGGTGATCCACAGCCCACTGCAGCTCATCTACAACACCATGGCCGTCTATATCGGCATGGTACACATCATGCTGCCGGTGATGATCCTGCCTCTGGTTAGCGCCATGATGGGCATCGACAGGTCGCTGATGGCGGCGGCGCGCAGTATGGGCGCGCGGCCGCTCACAGCTTTTTGGCGGGTGTTCTTCCCGCTCAGCTTGCCAGGCGTGCGCGGTGGCTCACTGCTGGTCTTCGTGTTCTGTCTGGGGTTCTACGTAACGCCAGCTGCCCTCGGCGGGTTGCGTGATGCCATGCTGTCTAACTTTATCGCGGGGCAAGTCGCAAGCTCCTTCAACATCTCACGAATCGCTACCTCAGCCTTCATCCTCCTTGCCATCGCCGTCGCCGTGCTTTCCGTGCTAGGGCTCGACCTCGCGGGTACCCAAGGACGCGCGGTGACACCAGCGCGGAAGTCTTGGGTTGTGCGGCTACCCATATTTGGCATGCTGAAACGCTATTTTGATGAGTCTACCAGTCCCTATCGGGCGAAGCTTTGGACGACCCAGCTCTACCAGGCAGGAGATGACAGCCGTATGTCGAACATCGTCGGCACGGTGTTCGTATTGCTCGTCATGGTCTACCTTCATGCTCCTGGTCTCATCGTCATTGTCATGTCGTTTAGTGCCGGGACTTTTCTGGAATTCCCGCCCTCGGGCCTTTCGCTCCAATGGTACCGCACCTTCTTCGGCGATCCGTCCTGGAATGGCGCCGCTTGGACCAGCATCCAGATCGGCGTAGCGGTGGCTATTCTGTCGACTATCGTCGGAACGCTCGCGGCCTATGGCCTCAACCGCACCCATCCTCAGCTACGCGGCTTCCTGACAATGACGATTCTGACTCCGGTCACCATCCCCGTCATCGTCGTCGGCATCGCGACCTATCTCGGGCTGGTCAATCTCGGACTGATAGGCTCGAAAACTGGGATCGTCCTAGCCCACAGCATTGGCGCCATTGGCATTGTCGTCGTGATTGTATCAGCAACGTTGGCGAATTTCGACCGAACGCTTGCGAAAGCAGCCAAAAGCATGCGTGCGGGACCCCTGCAGACCTTCATGAGGGTGACACTGCCGCTGATTCGGCCGGGCATAGTTGGAGGTGCCGTGTTCGCGTTCCTCCACTCCTTCGACGAATTCGTCATAACATCGTTGATTAGCGGGTATTCGATCCGTACCCTCCCGCTCAAAATGTATGAGAACATACGCAACCAGATCGATCCCACGATCGCCGCGGTGTCGTCCTTACTAATGCTTGTGCCCTTGCTTTGGCTCATCGTTCTCTATCTTGCGTGGTGGCGGGCGCGGCCGAGAGATCACCACTCGCTCCCGGAACTTGCGACTTAGCTGCAGGCCCTTCAGGTTGCGTCGCCTGCGAAGCGTCATGCTGCGCCGATTTGCACGTGCCCCTGCGCAATCGACGCGATCGGAGCCACGGCCGGGGGAATGCCCATCCGCCGCCCTGCGCCAATGTATCTCGCCGTCGGACAGCCTAAACTGTAGCACCCACATCAGGCGCACCGTCTCGACCCGCCGATATCGCGTACGCATCCGGTGAAGACCGCAGACGTGCGCATCCGGCAGCCAGGAGAACCTGAGCACCGGAGTGCTGGGGTCAAGCTTTCTTTGGGGAGACGCGATGATATTCTTCGAGGAGGAGTTTGACCTCCTCGATGCCTTCATCGGTGAAGGCCAAGATCCCGTCGTCATCGTTGGCGCCGTAGACCCAGATGACGCCGTCCTCGGGCTCGAGACCGAGGGTCAGGTCCTGGATGAGCGCTTCGCTGACGCCGAGGTCCCTGGCGACACGATCGACGGTGTAGACGTGATGCACCTTATTGCGCTGCATGATCAGGCCGCCGCTGGTTGGGTCCNGCAAATCATCGATCCGATGGGCCGGATAGGCGGGCAGTCGGGCGAGGACGTCGGCGAGCCAGGCCTGCGGGTCGACATCGTTCATCTTGGCGCTGACGATCAGGCTGTAGAGAACGGCCGCGCGCTGTCCGCCGCGATCGGAACCGCAGAACAGCCAGGACTTTCTGCCGAGAGCGAAGACCGATTCATTATGCACCTCCTTTTCAAATGGCGGAAAACAGCGATTCCTGGTTGTCGTCGTGGATGCGATGCGGAGTATTGCGCGCCAAATCGGCCTTGATCCGTTCGTCTTCGAGGTCGCTGGCGCGGATCTGGTAGGGTGCGCCGCGCATGACCTGCTCGGCAGGCAAGAGGCCATCCCTGATGAACCGGCGGATTTTGACGTGCGAGACTCCAAGCCGGGCGGCCGCGTCCGACATGGTGAGCCACTCGCCATTCTTGTCGGAAGAGCGATAGCCGCTGATCTTGTGCACCGTGCGCAGCGATTGGACGCGACGCGCGGTCCAGGTCTTTCCCTGACCGGTCTGCATGCCCATGCGGTTGAGTGTGGCAGCGATTTCGGCATCCGACCATCGGGTTGCCATGGATCGCATGATCGCCAGAGCCTCCTCAGGCGTACGCTGGCCATGCTCTCCGGATTTGGGCTTGCGAACCCGTACCTGCGAGTGCTGGCCTCCGTGCCAGTGGATGGTCAAGATCACGTCGCGCGCATCGTCATCGACATCCGCCACGATGTCCTTGATGAGCGTGCGCAGCAGTTGCTGACGACAGCGCATGTCGACACTTGGCGCGTTCCAGGTGGCCTCGAGATTCTGGGCGAGGCCCGTGAAGTCCGGAACCGCGTCGACAGGCTCCACACGCTGGACTTCGCTCAGCCGGGCCTCGCAGGTCTCCACGCGCCTGAGCATGGCTTCCCAACTCCTCTCGAGCTGGGCCGCAATAAGCCGGTTCTCCGGGTCGCAAGCGGCATAGCGGCGCTCGGCGAGCGCTGCCTCATAGCGCGCCTGCTGCAGGTCCATCTCGATCATCTGCCGCCGCTTGGCTTCGCTCTCCAGCTGCATCCGTTCAGCCTCCAACGCCGCTTCGATCGCCATCGGCGCAACCGCCTCCAGCGCTTCGCGGGTCACCGCCGCGTCGGTGCGAAAGCCGTTGAACGACATGCATCGCGCCTGGGCCATCATGAGGTTGCCGCGCTCGCAGCGATATACCGGATAACCTTGGCCGCGTCCGGCATACATGACAACCAGTCTTCGCCCGCATCGACCACAGGAGATGAGACCGGGGAGCAGTGCGCGACCGCCGCGGCCCGACTTGACGCCGCCGGCTTTGCCATAAGCGTTGGCCGCGAGCAGTTCCTGGTTCCGTTCGTACTCGCTCCATCCGATGTAGCCTTCGTGATGGTCGTTGAGCACCACCGCCCACTCGCTAGCCGGCTTGTAATGGCCATAGCTCTTGCGAACGCGGCCATCGACGATCTCAGTGCGCTTCTCGCTCTTACCATAGACATAGGCGCCGGCGTAGAATGGGTTCTTCAGGATCGAGATCACGTTGCGGTAGCGGATCGGAACCCAGTCGAAGGACACCATCTTCTTGCCGTCGGAGGGTCTGGGGAAATGCACGTCATCGTCGATCATCGAGATCAGGACCTGGCGCGCACTGCCGAGTTCGCGGAAGCGCGCGAATATCAGGCGAATGGTCTCCTGCAGGCGCATGTCGGGATCGAACCCGAGACCGTAATCGCGGTGCCAGACATAGCCGAAAGGCACGGAGATGCGCAGTTCCCCGCGCTGTGCCTTGGCGCGGGCGGCCTCGTACATGCGGGCACGCAGCACGCCGAGCTCGAACTCGCTGATGCTGCCCTTCATACCGAGCAGCAGGCGGTCGTTCGGCAATCCCGGATCGTAGACTCCGTCCAGATCGATCACGCGTGCATCAACTTCGCCGCACAACTCGAGCAGCCGATGCCAGTCCGGCCCGTTGCGCGACAGGCGGGACGCCTCCAGGCAAAGCACGGCGCCCACATGGCCGGTGCACAGATCGTCGACCAGGCGCTCGAAACCGGGACGCTCCACAGCCCAGCTTGCGGTTCGTCCCAGATCCTCGTCGATCACCTCTACTTTGCGGAATCCCCAGCGCCGCGCGACGTCGACAAGCTCATATTGCCGACGTTGGCTCTCAAGGTTGAGCTGGACCTGCGCCTGAGTGGACTGACGCACATAGACGACAGCCTTGCGCTTGAGGACGGCAGTCGGAATCAGATTACCGCTCGTCATCGCAGCTCTCCTCCTCCGTTGCCACGCCGGCGGCGGCCATCAATACGTTGGCGAGCCGGGCGATCACTATGGTCCGTTGCGCTGAACTCAGCCCGTTCAGCTTCTGCGAGTCGAGCGGCAAGCTGAGTTGGCGAACGACCACGAGAGATCGTGTCGGTGGTGGCAGGGTTCTCATGTTGCGCCTCCGCGATGGTGAAACCATCCGGACAGCCTCGCCGGAAACGGCGTTCGATCAAGAGCTTGTGAAGCTCAAGCAGCGCGGCAAGCGATACGCGCGGGGAGCCCAGGTCCATCGCCGCGCAAGCCACGGGATCGATCATCCAGGCCGGAGCGGTAATGACATGCCCGGGCGCGACTACGAGATGAATGATCCGGCCGTTGGCGCGCTCTTCGCTGTTCTCGCAGCGAAGCCGATGTCCGAAATACGGGTGCCAACGGTAATGGACCTCGACCTCCTGCCCAACATGGGCAGAATGACCCCGAGATGGCGATGCCGCGCAGGGCTCGCTCGGCTGCATTGTTGGATAGGCAAATCCGCCCATCGTCGAGGAACCGGGTGAAGGATGACCAGCGGCGCAGCATGTAGTTGAAGGCCTTGGTCAGATCGTGTCCGCGCGAGAGCTTGTCGCGCGTCTTGATCATCCAGCGCTCGAACTCGGTGACCAGCGGCGCGCTCCGCTCTTGGCGCACGGCGTGGCGTTGGGCCGGCGACAGGCCGTTGATCGCGCGCTCGATATCGAACAGGGCATCGATGCGCTTCACGGCTTCGACCGCCAGCGGATAGACGAGGTTGGGCTTCTCGCCGTGCGCCTTCTTGCGCGCCGCCGCTTCGACATCGGCCAGCTCAAATACTTTGCGCCGGCTGTGGGCCCAGCAGCTGGCCTCCAGAACAGGCGCCGGCTGACGACCCGTCGCATAGAGATCGCCATAACCTGTCGGGCGAATTGAGAAACTGACCCCCTGACGAAATGACGAACTGACCCCCTCGGTTATGAGAGGAGGCATGGATGACGATTGGGATTTCGGCGATTCCTGCATTGTCGAGAACGATGCAGGGAGAGGAGATGCTTCAGCCTGAAGAGGTGGCAGCGATGGTGCGGCTGTATGAGCTTGGCTGGGGAGCGAAGCGGCTGGCGAAGGAGTTCGGGTGCGCGCGCAACACGGTGCGTCGGTATCTGCGCGAAGGCGGGACTGTTCCGTTTCGCAAGCCTGTGCGGCGGAGCGCGTTTGACGGGCTAGACGATTGGCTGCGAGAGCGCTTCTTCCGCCATGGCGGCAACGCCGATGTGGTGCGCCAGGAACTGGAGAGCGAACATGGGATCGTCATAGGGCTTCGGTCGGTGGAGCTTCGGGTGCAGGGTTGGCGTCGGGAGTTGAGGGTCCAGAAGCGCGCGACGGTTCGGTTTGAGACGGCGCCGGGACATCAGATGCAGATCGACTTTGGCGACACGCGGGCGTGGATCGGCGGCGAGCGTGTTCGGGTGCACCTGTTTGTGGCAACGCTGGGTTACTCGCGTCGGCTGCATATCCGTCCCTCGCTTCGGGAGCGCCAGGCGGACTGGTTCGAGGGGATGGAAGGAGCCTTCCTTCGCTTCGGCGGGGTTCCAACGGAAGTGCTGTTCGACAATCCGAAGGCGCTGGTCGAACATCACGATGCGGCAACGCGGGAGGTGCGGTTCAATGTGCGGCTGCACGCCTTTGCCCGCTATTGGGGATTTACGCCACGGGCTTGTGCGCCCTACCGGGCGCGTACGAAGGGGAAGGACGAACGCGGGGTCGGCTATGTCAAGCGCAATGCGATTGCCGGCCGCCGGTTCGAGAACTGGGCGGCGTTCGAGGCGCATCTGGACCGGTGGACACGCGAGATTGCTGATCAGCGTGTGCATGGCACGACCGGCGTGGCTCCTGCGGAGCGCTTTGCCGAAGAAGCCATGGCGCTTCGCCCTCTGGGCGGACGGGCACCGTTTGGGCAGCTGCGCGATCTCGTGCGCAAGGTCCAGGCGGACTGCGCAATCGACCTGGACACGAACAATTACTCGGTTCCCTGGCGGCTGATCGGGGAGAGCGTCCAAGTCGTGGTGCTGGGCGGCCGCGTTATCGTGCGTCATGCGGGCGAGGTGGTGGCGGATCATGCCTTGTGCCGCGGGCGTCGCCAACGGATTGTCGAGCGGGCGCATCTTGCCGGCGTGGTCGGCGCTGCTGCGCCGGTGCGATCGGCGCCGGCGGAGATCGTTGCGCCTTCCGCTCTGTTGCGGCCGCTGGCCGAATATGAGGCACTGGTGGGAGGCAGCTGGTGATGACGACGGTCGATCACGAGATGCTGGTGGCTCAGCTCGACCGGCTGAAGCTGACCGCGATCCGGGATCAGCTCGATACGCTGCTGGACGAAGCGGCGCGTTCGCAAATGACCTTGCGCGAGGCTTTGGCCTTCCTGGTGACGCGCGAGATCGCGCGGCGCGACGAGCGGCGCATCTCCATGGCAGGCAAGATCGCGCAGTTCCCGTTTGTGCGCGAACTCGATGGCTTCGACTTCGACGCGCAGCCGTCGCTGGATCAGCGCCAAGTCCGGGAGCTGGCGACCTGCCGCTGGATTGCTCATGGCGACACGGTCCTGTTCCTTGGACCTCCGGGTACGGGCAAGACACATCTGGCGGTGGCTCTCGGGCGCGAGGCGATCCGGCAGAACCATAGCGTCCAGTTCGTCACGGCGGCCACGCTCGTGGCGATGCTGGCCAAGGCCCATGACGACGGTTCACTCGAAAAGCAGCTGACGACCCTGTCGCGGCCGAAACTGCTGATCATCGACGAGCTCGGCTATCTCCCGTTCGAAGCCAATGCCGCACATCTGTTCTTCCAGCTGGTGTCGCGGCGTTATGAGCGGGGAGCGATCCTGATCACCTCCAACCGCTCGGTGGGCGAATGGGGCAGCGTGTTTGGCGATCCCGTGGTGGCAACGGCGATCCTTGATCGCCTGCTTCATCATTCGACAGTGATAACCATCCGTGGCGACAGCTACCGGCTTCGCGAAAAGCGTCGTTCCGGCCTATTGCAGAAGGCCGGAACGACGCTCGGCACCAACGAAACCGCAAAACAATGAGGGGGTCAAATCTTCAGTTCGCCCAGGGGGTCAAATCCCCACTTCGCTTGACATAACCACCAAAGGCATCGGCCTGCAGAATGCCGCTCCAGCCGGCGAGATGCGTCGCGGGATGTTCGCCTCGGCGATCGCGGGAATAGTAGAACACTGCCGCCGGCGGATCGGCGCCGCCGAACGGTCGGTCATCGCGCACATAGGTCCATAATCGGCCGGTATCGGTCTTGCCCTTGGCCAGGACCGGCACCGTCGTGTCGTCGCCGTGCAGACGCGAAGCGGCCAGCACATGGGCTTCGAGCTGCTTGAACAGCGGCATCAGCGCCGCGGCGCCGGCGCCGACCTGGTCGGCAAGCGTCGACAGGCTGAGCGGCACGCCTTCGCGGGCATAGCGTTCGGCCTGGCGGTTAAGCGGCTGATGCTGGCCGAACTTCTCGAACAGGATCATCGCCAGCAGGCCGGGACCGGCCCAGCCGCGCGGGGTGGCGTGGAAGGGCGCCGGAGCCTGGCTGATCGTCTCGCAGTCGCGGCAGGTGAACTTCTCCCGCACGTGCTGGATCACCTTCCATTGCCGCGGCACCACCTCCAGCGTCTCGGTGATATCCTCACCCAGCTTGCGCAGCCGATGACCGCCGCAGCAATGGCAAGCGGCCGGCGCCGGCTCGACCACGCGTTCGCGCGGCAGATGCTCGGGAAATGGCTGGCGCGCCGGTCGCTTGCGCATGTAAGGCGCCACCTCGGTGGTCCGGGCCGCGGCCTGTTCGGCGGCGATCTCGTCTTCCGTCGCGGTGCTCTCGAGTTCCTCGAAGGTGAGTTCCATCTGGTCGTGCAGGCGGGCTGAGCGTTCAGAACTCTGACCATGCAGCGCCCGCTGCAGCTTCCGGATCGTCAGATGCTGATGCGCGATCAGCGCCGCATCATCCGATGCCTTGGCCCTGGCGACCGCCAGTTCGGCCTCGACCAGCGCAGCGCGCGCGGCCTCGTCTTCGGCTCTGGCCAGCGCCGCGGTCAGCGCTGCTCTCAGCGCGCCAATATCGTCCGGAACAGCATCCTGGGCGGTGGCAACCATGCCCTGGAGTGAATCATAAAACGCGTCCGCTGACTCGCGGAAAATGGCGCAAACTCAAAGAAAAACTCAGCCCGCGCGCTGCGGGCGGAACGTGTGAAGCGGGTTGCGCCAATCGATCCCGTCGAGCATGTAGGCGAGCTGCGCCGGTGATATGGAAACCGTGCCGTCCGCCGGCGACGGCCATAGAAACCGGCCCTTCTCGAGCCGTTTTGCATACAGCGACATGCCGAGCCCATCATGCCAGATAATCTTGATCAGATTGCCGCTGCGGCCGCGGAAGACATAAATATCGCCGGCATGCGGGTCCCGGCCCAGCGTCTCCTGAACCTGCAGAGCGAGGCCTTGCATCCCGCGACGCATATCGGTCCGGCCGACCGCCAACCAGATCCGCACCTGGCTCGGAACCGGGATCATGAAACGCCCAGCGCCTTCACCATCGCTGCCGCCAGTGTTGGCGGCGTGGTCAGCGGAATCCGCAGCCGCACCTTGCCGGCGACCTCCAGCTCGATCACCGCTGGGGATGCCGCCGGCCGCGAAACGGCGACAGGCTCATCGGGAGCCACGACAACTTCGGCAAAGCCCGTCTCGCGGGCTCTCACCGTGCGGCGCCACTTATAGATCAGGCTGGTCGCGACATCGTACTGACGCGCTACCGCCGCCACTGTGGCCCCGGGCGCGAATGCCGCGGCCAGTATCCGGCACTGATCCTCTTCACGCCAACGACGACGACGCTCAGGCCCGGTCAATAACGTCACATGGCTCATGCTGTGCTGCTAACTTCGCTCGTAAGGGCGACCTTAAGAGCGCAGCCTCGCTACCGTGCCGTCCTCTCGCAAGGCGGCCTTCGCCGGAGGGTATCGATATCGCGCGCAAGTGTAGGTGCATCCGGGGCAAGATCGCCCCAGGGATACGGTGCCCATCCTCTCCCATCTCGCGAGCGTGGTGCCGACGCGCCGTTTCCTTGCGGGCAAGCGGGTGGCTAATGTTGGCCGTTGGTAGCGCTCGACCAACGAGGCGCTGCCTGCGCTCGCAGCCAATCTGGCGCTGCCACAGCCAACACCTCCACGGGATGGCGCATGCCTTTGGTGGTAAGACCTTATGTCCTTTCTGGTTGCCGGCTGTGAGGTGGTTCGCTCTACACTGGCAGTGTTGAAACGAGGGTTGCTCATCGAGCCTATCTCACGCCAGGAGGACCACCATGGAAGAATATAGCGAAGTTTTCGTAGGATTGGATGTTGCGAAGGATCGGCATGCTATTGCTCTCGCCGAGAGCGGGCGTACCGGCGAGGTTCGATATGTCGGAGAGATATCCTCCGATAGTGATGGTGTGGAACGGCCCTTCGAAGCGGCATCGAAGGTGCCACCGTGATGATGCCTATCGCCACGAAACAGAAGGAACCGTTCCATGGAAAAGATTACCACAATCGGTCTGGACTTGGCCAAGTCGGTCCTCGAGGCCCACGGCATTACAGAAGATGATCGCGTTGTTGTCCGGCGCGCGCTGCGGCGATCGCAGATGCTGGACTTCTTCGGGGGCCTTGAACCCTGCCTCGTCGGCATGGAGGCCTGTGCTAGCGCGCACCACTGGGTTCGGTCATACAGTGAGGATTATGCCGCCGGCTTATGTTAAAGCCTATCTGAAGCGCAATAAGGCCGACGCAGCCGATGCGGAGGCAATCTGCGAGGCGGTAACGCGTCCGACCATGCGCTTCCCTCGGCGACGCGATTCTGGATCTCCTCGTTCACAACGCTCACCGCCTTCAACTCACCGGAGAAAGCATGCGAAAACACAACGCTCGCGTCCACGCTCTTGACGCAGCTGCAAACACCTGAATCAATGAACAGGGACGGTCGAAGCGGCCGCTCATGATCGCGTGANAAACATGCTCACGATCAAGTGAAATGAGCGCTCACCATCGCGTGAAATGGCTGCTCACAATCAGCGAAATGCGCACCAAGGCGCGGCCGTCGTTGCGATCCGTTTTGTTCGGCATCGTTTTCATCGCCGCGTTGGCCTGCCGGGTCTCGATGCAGATCGCCGGCAATCCTTCGGCGCGAACGCCGTCACAAAGCCAGGCGTCAGCAAGCAGGCTTCGAGCCCGATGCGCTCCAGCGGCAGATCGATTTTCCGCAAGGTCTCATAAAGCGCCCTCGGCTCACTCGCCGCCCGACCCTTCCTTCACGATCCGGCCGCTCTCGTCGACAACACAGATCGCGGTCTCTTCCAAAGACACGTCAAGCCCGGCAAAATACTTCATGGCTGCTCCTCCTGATGTTTGTGGCGATCTACATCGACTACGTTCTCACATCTCGACAGCAGCAGCCGCCCTCAATTTGGCTCGGGCGAGACCCAGATCACCCCATCTGTTTGGCTCTGAGGATGGCTTCGTCGCCGTTGTGATAGGCGAAGGTGACTTCGATCGAGCCGTCGTCGAGCAATCCAGCGGAGGCATCGCCAGTGACCTTGTCCATGTCGTCGAAGCCGGCCCATGTGAAGAACACCATATTAGGCCATAGCTGAGATCGAGGCCGGCTTGCATGGCGTCAAAGGCGATCTCGCCGTGGTTGTCGGCGCCGATGACGGACGGTAGCGGGTAGCCGCGGTCCCAAAGATCGGCCTCGGGGATCCGCCAGTGGCCGATCGACCGACAGTTCGCCGGCGCACTCAGCGGATGATCGCGTCGCCCCCGCGCTTCAAGGTCCACATAGCTGAACAGCTCCCCCGACCGCGCGTCTCCACCGCGCACGATAAACTCCCACCTCTTGGTTGCCAGAGTGAATCACGAATCCGGGGCTGTTGCGAGACCTTTTCAACAGCCCGCTAGTCTAAGGAGGTGATCAAAACTGCGGAATATATACAGCGGCGCCGCCCTGAATTGCCGAGTCATGTGCGCAAATGCCAGGTGCGGTCCAATTCGCCGCAGCTACTTCATCAATTGACGGTCGCCGATTCTCGACAATACTCCGAACGAACTCGTGAACGAGGTGTGGGTAGGCTCCCCCGTTATAACCATCAGCAAACTGGATCAATTCGGCAGGCAGTAAGTGCGAGAAGCTGGGCAAACTTATGCGCGCGGCCTCGGACCGTCTGGCGCCAGGAAATTCCCCTAGTTTTGACAAGCGGAAGAGCACTGGCGCCTCTTCTTCGATCTGTTGCCACTCGAAAGTTGCGTCCTCTCCGTAAACCGTGAATGCTTCCGTATAGGCCCGCGCCGAATGAAAAAGTGCCCTTGAGACTTCCATAGCCAGCGGTTCATCGCCTTCCAGGGAGAAGATGGCAGTTTCTATTGGGAACGGATTCTCGTAAGACTTATGCAGCTCCTCCCGTAGATGGCCACTGCCAAAACAGTGCACTTTCACCGCACGTTTTTGCGTGAGAGCAAGCAAAGGCGCGACGGCGTGGGTCGCATACCACATGGGCGGCAAACCGGCCCAATAGGGCCGCCGGTTCTCCATATCTTGATAGTGGGCCCCGCGTAGGAACTGAACTCGTCCAAAAACACCTTGTCGAGCGAGTTCATTCACATGGAGAAATTCCCGCGAATAGATTTGGGTCTCCATCATCATATACTTCTTACCGGACTTGTGGACAGCCGCGATGATAGCCTGGATCTCGCTGATGGAGGTCGCCATCGGAACCGCGCAGGCGCAGTGTTTCCCTGCTCCAAGAACTTGAATCGTCTGACGGGCGTGGTCCGGGATGCCAGTCGAGAGATGAACCGCGTCTATTTCCGGATCACTCAGCACCTCGTCGAGATTGTTCGCAAGGCGAGTGATACCGAAACTTGCTTTCTGGTCCCTGAGACGCGATTGCCGCCGGTCGCACAGCGTAATGTTACCTACGTCCGAGTGCTGCCGATAGATGTCGACGAACTCGCTTCCAAAGCCGAGCCCTACGATCGCGATATTGAGCTTTTTCGATGCCATCGTCGTAACCCCTCAAACGTCAACTGGGCGGAACTGCCTGATGATGCTGTGAACAAACTCCTCATTGGCATGGATTGTGCGGCCAGCGTTGTGAGGAGTATGGACAACGTTGTCACGCCCCAGCAGTGGATCGTTGAGGGGCAACGGCTCGATGTCGAACACATCGGCCGCCAACGCCAACTCGTTGGCAAGAACGCGTCGGCGGATCGTTGGAACGTCACAGATTGTCGCCCTCGTCACGAGTACGACCAAGCAACCCTTTGGCAAAGTTTCGATCAATGGAGCGGTAACGAGACCCTTGGTGGAATCCGTCAGCGGAAGCATCGGTACAAAAATCTCAGCGTCTTGCACCAATTGAGACAGATGCCACTCACGACGAGCCCCAGCCCTATGGAAGCAAGGGTCTTGAGCGAAGGGATCCCAGGCTGCCACATCCGCGCCGAGCATATGGCAGAACGAAGCGAAGCGGCTTCCAATGTTGCCGACGCCGACGACACGAACGCGCTTCCCGGCAATTGTGCCGTTCGTGAAATTTGCATCGTCGCCGAATTGCGTCCCTCTTTTGCCGTGCCAGGGACCGCTGGCGGCCGGCTCATAGTCCCACGGGGACAGGTCGGTCAGGATCTGATGGTGAGTTTGCGGAATGCGACGCAGAGCCCCGAGTGTAAGTGCCAAGCCGAACTCAGACACTGACTGGCCCCAATAGCCTTCAGAAGTGGGCGCGTAGATTCTGATAGACCGCCTCTGCGCTTCTTCGACGACCTCCTTGCTTAGCTCGACCGCTCCGAGACCAATCTCTTCGAGTTGGGGGAAGGCTGCCAGGCCCTGCAAGTCAATTTCAGCGCCGAGCAGCGCGAGACGACGGGTGTCGGCCGACTGGACGCCCTGGAAGGATGTTGTGAGTTCGGTGCCGTCGCGACGCACAAATTCCACAGGGCCTGCCTCGCGCCAAAGGTCGCGCCAGTAATTCGCCGAGAAAGGCCAGCGGGCGTCGAAATAGGGATTGACGATGATCGCGCTTTTGATCTGGGTCACGGTATCCTCACTATGCCGAGTTCTGACATATCGACCTTCATTGCTGTCTTCTTTCCTAGAGATCAAATAAGATTAACCAGTGTGCCATTTAGCGGCTTTTGCCGCCGTACAACGAACATCAAGAGTCGTGCCAACTGCACAGGAAGCGACCCAGGAAAACTGTTCTGCATATTATTCAATGGCTTCACTGAAAGCGCGGCGGCACGCCAGCCAGACATCACCGTGTCGCGGAGTCGACAAACCCGACAGTAGGGGGTCAATGCAAGGTACGTCGGTAACTTAGGGACAGATTCGAATATACCTCTCCTGAGGGAGCTCTGCGTGCATGGAGGATATATTTCGGCCAAGCACTTTACCGAGAGAACCGGCCTGGTCAGGAACAGCATCTGGAACGCGCTGAGCAGCTTGCGGCAGTATGGTCTGGTGTAAGCGTCCGATATGCGGGAGGTTGCGATGCTCAAAGGCCGTCAGTTCGATCAATCAGTGATCCTGCTGTGCGTGCGCTGGTACCTGGCCTCACATGGGCTTTTTGGGGTCAAGGGTTAAATTCAGCAACGCATGAGCAGAACTCCAGGACTGTTTCGGCATCCACGGTCTGAGCCCGATTGCATGACCGGCCGTCTCCGAGCACGATCAACCTCACATGCGGTCGCCGTTCAGGACGGCTGCACCAATATCCCGCTTGCGGCGGGCAAGGGCTCAAGAGGATGAGACCATTCTACAAAACGGCATTCAGGCCATGCCGGGTATCGACGTCGAGACGGAGATCTCCTGCCAGGCAGCACCGCGTCCCTCGATTTCGATCAACACGCGGCAATCGAGATGCCGGTCGTTAAGACCGAGAACGGCATGATTGGTCGACTGCTTGATGACAGGCAAGATACCGATGCATGGACTGGGTTGCGCCGTCTGTTCCCGTCCGGATGTCAAGCCGAAAGGCTTCACGGGTCCAGTTCCAGGCCGTTCACGGCCAATGAGTAAGTGTCCCCGAATTTTGCGCCAGAGAGAAGCGTATCGGCGTCAAGGACGAAATCCGTTGGTTTCTTCCCTTCCTCTCCGCGAAGGGCCCGGCGTGAGTCCCAACGATCGAGCCAACTATGAAACACTCTGATTGTTTCCTAACTCGCTCGCTCGCTCGCCAGCGGCCTGGTCCTGGATCGAACAGGCCGTATAGTGCGACCAGAAGGGTCGAAAGGCCAAACGCGTCAATCAACAAGTAGCTGACAACAAGTAACGCCACGACCGCCGACATCTTTCACAAAGGCGCATGAAATCGACCTCCGACACCTAATCGGATGGAGCCATACAGAAATACAAAATAGGTCGAAATAACGATAAGAAGGCTGCTGTAATGCGTCGGCATACGATAGCGAACCCGGTGCTCACATCATTGCGACCTTGGAACAGCGAAGACATATCGCCGACCAACCACGTCACAATATTCTCACCACTGGATGCGAGATAAGAGCTTTGTACCTTCATCCATATGGCGACCAGAACCCCCAAAATAGTACACCGAAAAACCCCACGCATAACTGTGAGGCCGGCTTCATTGAGCTCTTGCTGATGATCAACATGCGGCAGCTTCTTCAATCCGTCTCCAATTCTCCAAAGATCATGAACAACCGTATAGAGCAAAATGAGACCTGCGAAGAAAAGATAAAACACCAGGCACATGTATAGGCAAGCGAGCCCCGTAAAAAGACTGTTTCTGGACAGATATGACCTCAGGACTCACAAGAGCTATTTTTTCCCAATCCATGGCATAGTTGCCACCGCCCTTCATCAACGGGATCAAGGACACGCCGATTCATTGAAAAAAACCCGTGAACAGCAAGCAAATCAAAAAAACCGACCAATATGTGTACGAGGAGGCCTCAACGTTGCGCAACCAAGCGTCGTCGCTTTCCACCTGATCGCCCTGCGCTGCGAGCTTTCTGCGCCCCTCACTTTTCCAGAAGACCAGCAATTCTATAACGAAGAAGAAAAACAGCGGTAAGAACACCATAAAGTCGAGTGTCCAATTTGCGGCCCAAAGGAATCCAACCTGCTTAACGAGCCCGTCCGCTCGCTCGTAGGTGACGTTGTGGATACCAATGATGTACGACAAAAAGCCGAGGGCGGTCATGCCGGCAAACACCGACGCCGGCACATTCAGGGGAGATCCGTGACTAAAAACGCCTCCGATTTCCTCGCCAAACTAAAACGCCGCCTCGGCCCCTTGGCGTCAGTATCCTGTTTTAGCTCTGCCGGAGACGCTGTGTCGTCATCGAAGGTCGCAGCCAGCGCTCTGTATCTGGGATCTCCTGTGCAACGCTGCTTCCAGGATGCTCGCGGCCATCACCGTTGACTTGAACCGAGCATGGACCGGACGCGGCGTTTGACGCGTTGGTGGTCCTGCTCGATGGGGTTGTTCAGATATTGGCTTTGGCGAATGCGGATGGTCTTGATCGGTCGCTGTGATCGATCCCGCAACCGGTTTTCAGCATCCAGGAAATGATCGCTTCCCGGTTTGTCTGACTGCCGTCGATGACGATGCGATCGGGTCGGCTATGGCGCTTGAGGGCTTTTCTGAGGAAGCGCTTTGCTGCGAGGAGGTCACGGTGCTCGCTGAAGAGGAACTCAACGGTATCACCGGCACTGTCAATGGCGCGGTAAAGGTACATCCACTGGCCGCGAACCTTGATGTAGGTCTCGTCGACATGCCACCTCGTCGTCACCGAACGCTTGCGCTTGTTGAAACGCTCCAGCAGTTTCGGCGCGAAGTGGACGACCCAGCGATGCACGGTGGAATGATCAACGCTCAGGCCGCGTTCGGCCATCATCTCTTCCAAATCGCGCAAGCTGAGATTGTAGGACACGTACCAGCGGACACACAGCAGGATTACCGACTGATCGAAATGGCGGCCCTTGAACATGGCAGGCTCCTTTAATCTTGAGGCGCCTTCTATGCCAAACCACGCTTACCGAAGCGTTTGCGACAGAGCCTCGGCGAGCGCCACGAAGCTCTTGCCGCCGAGCACGACATGGGTATCCTCGAAGCCGGAATAGGCGAGCCGGAAACGATAGAGGCGGTGGGTCAAGCGGCCGACCGGCGATGGTGACGCCGGCGGCGGCCATGCGAGCTCGAGGAAAAGTGAGGGCGCGATGCACGGCGATTTTGCTGTGGCGCAATGCCTGGCCCGAGTTCATCCCGTTCCTGGACTACGGCCTCGAGATCCGGCGGGTGGTCTGCTCGAACAACGCCATCGAGTGCCTCAACGCCCGCTACGGCCGGGCGGTCAAAGCCAGAGTTCACTTCCCGACCGAGCAGGCCGCGATGAAATGCCTCTACCTGGTCACCGGTCGACCTCAATGGCACCGGCAAGACACGATGGGTAGTGCGGTGGAAGCCCGCCCTGAATGCCTTCGCCGTTACCTTCGCCGACCGGATGCCAGCCGCCGGGAACCACTAACACGATGAAACGCCACTTAAACCGTTGATCTGAAAGATCTTCTGACAGTCGCCTGGATCAAGGCTGAACCATTGGGTGGATGGTGAGGCTGTCGATTCGGAGCATCGGTGGTTGGAGGCAGCACCAGATGACCGCGTCGGCGACTTGTTGTACTGACATCCTGCCGGCCTGGAGTCCGGGCTCGGGGTCGGGTGCGGTTGCGATCCATCCCGGTTGGATGACGACGACCCGGATTCCGTTCTCGCGATGTTCGAGTCCGGTGACCTCGGAAAGGGCAACAAGCGCTCTTTTTGTGGCGCAGTACACGCCGCCGTTGGCGACGGCGCGATAGGCGAGGTCGGAAGCGATATTGATGATCGTGCCCGACTTGCGCTCGATCATTGCGGGTAGCACGGCCTGGGTGAAGGCGAAGGGAGCGGCCAGTTCGACCATCGTCGAGTCGACGAAGGTCTGAACTCTCATCTCAAGGATGGGAGCGAAGGACTGCAGCGCCGCGTTGTTGATCAGGATCGTCGGCGGGCCGATTTCAGCGGTGACAGCCTTAACGACCTCCGTAGCGATGGTTGGGTCGCGGAGGTCGGCGGGAAACGCGGCCGCTTTGTGGCTGCCGTCCTGGAGCGCTGCGGTCGTTGCGTCAAGATCATCAGAGGGCCGGGCGACGAGGGCGATGTTCGCGCCCTGTGCCGCCAGCGCTCGTGCGATCGCAGCGCCGAGGCCGCGGCTTGCTCCGGTGACGAGTGCGATCTCACCGTCGAGTGGTGTGCCAGCGTCCATTACCCGAGCCCCATGCCGCCGTCGACGTGCAGCGTGCTGGCGGTGATGAAGGCGGCATCGTCGCTGGCGAGGAAAGCGACTGCGGCCGCGACCTCTGCCGGCCGACCGAGGCGCCTCATGATGTTGTAGCCCTCGTCGAGTTCCGCGTCTTCGAGTTGACGCTTCGTCGCTGCCGGATCCGAGGCGCTGGCGAAGTGCATTTCGGTCACCATCCCGCCAGGCGCGACCTCATTGACGCGGATGCGGTACTGCCACAACTCTGCTGCGAGCGAGCGGGTGAGTCCACCAATCCCCGCTTTAGTCGTGTCGTAGATAGTTTTTGAGGAACGGGGCCTGAAGCCAGCTTCCGACGAGACGTTGACGATCGCCGCGCCCCGGTCGCGCAGTAACGGCAGCAGCGCCTTTGTGAGCAGCAGCGGTGCGCGCAGGTTGACGGCGACCTGCAGCTCCCAGTCCTCATCGCTGATCTCCTCGAACCGCGCCGGGCGGACGATCCCTGCGTTGTTGACCAGCACATCGAGGCCATCGACAGCTGCGGCAGCTTGTTCTGCGAGTTGGGCGGCCGAGTCGGTGCGACCGAGGTCAGCTTCGAGGAAGACGTGGCCGCCGCCCGCCAACGCTGTCGCCAGCTGCTGTCCTTTGCTCGCGTCGATGTCAGCGACCAGCAGGCGGGCGCCTTCGTGAGCGAGCCGTTTCGCAATCTCCGCGCCCAGGCCCATCGCCGCGCCCGTCACAAGCGCCGTCTTGCCGTCAAACCGCCGCAGCGCCACGGAATCCGTCCGGCTTGTCGTCACGCGGCCTTTTCCATGAGGGTTCTTAATGTTCATTCCTGATCTCAATTCAAAAGATTAAAAAGGGGAGGACGTCAACGGACGAACCCTTTCCTGTCCCCACGATCGAAAAAGAAGCGGATCACGCTCTCCTTCGTAGCCTGACGCTATCAGTCATACTGAATTTTAAAGAACAAAGTGACTTAGTTTGACCTTATTGAATTCTCAGTAGCAGTTCTGTCACAAATTGCCCATATTCATGCACGATAAAAAGTATACAAACTGTACAATGCTTCTAAAGAGTTGATCAATGCTTCATCATCTTCGCAATCGTCTTGTGTGATCCCGCTAGATCGATAGGCATCAGTTGTTTTTGGTGGCGCGAATACCAGCCAATATGCGCCACGTGGCGTAGAGTTCGCCAATATAATTTCCCGGACAGTGCCATCGTGTTTTCAGATGGCTGGCCACGATACGCTTGGACAAAGCCATCATGTGCAGCCCGTGTGGGGACGACCGGACCGACGGTCCGGATTACGCATCCATTGCACCCTCTGAAGGGCAAGACGTTCAAGGCGATTAGGACGCTTCCGCCGACGACGCCAGCGAAGAGGATAGCCGATCTCATCCTCGGCATTGATCCGGCATGTATTTGCATCGAGGCTGGATTTGAGAAGGAGAATTGCAGGAATGATCAGAAGCAGCCCGATCACCCGGGATCTGGAAGGCCGCTCCCGCAGAACGGAAGAGGCGGTCATCGTCGCCTTCCGGCGCTACACGCTGCTGCCGCTGGACGATTGCCTCTATGCGCTTCAGCCCACGATCCCGCATCTGACGCGATCTTCATTGCCACCGCTGCCTGCAGCCATGGCATCGGCCGGCTTCCCGATGTCGAGGGGGACAAGCCAGCGAAGAAGAAGTTCAAGAGCTACCCGATCGCCTACTTCCACATCGACGTTGCCGGAGGTGCGGACCGAGCAGGGCAAGCTCTATATGTTCGTCGCCATCGACCGCACCTCGAAGTTCGCCTTCGTGGAGTTGCACGAGAAATCTACCACGGCCGTTTCCAAGGGTTACCCGCTGCGCCTGATTGCGGCCGTTCCTTACAAGATCCACACCGTGCTCACCGACAACGGCATCCAGTTCACCACGCCCGGTGCAGGCGGGTCGGCCGTACCTCTCATCAAGGAGGCTCTCGACATTGGCGAGACTGTCTGGGCCCATGCCCTCGAGCTCACCTGCGCCAAGAACGATATCGAGCACCGCACCACCAAGGTAAGGCATCCATGGACCAACCGCCAGGTCCAGAGAATGAACCGGACTATCAAGGACGCCACTGTCAAGCGCTACTACTACGAGAGGCACGATCAGCTCCGGCAGCACCTCACCGACTTCGTCGCCGCCTACAACTTCGCCCGTAGGCTCAAGACCCTCAAGGGGCTCACGCCCTACGAGTTCATCTGCAAAGCATGGGCTGACCAGCCCCAACAGTTCATCGTAAATCCGCTCCAGCTAATGCCGGTGCTAAACATCTAGGTAAGCTGCGGCAAAGGCGGCATCCCAATGTCGCGGCTGTCGCGCTCGCCAACAAGAATGCGAGGATCGTGTGGGCCATGCTCTTGGGCAGCACATTCTACGAGCCGGCACCGTCGGTGAAAGCAGCTTGAGGCGAAGCGGCAAACGAACGAATAACAGAAGGAGGTCTCACGCCCGGCAATTGCAACAAAATGGTAGGAGATGGTGAGACGTCATTCCGGGTGGACCGGGTTGGCTTCGGCCAATGTCTACGGGCCGATGAGGTGGAAGCACGCGGAAATCCATCAGGGCTCGCGGCGAAGACGTTGTTCAGCCGCATCAGGAAGCCGGATATACGTCAGCAGTTGTGACCAATGATCCTGATACAGCCGACCTGTTGCAATCGGGCGGCGTCAGTACGCTGCCTCGTCCGCAAGCTCGGACGCCGGGTGTACGATTGAGATTTTGCTATGAGGCTGGACCCACCGGATACGGTCTGAAGCGGGAGTGCCGACTTCGCCTATATGGTGGAGGTTGCGGGATTCACGGACGGTGCGAATAAGTTCATAGAGTCGGAATCGCGATCGATGCCATGATTTGCCCGTGCTCCGTCCTTCCGCTCGTTCATTTTGCGCGGGCTTTCGATTGTCCAGATTCTCCCACAGGTAAGAGGGTGTGCTTGTAGCCCGGCCGAATGCGATTGAATCGTGCTGTCCATGTTGCAGCTGCCGAACCCGCCGCGCCCACAGTCACTACATGCGCCGGTTGACCGATCTTGCCTTGTGCAGAGCGGATTATCGAAACAGCTTCAAGCTGAGGATTTCGGTGCGCCGATCCACAATGCCCCGCGACGGATTTTCACCGAGACGAGACGCTTCGACCGAAAGCTTGACGCACGGTTCGGTTCGGCGAACACCTGGCGATCGGCTTCGGGCGGGTACCGAACCGGACCGCACCTATCGGACAACGGTTTCGCGCGTAACGGCGATTGCCACACGACCACGGCGGCTGCGCGGACCCCACCATCGGTCCGCGGCACGGATCGGATGGGGGGGCCGGCGGCCGCGAGCAAGATGATCACACCGGCAACCACAGCCGCCGCAGGGGAAGGGGAAGGGGAAGGGGAAGGGGAAGGGGAAGGGGAAGGGCTCTTCCGCGCATGAGCCGCGGCATGAGCCGCGCCCTCGCTCCTTGCGAAGTTCGCAAGCCAGATGCCGCTCATATGCCGACGCATACCGCCAGTATCAGCGCCGCCGGCGCAAGCACCGATTGCCGTGAGCCGCGACTGCTCGGCTGGTCATCGACTATGCGTCGATGCCCGTCGATCAACAGGCCGAGCCTCAGCGCGCGCTTCTCGTGGCGCGGTACGCCTTCACGACTAACCTGCCCAGCTTGATCTTCGCGCGCATATCCTTTTGCGAGGTACCCGGAGCCGACTCCGGCTGGGATCTGCCCGGCCGTTCCGAAGGAGCGGCATCGAAGTACGCAGTAATACATCGCCAGGCGTGACGTCCCTGTCGCAGCGCCCTTGAACATCGAGCAGCGGGTAGTTCCACCAAGGCAGGCGGCGGCCATCTAAGAGCGCGATGGCACCGCTCGGAACATTATATTGGCGAATTGAAGACAGCTCGGCGCATACTCATACAACGGAGAAACGCAAACTTGGCGCCTGGTCACCTGAATTCTCGCAATAGGATGAACAATGAGCGAATCACCTCATCTTACGTTTGATCTCGACACAGCTGGCGTAAGCACGGGGCACCTTGTTGTCCCCAAAGGCGCGGACTGCGAAGCTCTTTCGCTCCCAGTCTTCAACTGCAATAGAGGGGAGGGACCGAGCCTACTTATCACTGGCGGAAATCATGGCAATGAACTGCAAGGGCCCATTGTTGCTCGGCGGCTTGTTGAATGGCTACCTGAAGCGCAGAAGTGCGGAAGAATTATCATCGTACCTGAGATCAATCCACTTGCCGTGCAAGCTTGCACCCGCAATACGCCAATTGATGGAAAGAATCTCAACCGAGTGTTTCCGGGCCGCCCTAATGGCTCGGTGAGCGAACGGATCGCAGATGCGATTTCAAGCCTATTGTTGCCGATAGTGGACAACATACTTGATCTGCACAGTTTCGGACCAAAATGGGATTGTGCACCGTCGATCATCACGCATCCTATTGCTGATGTCGATCTGATGACGAAGACGCTCCGCATTTCAGAGGCGTTCAAATTGCCGGTGACGTTGCTCTGGGAGCACAACGACACGGCTGGAATGTTCGACACTTGGGTACATAGCCTAGGCAAGATATTCATATGCACTGAATTTGGCGGCGGCGAGGCGCACGCCGAAGCTCTCACAATCTACGAAGCTGGGGTGCGCAATGGCCTCATTGCACTAGGGCTGGTCGAGGGCAAGACCGAGTATCCAATGTTTCGTCAGCAGAAGTCCGGCCGAACACTCGAAACAAATCCCTCCGACCAGTTGAAATCTCCTGCACCGGGCATCTTCGAACCGCGCTGTTCGGTGATGGATGAAGTGAAGCAGGGAGATCTCATAGGCATCCTGCATCCGATGGATTCGCTGTCCGCCGGTTCCATCGATATTCGCGCGCCAACGACGTCCGTCGTCTTTGCCATCCGATCAGCAGGGTGTGTCCAAGGCAACGAAGAAGTGGCGATGCTCGCGCGACCCTTAGCACCCTGAGGATCGGATGTTCGTCGACCGCCCGGGAGAGCAAGAGGAAAAATGATGACATGCCGGGCGGTGTCATGCGCAGCAGACATCACTTAGGAATGATGTGCCTTCGCCGTCAACGTTCTCTCTAGACTAGCACAGCAGAGCGTCGACGGTGTTCGCAAGCGGACGCGCTTGGCGAAACAGTGAAAGGGTTTTCGTTGGGACAGGCACCGGCTATCTCAAAACGCGATAGCACTGTCCGGAACATTATCTTGGCGGACCCAATGCCTAGAGGCGACTTGCGAGTATGCCGAACGAAGCTGCATCCCGCCGCCACGCCGGTCCCACAGAGGGTCGCGACCAGAACCGCAGATAAGGAATAGCACGCATGACGAGCCTTAGTTACGCTGAGCGCCTACGGATGCTGGAACCCCCCTCAGGACGGGTACGGTGCGTTCTCGATACCGACACCTACAATGAAATCGACGATCAGTTCGCCATCGTGCAAATGTTGCTGTCATCTGACCGTCTGGAACTGCAGGCAATTTATGCGGCACCGTTTTTTCTCGCACCCTTTTTTCCCAGCGACCGCTCGGAAAGCCCTGGCCATGGAATGGAATTGAGCCACGAGGAGATTTTTCGGGTGCTGGAACGTATGCAAATTCGGCCTGAGGGGTTGGTATTCAAAGGCGTTACGGACTACGTTGGTCCGCAGAAGACGGTTCGTGAAGCACCTGCCGTCGATGACTTGATCAGGCGGGCGCGAGCAAGTTCGCCGGAAGATCCGCTCTACGTTGTGGCAATCGCAGCGATCAGCAACGTCGCGTCTGCCCTTATCAAGGCACCAGACATCAGCGATAAAATCGTTGTTGTGTGGCTGGCTGGTAATGCTTTGGAATGGCCAGACACCAACGAATTCAATCTGTGCCAGGATGTAGGCGGATCTCAGGTCCTCCTTGATAGCGGTGTTCCGCTCGTGCTCCTTCCTTGCCTGGGCGTTGTTTCCCATCTTTTGAGTACCGTCCCGGAGGTCGAGCGGCATGTAGAACCGTATGGAGATATTGGCCGCTTCCTCGCCCAGAGGTTTAAGGAGTTGTCCGACGATCACGTCGGCTGGTCGAAGCAACTTTGGGACATGGCGCCTGTTGCTTGGCTGCTCAATCCCGATTGGTGCGAGAGTGTCATTGCCCCGACCCCGATTGTAACGGCACAGCTCACTTGGAGTGTCGATCGCGGACGGCATCCCATGCGCTATGTCTACCGCATCCATCGCGATCCAATTCTCAAAGATTTCTTCTCAAAGCTGAAAGAGAAGCACAGCTAGCGGAGGTTTCCCGACGGGTGGTGACCCTTGGTTCAAGGAAGCGCCTGAATACTTGAGGGGAATCGCATCTCTGATCCTCGAGGAGGCTCCCACCTTTGAGGATTCGGCGAGGGACCAAGCGGCACAGTGGTCCCTCGCCCCCGACATCATCTGAAGTGTAGCGCAAAATCAGCTGCACATTAATCCGCGATAGGAGGCGCTCTATCAGGCTGTTGAAGAAGGATCACGTTTGGCCTTGAGGATAGCCTCGTCGCCGTTGTGATAGGCGAAGGTGATTTCGATCGAGCCGTCGTCGAGCAATTCAGCGGAGCCGTCGCTGGTGACTTCGTCCATCTCATCGAAGCCGGCCCATGTGAAGAAGACCATTGAGGGGCTGTACCCGAGATCAGTCCGGCTTGCAGGGCGCCAAGGCGATCTCACCGTGGTTGTCGGCCCCAATGGTGATCGTAGCGGGTCCGCCGAGGTCGAGATAGCCGTACGCATCCGGTGAAGACCGCAGACGTGCGCATCCGGCAGCCAGGAGAACCTGAGCACCGGAGTGCTGGGGNAGATGACGCCGTCCTCGGGCTCGAGACCGAGGGTCAGGTCCTGGATGAGCGCTTCGCTGACGCCGAGGTCCCTGTCGACACGATCGACGGTGTAGACGTGATGCACCTTATTGCGCTGCATGATCAGGCCGCCGCTGGTTGGGTCCGCAATTTTGCGGATCTCCAATTCCACGGCAGCAAATCATCGATCCGATGGGCCGGATAGGCGGGCAGTCGGGCGAGGACGTCGGCGAGCCAGGCCTGCGGGTCGAGTCAACAGCCGCTCCGAGCGGATCGAATNGCAAATCATCGATCCGATGGGCCGGATAGGCGGGCAGTCGGGCGAGGACGTCGGCGAGCCAGGCCTGCGGGTCGATGTCAACAGCCGCTCCGAGCGGATCGAATAGAACGCCTGCAAAAGCATCGCCCGCACCAGCTTCTCCGGCGGGGTCGACGGCCGCCCGATCGGCGAGTACAGCGCCGCATACTCCCGCTCCAACGCCGAAAGCGCCTCATTCACAATCGCCCGAATACGCGCAACGGATGATCGCGCCGCACCCGAGCCTCGAGGTCCACGTAGCTGAACAGTTCGCCCGTCTGTCCGTCACCACCCGGTACGATTCACTCCCACCTCTTCCTGGTCTGAGTGACTCACGAACCTGACACTCTCGAGACCCCCCAATCACTCCATCTGTTGAAAAACTGTTTTGTTCACGGAACGTATCAGAATCAGACCGAGCACAAACCAGATTCAAAACGGGTATCTCCGATCCTTTTTCCACCGCCTGCTAGGTCTGCGCCTCCGGAATGCGATTGATGCCTGTCCTGCATCTTGTCGAGGACGCCTTTGTGTTCCGAGCGCTTCAGACGCTTGTATTTGTCGGGAGTGAAATCTGCCGCGCGCTCTTCCTATTCCAGCGCATGTGCAGCGTCAGGCACAGCCATTCCGGACCGACCCATTCGATGGCCTCAGCGAGCGTGTAGTTCATTTCGGCCAGCCAGTCAGGCCGGTTTTTAGCACCAGCGCAGCACCCAGCATCTCGCCGGCAGACATACTCCAAACCCGCCGTGCTTGGCATCCTGAGTCCTTGGTAATGATGTGCCGTGGCGGACGACCACATCATCAGGTGATTTTTACATAGACTTAACGCACGCAACTCGCCGCTGCGATTTGCCGGGGTGCCACGGCGGTCGAACCGTCGAACCGCCCCCCCGACTCTGTCATGTTTGTCGGATTCGGCACAAAAGGCCTATTTAGCCATTCTCTTGTGTCGCTTTAGCCTAAACCACTGAAAAGCAACCAAAAAAATCTTCTTTCACTCGTTCAGCCGGCTGGCATGATTTTTGAAACATTCATTGATGTGTTAAGCGCCGCCAGTGCTTGCACATCAAGTGAGAAGTTCTCCTCATAAAGGTTACGTTCGCGCGAAGGACACAATATATGCAGCATATACTGGAGCGTTTAACCGCCAAGATAAGGCAAACCGATGGTGATCAACATTCTTCCGACAAGTTCCGTCTGGAAAATCTGTTAGATCATGAGCTATTTGGCGAGATCTTGCCGCGCATTCCCGGAGACGATCTCTATCGGTTTACCGGTCACCCTGATGCGATGGTAGACGGGGGTAGTCTGACAGGAAAGACCACCGAACGGCGCAAACCCGAGGATCGCCTGCTCCCAAGCAGCATGCGTGATACTCACTATAGGACGAACATAAAAGTTCACGACATCCCCACGATTCTAGACGACTTTGGGGATTCCGTAAAGGTACTCTCGCTTGACTGTTTCGATACGTTGCTATGGCGCAAGACATCGACACCTAGAGACGTTTTTGCCGTGCTCGCCGATAATCCCGTCGCGCGAAGGTTAGGGATAGCTCCTCACCAACGCGTTAGCGCTGCTGCGCGTGCCTATCGGGTGAAGCCATTAGAGAACGGATCGGGGGAGATCGATCTCGGTGATATTTATCGGTTTTTTACATCGCTTTCTCGAGAGGAGCGGGAGCTATTGGCCGAGGCGGAAATCCGAACCGAAATGGATGTTTGCTTTGCATTCTCACCGTACGTAGAACTGATCAGGCTGGCGCACGCCCGTGGTATCAAAGTTATCATCGTGAGCGATACGTATTTGCGCGAATACGAGTTAAGGCGTCTCTTGGCTCGGCATTTGCCTGAGGACGTTATGCAGTCAATTAGCAAGATTTACTGCTCTGTCGATTACGAGACGTCGAAGAGCGATGCCCTTTTTCAGTTTGTAATCAAGGAGTGTGGCGTGCCTGCAGCGCAACTACTCCACATCGGAGATAATGATGTAGCCGATGCCCAAGCGCCGCGGAAATTGGGCGTACGTGCGCTGCATTTCCTGCCGTTTGATCATGAGGTCACAGACTTCTTGCGCCTACAGCACGCGGCATCGTCGTTGATTGTACTCGATCAGGCCGCGCCGGAAGCAGTTATTCTGCCATGCTATAGTCCGTTTCGACCAATATTCGCTGTAGCAAACCTGCAGACGTACGCGCCTGAGACGGTGATCGGGTACATGTCGTTTGGCCCTGTGCTATACGCCTATGCCCGTTTTCTTATTGATGAGGTGGAGGCACTACAACAGCAGGGCAAGCGAGTAAAAGTCTTCTTTCTGTTGCGTGACGCCTATCTTCTTTCAGCTGCGTGTGAGGCCTATGCGCGCAAGCCCGTTGGCAAACCGGTACGAATCCGCAAATTTCTTGCTATTGCAGCCTCTTTCAAAACCCGCGCCGATGTCGATTATTACATCAGCGGGATTGAACACGAAGTTGACGATTTTCATGCCACTGCAAAACAGCTTTTGATTCCGCCTGAAGTGACTGAATTATTAGTACGGATCGCTCATCAATCTGCCGATCCACAAACGGCATTCCATCAGTTGCTGCACGACGATGATGTGCTCGAGTTGATATTCAAGAAGTCCTTTGATTTGCGTGCCCGCTTAGCGAGATATATATCAAAGGAACTGAACGTAGAGGAAGGTGATACCATTATTTTCGCGGACATAGCCTACTACGGCAGAACGCAGGAATATTTGAGTCGGACGTTTAGCGAAGAGTTGAAAGTCGAAATAATTGGACGCTATTTGGTGGCCTCAGACGAGCCGTACCGCCCGCCGAACGGAAAAGCACTTATTACCACGTCTTGTTGGGATTACGATTTATTTGAGCAATGTTGCATCCTCAAAGAAGGAATGGTTGTAGACTATGATTTGGAAGGCGAGCCAGTTCTCGATGGGATAAAACTTAGCGAGAGGCAGTACGAGATGGTTGCCAAAGTTCAAGATGAATGCTTGCGATTCATCAATGATGCGAGATCGTTTTTTACGAAGTCCGGTGTGACGCACGAGTTTTCTATTTTGCAGCGCGCCGCCCACGCAGCTCTGTTTCGTCATGGCTACATGCCTATCGAAGCGGAGTTGGAATATTTCGAGGGCTTCCAGAACGACAAGTTTATGGGGCCAGATGGCACGAAAACCCTCTTTCATCTAGACGGGGCTTGGAAGAATGTGAGGTGCCTGCCCTCACCTTATCGGCTGGGTGCATTTGAAACGCGCAGTTTGGGGCTTGACTTCGTATTCAGCGGTCTAGTGCAAAGAAGATTTCAACTTGACCTAAGACCAGAAGATATGAATGTGCGGTCTTCACCTCTGAAAGTCTCGGTAGGGAGCATACGAGAGTACAAGGTATCCTCGCTTAGAGCGCACCCTCTCCATGACGGATATTTCTCCATTATGCTGCCATATGAAAGTGGCACCAGTGTGAAAATGCTTCTGGGCGAGCACTACGTTTGGTTGCAGATCGAAGGTATACAACTTTTGAATAACGCAAGAAGGGTGTGTAGTGATGTGTCGAGCTCTCTCGATCTGGAAGAAATCAACCGGGACGGAGAGATTTACCAGTGCTTGTCACAGGCAAGTGCCGCGACAATACGTCCCGTTGATTTTCGACAGTTAAAAACGCCTCACTACTATCATGTGATCTTTCGCCCGTTGGTTTTGAGGGCATCTGATCAGCCGCGGAAGCCAGGCGCTTCGCAATAAAGGAGGAAAGATGGTGCCGCCGGGCGCAGCGGTGATTCGGCTCCGAAGGGATTCGGAGGATCGCGAATGAAGCCTTGTCGGCGCTGATTGAGGGATTGAGGCCGGGGCTTCAATGAAAGTATCGACGCATCAGGCGCCTGCTCTGATCCCCTGACACTGGATCGTTCTTGGGTAGAGTTTTCCGCGTGTGCTTCCCGGCTGGAGAAGGAGCGGAACGATGAAGGCATTGAAGTTTTCGGAGGCGCAGAAGAAACGCCTTCTCCAGCAAGCCTTATGATCACGGCGTTGTTGGTCTCCTCGCGCCGCAGGTAGCCCTCATATTGCAGCTCTCGGCACAAGTGAGCAGGTCCGGATCGACCTTGGTGGCGCCGATCGTGGCACGGATCGAACGCATCGATTTCCGGACGGCATCCAAGGAAGGCAGAACTTGCGTTCTCCATGAGATGCCAGCGACCGGCGAAGCGGCGGCGGATTGTGACACTGTTGCCGGACCGGGAGATTGCGACCGTCCAGGCATGGCTCACCGATCATCAGGAGATCGGAATAATCGCACATGACCGCGGCGGCGGCTATGGCGATGCGGCGGCGAAGGCGTTGCCACGCGCGCCATCCGGTGCGGCAATATCAGGTTGCTGGTTGAGGGCTCTCCGAATTGAGCGGTTGACGCGGCGGCATGCTTTCGATTCAAGAATCTGATGAATCGACCCGGCGAACCGACTGTTGAAGCGTTGATAGATCGGAAGAGCACACGTC
>NZ_AYWB01000027.1:0-106992 GCF_000503035.1 Mesorhizobium sp. LSHC412B00 | reverse complement strand
TGCTCTCCTTGCAAAGGGCCGAAAGTGTAACCCATGTCTCCGGAATGAACTGTCACCCATCTCTCGGGAAGGGCACCTCTCCCCATACTCCGTTTTGCCGAAGCTTCTACGCTTCCGTCTTTGCAAGCGGTTGAAATCACTTATTTTTTCGGTCCTAGTGGCGCACTTGGACGCATCTCGACTGCTTTCAGCGTATTTGGTCCAACGGGGCGCGGGGATGGTATTTCCGTTGGTATTCGGCATCCTGATGGTATCGAAACAGCCAAAGGAGATGTCGAATGGCCCTTTCCGACGTGAAATGCCGAAACGCTCGCCCAGGTCCCAAACTCGTGAAACTGTCTGACGGTGGCGGGCTCCAGCTATGGGTGCAGCCCACAGGATCTCGCCTTTGGCGGCTCGCCTACCGCTTTGACGGCAAGCAGAAACTTTTGGCGTTGGGCAGCTATCCCCTTATCTCCCTAGCCGAGGCACGTAAGGCCCGCGATGATGCTAAGCGTCTTCTGCTGGCTGGCATCGACCCCGGACAGGAACGCAGTTTGCGCAAGGCCGGTTCGGCAAAAGACTCCTTTCGGTCAATCGCGGACGAATACGTTGACAAGCTGAAGAAGGAGGGGCGTGCCGATCGGACGATTACCAAGGTCAAATGGCTGCTCGACTTTGCCTATTCGGCCATCGGCGACAAGTGCATTCGGGAGATCGATACGGCCACCGTCCTTACTGCCCTACGCCGCGTAGAGGTTCGCGGTCGATACGAGTCGGCCAGACGATTGCGCTCCACCATTGGCACCGTGTTTCGATACGCAATCGCGACCGCACGTGCCGAAGCAGATCCGACGATCGCACTCAGGGGCGCACTCATCAGTCCGACGGTCACGCCGCGCGCCGCGATTACCGATCCGAAGGCCTTGGGAGGCCTGCTGAGGGCGATCGATGCATTTGACGGACAGCCTACGACCCGAGCGGCCCTGAAGCTGATGGCGCTGCTGTTTCCCCGGCCCGGCGAACTGCGCGCGGCCGAATGGCACGAGTTCGATTTCGAAAGCTCGGTGTGGATCATCCCTGAAGCACACATGAAAATGCGACGGCCGCACCGCGTACCACTTTCAAGGCAAGCTGTTAGCGTCCTGACCTTACTCAGAGAAATCTCTGGCGGTGGATCGCTGCTGTTTCCTAGTGTTCGATCGGGTTCGCGCCCGATTTCCGACAACACGCTTAACGCCGCCCTGCGCCGTATGGGCTACGGCAAGGAAGAAGCTACCTCGCACGGTTTTCGAGCAACGGCATCAACTCTGCTAAACGAATGCGGAAAGTGGCACCCGGACGCCATAGAGCGGCAACTGGCCCACGTAGAGAACAACGACGTTCGTCGCGCCTACGCTAGGGCGGAGCATTGGGAGGAGCGCGTCAAGATGATGCAATGGTGGGCCGATTATCTAGATGAACTGGAGAGCAAAAAAACGCGGGTGATCTCAATCGGGGGACGCGGCAAGCCTACTCTCCATATACCATCGCGAGGGTCTGCGTTGAAACCAAACAGCGACGGTTCGCCAAAGGTCGAGGCGAACCTCTAACCTCCGAAAATCAAGCTGACAATCAAGAGACGAACGACCGTATGATAGACCCGAGGCTCTGCCGTATTCGAGCGAAATCAGCCGCAGCGCGAAAACCCCGTTTATTAGAAATCAATGGCTTTGCAAACGCGCCTCACTTTTTCCGACCGCCTCCGATCCGGCGACCAGTGACCGGCCAAGGCATAGCCTGACTTGCGGAGTTCACCGTCCGCACGTCCGAGGCCTCGAGGGGACGGAAAACCGTGCATGTATAGCATTTGTCGGCAGGTTACATCTTGACAAAGGAATGCGGCATTCTCGTATAGGTTGGGACCTAGGGGGATTCGCAGATTGTTGCTAGAGAAAAATACACGGCGGCGGAAGAACGATAGACCGCATTTAGGTTGGCTAAACCCCTACACGGGAATAATTAGCACCGTTTCCGCCATAGTTGTTTCTCTTGTGAGTGTTTACAATATTTATCTCACGACTCGCCAATCCGAAATTGCTGAGCGTGCGATCAATTTGTCCAACCGTAATACTGAGATGGCAAACCTCCTCGTATCACTTCGAAAGACTTGCCAATCTGCTGCAGCACTACGCGCTGTATTTTTCGGAAATACTAGCTTTTACTATAAGCCAGACTTTAATATGAGGGACCCGCAAAAACCGACCGATGGAGAAAAACTCAAGATCACATTTGTGGAACCTCCAAAATACCCAAATCCTAGTACACCACAAGTTTTAAAGATCGGAAAAGAATACTTGAGTTTTTCGGAAGATACTCTTAGCCGTTTTCAAGTAGTTGAACTGTACCTTACGGACCAGGAAGCGGCCGAAGAGGAAGCTAAAAACCTCCGATATGCTTTTGAAGAGCTGGTTGACGTTGCCGATATGGTGACCAACGAGGAAGCCAGTACACAGGACCTAATCGGCAACATGATAGTCGCGTCATCGATGTGCCGGCTGTTACCGGAAAAGCTTTCGCCTTGGTTTCGGAACTCTCAAGCCAACAGGCTCGGATACATTTTTACCGAGAGCGACGTCAGGTTTGAATGGATTAAAGAACCGGAAGACTTTGTCGCTACCCGCCAATCTTGGGGCCTAAGCCTTGAAGACCGGACAGAGAACGAAGGCACCATGCGTCAACGATTGCTGAATCCCCCGTCTGAATTCTGAATTGTCAATGAAACCGGCGACAACTTTCATAACCCAGGACGAGGGGCAGATCCATTACCGAACTGCCATGAAGCTCAGGACCGCCGATCGACTCCAAGCCACCGGTCGTAGACGTGATCGCTGGGCGTACCTCCTCCCCTCGATTACCCTTAGTGACGGATCGATCGAAACTGCCGATATTTCACTAAAAGTAAGCGTTTCAGCATACGTTGAAATTGCCATTTTTGGTGAAAGTAGCTGTACTTGTTTTAGTGAAAATGCTATTTTCAGCAAATGCTGAAAGCGCCAAACTCATTGAAAGAGGTGGAAGAGCAAGCCGCGCAGGCCTTGAAAAGCCTGCTTGGGTCGATTCCTCCGATCAAGATCGATAGAATCGAAGAATTCCCTTCCGGGCCCGACCGCGGCGTCGATTTGATCGCCCACATTCGCGCTTTCGGGTCCAGACATGTTCTCCTCTGCGAAGTCAAATCGACCGGACAGCCTCGCCACGCCAGGGACGCCATCACACTGCTTCATCGAGCAGCGGCTGGGTTGAACGAAAAACATGCTGTTCCGGTTTTCATTGCTCCGTTTCTGATGCCGCAGACGCGGGATATCTGCACCGAGGCCGGCGTCAGCTTTTTAGACTTTGAGGGTAATTGCCGCCTTGCGTTTGATGGAGTCTTTGTCGAGCGCGTCGTCCCCACCAAGCCCGCCACCGAACGGCGAGAGGTCAAGTCGATCTTCAAACCGAAGTCGGCGCAGGTCTTGCGAACCATGTTGCGCAACCCGGGCCACTTTTGGCGTGTAACCGAGCTCGCAGAGCGCGCTCAGGTGAGCCTCGGCCATGTAAGCAACATGCGCACCGCGCTCGTAGCGCGGGAATGGGCAAAGATCGGTGAAGACGGGATATCGCTGACGGAGCCGGATGCTCTGCTCGACGCCTGGCGGGATGTCTACGAACCACCCGCTGGACGGCGAATGGGCTTTTACACGACATTGCACGGGAAGGCCTTCGACGAAGTCATTCGGCGCAACGGCGAGCCTGATCCATCATTGAGCCAGATGGCGCTGGCGTCGTTTTCGGCCGCGCAGTGGCTAGCTCCGTATGCGCGTACCGGAACACATTTTTTCTACGCAAGTGGCAATGGTCTCGAGCGGGCTCGTACCGCCCTCAATTTGAGTTCAGCCGCACGCGGCGAGAATGTTGTGGTTACGGTCTTAAAGGACACGGGCCCGCTGCTCGATGCCATTGAACCCTCCCCAGGGATCTCCACCACCAGCCCAGTGCAGACCTATCTTGACCTCTGGGTGGCGGGAGAACGCGGCAGGGAAGCGGCGGAGTACTTGCGGAAAGAGAAACTCAAATGGCACGTGTAACCGTTCCGGAAGCGCAGTCTGCCGCTGAATATGATGACCGCACCACCCAGGCGGTGAAATCCGTGCTACTCGAAATCGGCCAGATCCTCGGCAGTTTCAAAGGCAAGTTTGCCGTTATCGGTGGCGCGGTGCCCTGGCTCCTGCTTGAGAACGATGAGATGCGGCATGTCGGTACGCTCGATGTCGATCTCGGGCTCGATGCGGAGGCGCTAGGCGACGGCGAGTATGCCAAGCTCGTCGAGTCGCTGATGGAAAACGGCTACAAGCAGAGCGAGGAGTTGCGAGCCTTCCAGCTCGTCCGCAATGTGCCTGCCAAAGATGGCGGTGAAGCCATCGACGTGGTAGTCGATTTCCTGCGGCCGATCGACGCCAAGATTGTCAAGAACCGGCCGCCGCTTATCGAGAAATTTGCGGTTCAGCGAGCTGACGGCGCGGAGCTTGCTCTTCGCTTTTATCTGTACGTCGCAATAACAGGCGACATGCCTGGCGGCGGTACCAATCAGGTCAAGATCGCTGTCGCATCAATTCCCGCCTTGCTCGCGATGAAAGGCTTTGCCATCCAGAACCGGCTGAAGCGCAAGGACGCCTATGACATATATTATTGTGTGCGCAATTATGGTGGAGGGATCGAAGCCCTGGCCAAGGATTGCGAGCCCGTCCTCGCAGTGAAGGAAGGCCAAGAAGGATTCGGATATATCAACGGCAAATTCGACCAGGTAGACGGGTTTGGTCCGACAAGTGTTCGCCAGTTCGTTGAAGAGACAGATCTACTCGGAGAGCGGACCCCTGATCAGTGGCAGCAGGATGCATTCGGTCAGGTCGATGCCTTGCTGCGGGCGCTAGGGTTGAGGAAATAGTCCAGCCACGGCCATTTCGGTTGCCGGCACCAGCGGCGCAATCGTCAGGTGGTGCTGCGCGGGACAAGTCGAGACTGGCGCGGCATTGAAGCGAGAAAACATTGCTCGATGAGAGCTGCCGCGGCGTTTAAAGCGACTCGCCGGCCTCTTGGTTGGCGCAATGAAAGATCAACTCAAGGCCAACATGCACCGGGCAGAGGATGCCGTCAGCGGCATCCTACGCTCTACGAAGCCATCGGCCGCGAGCTCGATACCGCCCCAATGACCGACATTTCATTTGGCGGGCTGTCATCGAAGCCTCTACATCGCTACGGATCTAAGAACCGCGGCGTGGGACCATCATCTCGGACAGAACCTTCTCGGAAGGAACAACCGTCAGGTAACCGATCGTGAAAGGCAGCGGCGTTTTCTCGACCCAATTGGCGCCTACCAACTTGGTCGCGCGAAATGCGAGGTAGCAGGCCGCGCCAAGCTCCTCGAGTTGCCTGAACAACCCGTCGACTTCCTGCTGATAGGTGCGCTTTTCGGAAAACGAGATGTCATCGGCAATGTCGCCAAGGTCGCGCAGATAATCGAACATGGATGCTGCGATCTCCTTCGCCTCTGCAGCGATTGCGTCATCGGTATTGAACAGATAACCGTCCGCCTCATAGGCTATGCGCGCCAACGCCTCTCCGGAGACGGCTTTCGTCACCGGCACGCGGATATGGTCGGGAAACTGCTTCTGGACCTCGTCGTCTTGAATCTTCCGAAGGCCTTCAAACAGCTCGTGGACGCCCTTGATAAATTCCGGGTCGTCAAACACGTCGGGATTGTCATAGCCAAGACCCCGAGCCAAGGCCCGGCGTGTCGTGACGCTAACTGGGTTTCCGGCTTCAATCCTCTGGATCGTGCGCACGTCAAGTCCGGACGAGGCGGCAAGCGCTTCTTGCGACCAGTGCGAGGTTTCGCGGATGCACTTCGTCCAGAAGGCAAGAAACTTGGGATCCTTTGTATCGATGCTCGGTGCGTTCATGTCGCGTTCCTCAGGTCAATGTTCCGAGTGAGGACGCTATCTTTAACGGAGCTAACGCACCACGACAGAACCCCGACAACAAGCCGTCACCAGGCGGCTGGATGCACAGGCGCGCCGTACAAACCGGCCTCCCCGGTGCGGTGCTGCTCAAGAAAGGCTTCCGTCTCGATGCCTTGCTGTGGACGGTCACTGGTAAACTTCCCGGTCTTGGCCACGGGCCTGTTGGAACAGTGGATTCCGGTCGTCGGCGCGGTATTAGCCGGTTCGATGATGCTAATCAGTCGTCCCATTCGGTGCGACGGCCAGGTGGGCGCGTGTCAGCGGTTCGCCAGACTTTGCTCCCTCGCTCACCACGCAGCTTGTGCTCGCCATCAGGCGTCCAGGCAATCACCGTCCCGCGGTCGATGTTGCGGTATTTCTGGTTCTCACTCCACTGCCATTCGAAGCTGACCACTTCGTTCTTGTAGACGAACTTACCTGACCAGGGTGCAAGGAACGAGTATGTTTCCCCAGCAACGACCAAAACATGGCTGTGCCAGGCATGCTTGTTCCCACTGCGGCTCGGGGGGCGGGATTTGTCCTTGAGATAGACGTCGTAGCTTTCGACTTCCGCTCGCTCGACCTTCACCGGCTATTCCTTTTCGAGGCGTCCCTTTGTGCCGGAACCTAGCCAGCACAGCTTCCTACCCCTAGACGCTGTGGCCGCCCGTTTTGGACGAGCATCGACACCGCGTTACGAAAGCGCTTTGCGCAGTGATCGCAGCAGGGCCTCGGCGTCATCAATTTTTTTGAGAATATCCGGGTCGCCTTTGAGTTCCTGCAATGTGGTCCAGGGAAGTGTTTTCATCGCTTCCACGACTATTTCGAGATCGCTGGAAAGGCCACCCTTCGCTTTCTTGTCGGAGGCTCCGAGACGCAGCATCGCGGATTCGAGATCGCCTGCGTCGCTCAAGAAGTGTGCCCTCGCCACCGGGTCGGGCAGGATCGTGCGCAGCTTGCGAAGATCCTTGGAGTTGGTAATGCGCTTCTGGTTGACCTTCTTGACGACGGCTTCGACGACGCTTGGTGTCAGGAGCTTCTTGCTGACGCCCATCATTTCCCGAGCCCAAGTGATGGCGGCACTCGGATCGCGAAGACTCGTGAACTTTTCAGAGAGCTCGAACACGTCCACCAGCTTGTCGAGTTCCCGAACCGTGATGCCAAGAATGTTGGCCGCACTGGCTCTGCCCATCAGATCGACCAGCCGATAGGCGACCATTTCCTTTTCCTTGGCATCCCATTCCTTGCGCTGGCGGTGAATGTAAATCCATACGCGCAGCCGCTCCTCCTCACCTAGCGTGCCGTCGGTCACCTCAATAGGCACCTGCCGAAATTCGTCCTTCCCCTGCTCTACCAGAGCGCGCGAGTTGGTCCATCGCCGGTCGCCGTCGATGATGCGGAACTTCCCAGGCAGCGTCGGATGAGGCTCGACCAGCAAAGGTTCGAACAAGCCTCCATTGGCCTCGATCTGCCGTTGCAACTCCTCGTCCAGCTTTGGCCCCATGCGCGGCTGCTTGTCGTTCGGGACAATGTCATCGATGTCGGCCTTCCTGCGATAGGTACGCAGCACGGTGCGGTCGAGCCTGCGCTCCTGCAGGTTGACGACGACATTATTTTCCCGATCCGGCTTGGCGGCAGCGCTGGTCATTGCAAGTCCTCCAACGCATTCTCGGAGGTGCCGACGATGGCGTCGATCTCGCCAGTCAACTCGCCGCGTACCCGTTGCACCGAGCGGATGAGTTCACCTTGCCGCCGCCAGGTCGCGTCGTGCGCCTTTTTCTCCTTCACTTGCAGGTCAAGCAGGTCCTCGGTGTGCGTATCGATCCTCGCCAGCATGCCGGCGCAACGTTCGGAGGTGATGAAGTCGTAAAGAGCCGCCGTCTTTTGCGTCCGCTCTTCGGTGCTGAGCCTGAGCTTGTGAGTCTGAATGAGGTGCTGGCGGACAATCTGAACAATCGCGACAACCCGTGCCGGATTGGCGAGAATGACGCCGTCCTGCAGCTGCAAATGGCGGACCTTGGCCGGGAACACACGCGTCGACAAAATGGCATGGTCGGCTTTCGCAGCCATCTGGTCGGAAGCCAATTTCGTCACAAAGTCAAAGCGCCATTTGGCGTGATTTTTTGAGTCGTAGATGATAGTGCCGCATTCCTTGCCGTTGTGCATCACCGTGTGGAGGATGTCGGCACCTGGCTGACCGCGATTGACCCGTTCGATCTTGTCTCCCTCAAATTCTCTCTTCAAATCCTCGTAGAGGTCGACTTCGGCTCCCTCGCCGAGCTCGTCGGCGGTTTTCTTGTCATAGGCGCGCTTCAGCTCCTCGAATTTGGTCTGAAGCTTCAGCCTTTCCTCGAACGCCAACGATTTCTCCGCATTCACCGCCTCGTCCCTCGCCTTCTCCAGCACTTCGCGTTGTTCCTGTAATTGCGCTTCGTGGGCATGGTGGAGCGTCTGGACTTGCTGAACGGCCGAAGTCGCCTTTGCTTCGGCCTGTGCCTTCGCTTCCTCAAGCCCGGCGACCTTTTCCTGAACCGCAGCTGCGGCAGCCGCATCGGCCCGCTGCCGGTATTCAGTTTCGCGCGTCACCGCGTCCGACTTCACCTTCTCGATCGCCGCCCCGTGATCCAGCTGTTGCTGCTCCAGCTTGCCTTCCAGCGTCACACTGGCGGCTTCGGCGGCCGCCTTTCCGGCTTCGATCGACTCGATCTTCAGATTAAGGGCGGCCTCGCTATCTTTGCGCTGGCGCTCGCTGTCCGCGAACTTATCCAGCATTGCCGCCTCCGCGGCGCCCATGGCCTCGGCGCGGATGGTCTTCTCCTTGTCGGCCATCTCCTCTTTGAACTTCTCGATCTTGGCTTCCGCACCTGCCTGGGCTGCCTGCGCATCATCGAGTTTCGCCTGCAGCCCGCCCAGTGCCTCTTTGCCTGCGCGTTCGGCAACCGAGACACGCTCGTTCGCCACAACCTCAAGTGCGCGGCGCTCATCTTCACGGGCTGCGGCGATCCTTGCTTCGGCTTCCTGCCGCGCCTGTTCGAGCGCCTGCGCTTTCTCACGCGCGTGCTGCTCTTGCAGTTCTTGCAGTCGGCCGGCGATCTCTGCCAACTGCTCGCGTTGGCGGAGCTCGATCTTCTCTTTGATCTCCTCGTAATGATCGTGCGGAATGGGCTGGTCGCAAGTCGGACAGACCTCATCGGCGAAATGCAGATGCGGCGCAGCCTGACCGGGGCCGGTTTTCAATAGTGGGGCATGGGATGCGGGCATAAACGCTCTCCTCAAGAAAAACTAGGTCCTATTTTCTCCTACTTGATCCCAATGTCAATAGCTGATATAGAGTCTCGCACAGGGCGAGAACGCTAGATGTTGTGGCCTTGATCAAAACTTGAGGTATTGAAATGACAAAATCGTATAAGCCGGGGCAGACCGCGCCTCGTTCAGGACAATATGGAATTATCGGAACGAGGGGTGGCAATACCGGCCAGGAGAGGACCGTGACGAGGGGCGAGCCGCTGCCTCCGACGCCGAGGGCAGGGCAGACCTACAAGCTCAACGACGCCACCAAAAACAAAAGCGGGCGCCCTTAAAGGGGCCTGAGAAAAAAGAACGAGGCGGTCCGACCGCCTCGTTCTTTTTTCATGAAATCGCCGATGGAGGCGACGGTTGGTCGGTCGCGCGATTCGAATAGCTCCGTGCTGGAACTCGATGTAGGTTTAAGCTGATTGCTGTGGTGGCTTCGCCGACGCTCGGACGCCCGGCAGGCCTTCCTTTCTGGCCTTGGCAAAAGCTCGGTCGCTTTCGAGGAACTCGGACAGCATGAATGGGATAAGTTCAGCCACCGTCTCCGACTCACCATAGGTCTGGCGGTAAAGCGCTGCATAGTCGTTGAGTGCCTGGCTCAGGTCGGCGCTAATGGTGATGGTGATCTTCGAAGGCGTCCGTTCCGGAAGTTTTCCGAGCTTTAGATTGGCCATGACTGCTCCTGTTCAACCCGTGTATGGCCGGAGCACAATGTCCTTGTGCACGATGACGCGCAGCGGCCAACCCGGGCGGACGGTGATGGTTGGTTGAATATCGAGGTTCTTCTCGGTGATGCGTTGGCCGGCTCGGCTGACATTCTGCTGGGTGGATTCCCGGATCGCCTTGACGAGGTCGCTCTCATTGTCTCCAAAACTCAGCTCAGTGCCAACGCCCAGCAGCGTAGCCAGAGCAACTCCCTTGATCAGCTGCCAGGTGTGGAAATCCACCTCGTCCTCCAGACCCGCATAACCGGCAGTATCTGTCGCTGGCAGATTGTCGATTTCGATAGATGAGCCGTCCGGCATCACGATGCGTTGCCACACCAACAGAGCGCGCCTTTGGCCAAAGGCTACAACGCTATCGTAGGTGCCGATCAGCCGTGAGCCCTGCGGGATGAGTAGGATACTGCCGGTGACGCTGTCGCGCACATTCTCGGTAACCTGCGCGACGACGAGGCCGGGCAAGTCGGAATTGATGCCGGTGATCAGGCTTGCCGCAATCACGCTGCCGGCCATGATCTGGTACGGCGAGGCCGGCGTCTGCAGCGCATGCGGATTGTAAATCCCGCCGGTGTTCCGTTGATCGATAAAATCGAGCTTGCGCTGTTGGTTGTTCTGGTCGCCCTCGGCCGGTGCCACGGAAGCTCGCATACGCTCAGCATCGGATCGGGCCGGCAGCGCTTCAAGCGGCGGGCGTGCTCCTTGCCCATTACCGGCGGCGTCCATTTGCCGGGAGCGGATCTCGATGCGGAAGAGGACTTGCGACTCTCGCGCCTCGATCGCCTGCTGAGCAAGACGCTGCTCTTCGGCGGAAACCTCCTGCCCTGGCGCGATACCAAGCTGGCGCTGGTGTTCCAGGATAGGGCGGCCGAGATCGCCAGGCAGGGGCGGCCCAAGCACTGGGGCCTGCGGTTTGATCCCGGAATAGTCTTTGGGGAGCGCCTCGAGTCCCTCGGCGGTCGGGTTGCGGTCGGTGCTGTAAAGCTCTTCAGCCTGCTGCTTCAGGCGCAGTGCCGGCCCCTGCAGCGCCATCATGGTGACGCCAAAGATGGTGCCTGAACCAACAGCTGCAATCCCAACGATTATGCCGCGCCTGAAGCGCACGGCCCGGCGCGGTGAGGCCCGCAGCTGCAGCTGTTCGGGATCGAGTTTGGGCGGAACATTGGAGCGGGATGTGTCGGTCATGAGCATTCCCCTCACCTGCTAAAACGGGAAAAGAGGGACACCCGCCGCGGCGGTTGCCTGCCGTCAGTTCTCGTAATGCGCACCACCTGCTGCTGCTTCGTGCCTAAACGCAGTTCGGCGGCGGCAAAGAGGCGATCGACGATGTAGTAGTTGCCGCGCATGCGGTAATTGACGAGCTGGTTGTCTCCGTCGGCACCGACGATGAAAAGCGGCGGCGCCTCGCCTTGATCGATACGCCCTGGGAATTCGATATAGACTTTGCGGCCATCGTCGAAGGCGCGCGCCGGCCTCCAGGGCGGCGTGTCACCAGTGATGGTATAACGGAAGCGGATGTTTTCGAGGGTGACATTTGAGGCCAGCGGCGTCGCCGACTCGGCCTCAGCGTTGCGGCGGCGGAGCGCGATGATCTGGTCCTCGCTATAGGTCCAGGAGATCGCCGCCATTGCGGTCTTGTCCGTGCTTTGAAGCTGTAGGTGATAGCTCCGCCTATCCGTCGTGATGACCAGATTGGTGGCAAGTCCCGGCGCGAAGGGTTTGACCAGGACATGGGTACGCTGGTCGTCTCCAGATCCGCTCGTGGTGTCGCCAATCACCCAGCGCACCGTATCGCCGGCGGATACCGATGTGAGTTTCTCGCCTGGCTGCAATGAGATATCGGTGACGCGCTCCGGCGCGGCATAGAGCTGGTAGAGCGCGCCATCGGCAAAGGGGTAGACCTGCACCGCGTTGACATAGCCAAACTTCGTGGGTTGCTGCGTCGCCGCCTTGTTGGCATCGGCGACCCGTCCTTCGGGCGAGCGCTTATCTTCAGCGGGCTTGCCGGGTGCGGGTATCAACTGACCGGGCAATGGCAAGGGTTTTGGCACCTCCAGGACCTTGACCGGCTTTTCCGGCGCCTTCTCGATCGCGGCTGGTTTGAAGTCTTCGTAGTCATAGGAAATCTGAGGCGGTGGCACTGGCTTCGAGGCGCAGGCCGAAAGAACCGCAGCCGAGGTCGACAGGATCAGGACCGTTCGAAGCGATGAGACTCTATTTGTCATTGGCGGGCTCCTTTGGGGAAACGGGCGTCGGCGCAGCACTGTCGAGCTCGCGCGACCAGTCGATGGCGTTGACGAAGACGCCGAGCGGGTTTTTGCGCAGCTGCTCGGTTGTCCTCGGCGGTCGGATGACGATGGTGAGGATCCCGGTCCAGCGCGTCGTGCTGGCGAGGCTGCCGCGCTCGAACACCTGCTCGGTCCATTTGACCTGGAACGAGCTGTCGGAAGCCCGGACCACGCTGGTCACCTGCACTGACACGCTGCGCGTGCCGATTTGGCCGAAAGGGTCGTTCGCCTTGGCATACTCGTTGAGGAAGAACGCCGCTCGGTCGGTGGCAAAGTCGTAGGCCGACAGCCAATTCTGCCGCACCAGAACTGCATCGGTGGAAACCGAACGGACATTCTGGATGAAGCGGCTGAGATGCCAGGCGATCTGGGCATCGTCAGGCTGGTAGTTTTGGACTGCCGGCGCGACCGCGTGCGCCTCGCCAAAGCGGTCGACCTCGACGACATAAGGCACGACGCGGCCCTGCATCGACTGCCACAGAAGCCCACCGGAAAGCCCCGTCGTCAGAGCCAGGCAGCCAAAGGCCATGAAGCGCCAGTTCTTGGCCTGGACGCGCGCCGCGCCGATGCGCTCATCCCAGAGTTGGCTGGCCTTCTGGTAGGGTGTTACGGGTTCGGACGTCTTTCCGTAACGCTGAACGGGTCGCTTGAAGAGCATCTAGTCTTCCTTGTCATTTAGGGAGGGATTGACGCCACTTCCGCCCCGATCTCCATCGCGCACCGCCTGTGTAGCGGCGTGGCGATGGGCACGGGCTGTCTGTTCGGAACGCAGGCGCTTTGCCCAGGCAGGCGCCGAAGCGGGAGCTGCAGTGGGAGAGCTTCCGGTCATCGAGCTGGTCGGCGTGCCGCCGCTCGCTGTCCAGGCGGCCTCGCGACCGGCGTCAGCGCTACGGCGGAAGGGTTCTGCGGTGGATCGCACTCCAACCATCGCGGCGCCGCCGGCGGCACTCGCAACGCCGTGCAGGCCAGCAGATAATCCCGAGAGGCCGGACTCGGGCGAGGTTGCTCGGCCCATTTGCCATGCTGTGCTGGTGGCCGACCCCATGGCCGTGCCGGCCCGAACGGCGGCAAGACCGCCACCGGTTGCCAGGCGCACCCCGGCGAACGCGGTGCCTCCGGCGACGAGCGCTGAACCGCCGGCGGCCGCAGTGGTTCCAAGCGCGGCGCCGGCGCCAAGCTGCGGCGCGCCGGAAACGAGACCTGAGGCAATTCCTGGCCCAAAAATGCCGAGACCAAGCAGGGCAAGCGCACTCAACACCTGCGACATGGCTGCGGCGAGGTCCGGCTCCTTGCCCTGCAGCGCGGATGCAAATTCGCCGAACAGCGTCGAGCCGATGCCAAAGATGACGGCAAGCACCATCACCTTGATGCCCGAGGAGATCACATTGCCAAGCACGCGCTCGGCCAGAAACGCCGAACGGTTCCAGAGCGCGAAGGGCACCAGGACGAAGCCGGCCAGTGTGGTCAGCTTGAACTCCAGGATGGTGATGAAAAGCTGGATGGAAAGAATGAAGAAGGCGATGAGGACCAGGAACCAGGCGAGAAGCAGCACGAAGATGGTCAGCGCGTTGCCAAAGATCTCGGGGAAGCCGACTAGCTGGCTCGCTTGATCGAGCAGAGGCCAGGCGCCCTCGAAGCCGGCCGCGGCAATGCGGCCTGGCCGCAGGAGATTGTCGGCGGACAGGTTGCCGGCGGAGGCATTGATGCCCAGACCAGCAAAGGAGCGGTAGATGATGTCGGCGAGATTCTTAAAATTGTTCAGGATGAAGGCGAAGGCGCCGACATAGAGCACCTTGCGGACAAGCCGGCCAAGAATGTTTGGTTCGCCGCCGAACGCCCAGACCAGGCCGGCCAGCGTGATGTCAATGCCAATCAGGATGGTGGTGAGAAAGGCGACGTCGCCCGAAAGCAGACCGAACCCGCTATCGATAAAGCGGGTAAAAGTCTCCATAAAGCGATCGATGACCCCCAAGTCGTTCATGCCGCCGCTTTCCTCGTCGTATTGAAAAACTGCTGATCAGTTGCCGGGATAGGCCCTGCCGGTACCCAGGAAACGCTTCGTCGTCTCGCGGGCGGCTTCCTCGGACTGCGCCTTACGCGCAGCATCCTCGGCCTCGGCCCGGAACTGCGTCGCAAGCAGCGTCTGGATCTGCATCTGCTGCTTGGTCGAAAGCGCGATCAGCTGATTGGTGGCCTGGCTTGCCTCTAGCGCGCCGGCCGCCCCCTGGCTGCGGTTGACGAGATCGGTAAGCAGATCGCCGTCGGCCTGCACGTTCTCGACGATCTGCGACTGCGCGCTCATGGTCTGGCGGAACGCCTGCATGGCGCTCTGCCAGCGCTCGCGCGCGGCGCTCGCCACATCGCTGACCTTGATCGTGGCGTCGTAGCTTTCCGGATATTGCTGGCGCCACTGGTCCTGGAGCTTGTCGAGATCGAAGCTCAAGCCGCTCGCCTGGGTCATCAAACCGTCGATCCGCTGGAGCGAACCGGTAAGCTGGCCCACGGAAGAAAAATCCAGGCGCTGAAGGTTGCGCGCCATGTTCTGCAGCATGGTCGCTTGGTTCTGAAGCGATTGGATTTGGTTGTTGATCTGTTCCAATGCGCGTGCTGCTGACAGCACATTTTGCGTATAGTTGGACGGGTCAAACACGATGAGCGCATAGGCCGGCTGGACGTAGTCAGCCATTGGTTTGGCGATCAGGGAAACGGTGACCAGGCTAGTAAAAAGGCGGCGTCCGATCATGACGATTGCTCCTTGTTAGGTTGAGGAAATTGCTGGAGAAGCTCGGCAGCCCACTGAAGGCCGCGCGCATTGAAGAAACGGGCGGCAAAGCTGCCCTCCCCTTCTTCGGAAAGGACATTGTCGATCAGGGTCTGGGCGGCCGGGTCGGAGGCGCCGCAAAGCGCAAGAGCGATCGGGCCGAGTCCGAGCTCAAAAAGCCGGTTGCCGCGGCGCGACTGAAGATAGTAGTGGCGCTTCGGCGTCGCGCGGGCGACCAATTCGATCTGTCGCTCATTAAGACCGAAGCGCTCATAGGCTGCTCGTGCCTGCGGCTCCACCGCACGATCATTGGGGAGAAATATGCGCTGCGGGCAGCTCTCGATGATTGCGGGTGCAATAGAAGAGCCGGCGATGTCGGCAAGCGACTGCGTAGCGAAGATCACCGACACATTCTTCTTGCGCAGTACCTTCAGCCATTCGCGGATGCGGGCGGCAAAGAGCGGGTTGTCCAGATAGACCCAGGCCTCGTCGAGCATGAGCAGCGTCGGCCGCCCGTCAAACCGGTCCTCAAGACGATGGAACAGATAGGTGAGCACAGGCAGCACAGCGCCTTGGCTGTGCATCAGCTCCTCGGTCTCGAAACACTGCACATCCGAGATGGCCAGCCGGTCGTCATCGGCATCGAGCAGCCGGCCGAATGGACCGTCGAGCGTGTAGGGCATCAACGCCGATTTGAGCGCATTGGACTGAAGCAGGACCGACAGCCCAGTGAGCGTGCGTTCCTGCGCCGGCGCGGTGGCGAGGCTGGTGAGCGCCGACCAGATTGTCTCCTTCACCTCCGGGGTGACGGTGACATTCTCGTGGGCAATGAGGCCGGCGATCCATTCGGCTGCCCAGCCACGGGTTGCCTGGTCGTCGATGTTGCGCAGCGGCTGAAAGGCAAGCGCACCATCCGCACCCAGCGCATGGTGGTCGCCGCCCATGGCAAGCGTGGCGGCGCGGGCCGAATTGCCTTTGTCGAAGACATAGATTTGGGCGCCAGCGTAGCGCCGGAACTGCAAGGCGATCAGGGCAAGCAGAACCGACTTGCCGGCACCGGTCGGCCCGACAATCAGCATGTGGCCGACATCGCCGACATGGGTGGAAAGCCGAAACGGCGTCGATCCGCTGGTCTCAGCGAAAAGAAGCGGCGGCGAAGCTGATCCGGTGACCTTTGTTAGATGCTCATTATCCGCAGGACCAGCCCACACCGACGACAGCGGCATGAGATGGGCAAGGTTCAGCGTGTGGACGAGCGGCTGGCGAACGTTGGCGTAGACATGACCCGGCAATGAGCCGAGCCATGCCTCGACCGCATTGATGCTTTCGCGGATGGTGGTGAAGCCGAGCCCGTTGGCGATGCGCTCGACCGCCCGAAATTTTTCCGCGGCCGCTTCACGGTTCTGGTCCCACACCGTCACCGTTGTGGTGAGATAGCCGAAGCCGACATGATCGCCGCCCAACGCCTGCAGTGCTGCGTCGGCATCAAGCGCCTTGTTATCGGCATCGCTGTCGACGAGAGGCACCGGTTCGTTGGTCACCACCTCGCGCAGAATAGCCGCGATCGATTTGCGCTTAGCAAACCACTGCCGGCGCAAGCGCGTCAGCGTCTTCGTGGCTTCCGTCTTGTCGAGTGGAATGAAGCGCGTTACCCACCGATAGGCGAAATCCTGGTGATTGAGCGCATCCAGGATTCCTGGCCGGGTGACGTTCGGAAAGCCGAGAACGGTGAGCGTGCGCAGATGCTGGTCGCCCAGCATCGGCTCTAGGCCGCCGGTCAGCGGCGCGTCAACCAGGACGCCGTCGAGATACATTGGCGTTTCAGGCACGGCGACCGGATGACGGCGGGTCGAGATCGTGCCGTGCAGATAAGTCAGCGTCTCGGCGTCATCCAGCGCACGTATTTCAGGCATGAAGCCCGACAGAAGATCCAGAACCCGGTCAGTCTCATCGCCAAACCACGCCAGTTCCTCGCGCCAGTTTCTCGCGGCTCCTGAATGATGCGACTCGACGAGGGCGCTTTCGGCCCGCGCCTGACCATCTGGTGGCGGCATGAACAGCAGGGTCAGATGGTGAGAACTCTCGAAATGCGCGACCTTGCCCTCGAAGGCAGCGCCGCGTTCTTCTTCAACCAACCATGACGCGGCATCGGGAAAACGCGAAGTCGGATAGTCCAACGCCTCAACGCGCTCGGCCTCGAAGAACAATGCCCAGCCAGAGCCAAGCCTCCTCAGCGCATTGTTCGCTCGCGCGCAAACGCCGATGAGCTCAGCTTCCGTCGCGCTTTCAAGGTCGGGGCCACGAAACCGCAACGTCCGCTGGAAGCTGCCGTCCTTGTTGAGCACGATGCCAGGCGCAACGAGTGCTGCCCAAGGCAGATGGTCGGCAAGCCGGTCGGCTTTGCCGCGATATTCCGAGAGCTTCAGCATGCCAGCCAGCCCTTCTGGCGAAGATGGCGGACAAGCACGCTGGCAAAGTCCGGATCGCGCCTCGCGGCAAAAACCGCGAGCGTGTGTCCAGCGATCCAGAGCCCGAGACCGGCGATCCACTGCTGCAGGCCAAGCCCGATGGCCGCTGCCACCGTGCCGTTGAGAATCGCTACCGCCCGTGGCGCACCGCCCAGCAGAATGGGCTCGGTCAACGCCCGGTGAACGGGAACCTCGAACCCTTCGATATGCTGCTCTCCAGTGGTCATCCGACGAGTGCCCCGCCACCAAAGGAGAAAAAGGAGAGGAAGAAACTCGAAGCCGCGAAGGCGATCGACAGGCCGAAGACGATCTGGATCAGCCGGCGGAAACCGCCCGCCGTGTCGCCGAAGGCAAGGGTGAGGCCAGTGGTGATGATGATGATCACCGCAACGATCTTAGCGACCGGCCCTTGCACCGATTCCAGGATCTGCTGTAGCGGCTGTTCCCACGGCATTCCGGAGCCGGCAGCGCGAACAGGGGTGGTGAGAAGAAACGCCAAGGCTGCCGACGAAAGAAATCGAAGTTTTTTGCGCATGAGGTGACCTTTCAAAGCTGCTGGAGTTGCGGAAGGGTGAGCTGGATAACGGCGTAATCGCCATTGCCGTCGAGGCCCGTGACCTCGGCAATCGCGTCGATTCGGCGCGAGGATCCCCGGCCAGCGATGAAGACAATCAGATCTATCGCCTCGGCGATGAGTCGGCGGGGGACGGTGACAACAGCTTCCTGGGCGAGCTGCTCGATGCGATAGAGGCCCGAGCGCGCCGAATTGGCGTGTACCGTGGCGATGCCGCCGGGGTGACCGGTGTTCCACGCTTTCAGCATGTCGAGGGCTTCCGCGCCTCTGACTTCGCCGACGATGATGCGGTCGGGCCTTAGCCGCAGGGTCGAGCGCACAAGATCGGCGAGCGTGACCGAGCCTCGCCTCGTCCTCAACGCAACGCAGTCTTTGGCTGCGCATTGCAGTTCGCGCGTGTCCTCGATCAGGATCACCCGCTCATCACCTTCGGCGACTTCCGCCAGCAGCGCATTGGCAAGTGTGGTTTTGCCCGACGACGTGCCGCCGACGACCAGGATGTTGCTCCGCTCGCGGACTGCCTTCTTCAGCGCCTCGGCCTGAAGTGGCAGCATGATGCCGTCGGCGACATAGTTGGCCAGGGTGTAGAGTTTTGCCGCCGGCTTGCGGATTGCGAAACACGGCGCCAGAACGACAGGCGGTAGCAGCCCCTCAAACCGCTCGCCCGATGGCAGTTCGGCGCTGACAATCGGATTGTCAGCATGTGCCTCGGCGCGCACGTGGGAGGCAACGAGGCGGATGATGCGTTCCGCCTCGGAAGGGTGCATATGCACACCTGTATCGACCCGGCCGTCTCCCAACTTGTCGAGCCGCAGCGCGCCGTCGGGATTAACCATCACCTCGATGACGGTCGGATCGGCAAGGGCCTCGGTGATCGCGGGGCCCATGGCTGTGCGCAGCATGGCGCGGCGGCGATGGTCGGCCTCTGGATGAGAGCTCATCCTTCGCCTCCGTTGCCATTGCCGTTGCCAAGCGAGCGCTTCCCGGAGGCGATCTGGCGACCGACCTGCTCGACGAATTTGTCAAAGCGCTCTTGGGCAATCGCCTGTGTCGCCCGATCCGGGACTGGCGTGTGGGCATGAAGCGTGATCGAAAAGCGTATGAAGAGCGCTAGGCTCTCTAGGATCACCTCGATATCGGCTCGGATATGGTCGAGGTCGCGGAAAAGACGGTCGAGCCGCCTGCCATAACGATTGTCGAGCTCGTTCTCGCCACGCCGCTCGATGAAGGCCTCGACCGCTTTCGCGACGATCGCCGATTTTGTGGTCGACGGGTTGCGGCTGAGGGTTTCCAGCTTCTCGCTTAACGCGGGTTCGAGCAGAAACTGGTGGCGAATGCGGTGGGGCTTCATATGTCTCGTTCCGACTGGCCGGCGCTGATGCGCCGGCGGCGGGAACGAACATCGTCGAGATCGGCAAAATCGCTTATGGGCGTTATCTACGCCGAGATACGCCTGAGCTGCGGAAGCACTTAGAAGCCGGGGATGATGTCCTTGTCGTCGCCCCTTCCCTCGTTGATACCGTAGGCGCTCGCCGCGGTAGAAACCCGGTCCATGACGCGCTTGTCTGCGAGTGCCTCGGCGTCATCATCCGCCGGATTGAAGAGGTCGTCTTGATCAGGCTCCTGAGAGACGACGACGTGTTCTTCAGGCAGGCCGGGATGACGCTGCTGTTGCATGCCGCCCTCTTCTTCGATTGCCGCGCCGGCGTTTTCGTCATCGGCAGCGAGACGGCGGTCAACATTGCGGACTTGTCCGCTCCAATCGTCGGGGCGCGACGCAGGACAGTCCGCGTACAGACCGTCGCGCAACACCGGCGCCGGCAGCACCCGTTCGGTGAAATTCGGATCCTGATAATAACGCAACTTCTGGGCGCGGATCGGCGGCAACCCCGAAACAAGGATTAATTCGTCAGCTTGCGGCAACTGCATCACCTCGCCAGGCGTCAGCAGCGGGCGAGCGGTCTCCTGGCGACTGACCATGACGTGCGAGAGCCAGGGCGCCAGCCGGTGGCCGGCGTAGTTGCGCATGGACCTGAGTTCCGTCGCCGTACCGAGCGCATCCGAGATGCGTTTGGCCGTGCGCTCGTCGTTGGAGGAAAAGGCAATGCGCACATGGCAATTGTCGAGAATGGCGTTGTTCTCGCCATAGGCTTTGGAGATCTGGTTCAAGGATTGCGCGACCAGATAGGCGCGGATGCCGTAACCCGCCATGAAGGCGAGCGCGGTCTCGAAGAAGTCGAGGCGGCCAAGAGCCGGAAATTCGTCCAGCATCATGAGCAGTTGGTACTTGCGGCTCTTCTTCGGGTCACCTTCCAGCCGCTCCGTCAGTCGCCTGCCGATCTGATTGAGCACCAGTCGCACCAGTGGCTTGGTGCGCGAGATATCCGATGGCGGCACCACTAGATAGAGCGACATCGGTCGTTCCGCATCCATCAGGTCGGCAATGCGCCAGTCGCAGGCCGATGTTGCCGCGGCCACGGTCGGGTCACGATAGAGACCGAGAAACGACATGGCGGTCGAGAGAACGCCTGAGCGCTCGTTCTCTGATTTGTTAAGCACCTCGCGAGCCGCCGAGGCCACGACGGGATGGACCCGAGGTTTGTCCGCCGTGCCGAGGTGGTTGGTGGTCATCATCCGCAGCAGTGTCGTGGCAAACGAGCGTTGCGGATCCGACAGGAAAGTGGCGACGCGGGCGAGCGTCTTTTCTTCTTCGGCGTAGAGCACGTGCAAGATGGCCCCGACCAAGAGTGAATGACTAGTCTTCTCCCAATGATTCCGCCGCTCCAGCGCGCCTTCCGGATCGACGAGAATGTCGGCGATGTTCTGAACGTCGCGGACCTCATCTGAGCCCCTGCGCACTTCCAGCAGCGGGTTGTACCGCGCCGACCTTGGATCGGTCGGGTTGAACAAAAGGGAGTACGAGAACTTCGACCGCCAGCCGGAGGTCAGCTGCCAGTTCTCGCCTTTGATGTCGTGAATGACGGCCGAGCCGGTCCAGGAAAGAAGAGTTGGAACGACCAATCCGACGCCCTTGCCCGAACGTGTCGGCGCAAAGGCCATGACGTGTTCCGGCCCGTCATGGCGCAGATAGTGATCCCTCAGTTTGCCAAGGAAAACGCCGGTCGGCTGAAACAGGCCTGCTTTCTCGATTTCCCGAGCCGCGGCCCATCGTGAGGAGCCATAGGTGGTGACCAACCCCCTCTGCCGCGCGCGCCAGAGGGAGCCAGCTATTGCGGCCGCACAGCCCAGGAACCCGCTGGCTCCGGCAAGCATGCCGGCCTTGTCGAAGACCTCAGGGGCGTAGGCGTCGAATTGAAACCACCATTCGAACAGTTTCCACGGCTTGTAGATCGGCCAGGCCGCCGCGACAAACCATGGCGCGCCAAGCTGCAGCTGATTATCCAGCATGTGGGCGCACCATTGAGTCGCTGTCCATACGCCGAGGATGACGATGGCGAATACAACTACGATCTGACCGACCAGGAGCTTCGTCGGTGTCATGGGCGCAGCCTCCGAGGTTTGTTAAACGGAAGCAGCATGGCGTGACGTTTCAGAGTATCGAAGATACCCAATATACGCGCCCGTGCGATCCAGCGAACGTTGCAGGCTTGGACGGTTGGGTTCGCCAAGAAATGTCATCGCGAAGGTGACCAGCGAATGACTTGTATGGGGCCGACAGCAGAACGTCCGGTTTTCGGAGCGCCCGGCGGCAAGCTGCCATTCTGGTTCCGCCGCGTCAGGCTATGTTCGCCCCGCTCAATTCGGGATCATATCGATTGCTTGGTCGCCGATGGTCCCTGTGACTGTCTCCGGCGACTTCCACCACGCATCGTAAGCCGCCGCCCCGGATTGCACGATCCCCACGACGATCAGAACTACCGTCAGCCAGAAGATACGGTTCTGCGTATTTTTGTTGTCGGTGTGACGCTGTTCTTCGAGGTCGAAACTGGTGATCGTGTTCAGCGCCTGCGGCTTGAGCTTGTAACCATGATGCTGCGTTTCTTCGAGATCTTGCACGTCCTTCATCGAGTCTAGGAGGAGCGTATAGTAGGTCATCAGCTCTTCTTTATCAGGCCGATGAACCCATCGGACCGTATAGAAGTGGGTCAGCAAGCTGGTCGGATGCGTCTGGAAGGCCCGATCCTTGACGGTCTCTGATAGGATGTAGCGCAGCACCTTCATCCGATCCTGACGAGGCAGCTCCCGCTTATTGAAACGCAACTGCAGGTATCTGTCGTATGTCACCTGGATCCAAGGCCAGCAGCTCCATCGGTAGCGGAGGAATTTCGGGAGCCCGATCGTGTAGAAGGTCCAGCCTCGATAGTAGTGCTGGATCCATGGCTGGAAGTCGGCCAGTTCGCTAATGTCGAGGGATCGTTCTTCAGTGAAATTCTGGCCGTCGAGCGACCACTTCCCCTGCACCTGATCATCCACGAGGTCGTAGACGAGGAACCTTGCCACACCCGCGCTGTCGAGCAAATAGACCAGATAGATGTCGTTCTTCCGAGCCTCGTCACCAGAGGTCGGTATTGTCAGTCCGCTTCGTTTCACCAACGCCATACGAAGGACGCGCCGCATGGCAAACTGCCGAATCCCCGCACGTAATCCCATCCCGCCTCCCATCGATGCTTGAGGGAGATATAAGTCATAAATTGTTCTGTTTCTCTCTGTTCCTTTCGGCTATTTTGAATAGTGGCGACGAATGGCATGCGGTGAAGCCGCAGCGTCTAGCGACACGCAGAACAACCGGGTCGCCACCCTTACAAAATCGGAGAGCTTCTTTGTCCTGGTCGATGGCTATGTCGAACCTCTACTCGGCTCCGGCAACCGCGGTGCCCGTCAATGTAAGAGACTAATTTTACACTGAACGCTCCTATCCACCCCACCGACGCTCCGCGCAGGCCGCTATCTGACGATGTCAGCACACCTTTGACCTGATGATCGAGAACGCCTCTCGTCACCAGGCTATCCTTCCGCCCTCAAAGGTCGAAGAGTTCGCACAGGGCAGTCATCGCTCGAGCGCTAGCATAAGCTGCGTAGTGCCGAACCTTGTCCCCTTTATCCACGTCGGCGAAATCTGAAACCCCTTTGAGCACCAGACAGTCTGGCTGAGGCATGGGAAGCTCGCGACTCGCCGCCATTACACCATAAGCCTCCATATCCAGCCCGATTAGCTTACGATGCTGCTGTGTTTGAATCTTGGTGAACAACGCTTTGTTCGCGACTACAGCCGCACCGGAAGCGAAAGGGCCGACATGCAAGCGCGGTCTTGACGATGGTTTGCTTCCTGGAAAATCATTCCATACCTTCTCCAACAAGTCATGACGTTCATCAAGACGTTCCAAGAGGCCTCTAAGTCGAGACGATATCTGAATCTGATAGGGTGCCGGTTCAAAGGTGTCATTGGACTCGTCCCCAACATGTTTTCCGCTTCCGTAGTCCCATACTGGGCTAGCCGCGATGAGGTCTCCCAACTGCACTTCAGTAGAGTCGCCCGCGCAAATCCCCGTCATGACGAGTGTGCGGGGACGAAATTGGTAACCGAGTTTTGTGGCGAGCACAGAGGCAGCTGACATGCCCATCAAAGGAGCTTTCGCCAAAACCGCAGAACCCTTGCTGCCGTCCAATCGCGGAAATTCCGCCCTGTAGTAGAGCGCGGCGTCACCCGGAACATCCTGGCTCGACCATTCCCACCCATTCCTTTTGACCTGTTCAAGCTCGTCCCCTACAGCAACTATTATCGCAACATCGACCTGGTTCGGCTTAGTAGAAACCCTAGAACTCTCAGCAGCTAAGACGTGACGGACCTTCCGCGCAATTCTCTCCAGCCAACTGTCCGATGTAACGTCGTAGTAAATCAAAGACCAAGTTTCAGTTGAAAAACGATCCACTGCCAACTCGTATACGTCAGACTTTGCTGTAAGTCCGATGACATGTCCTGGTCTCTTGTAAATCGTCCTAGCGAGAATCTCTTCGAGAAGTTCTATGCCCCCTTCTGGGCGAACCTCGTCGCCAGGCCTAAGCGGCAAAGCAATATCCAAAATCACTAGGTCGAAATAGTCGGCTCTCAACGCCCTTTTCGCAGCGTTAGCATCGTCAGCGACGATCAACTCGTAACCGCCCTCGGGGACTTCGTCATGAAGCCCACTTCTAACTCGATCCGCCTTTTCTGCAGAGTCCTCAACCAGAAGTATCTTCACTCTACCCCACCTTGAATTTCTTCACTGATCAAACGTGTTAGTTCCCTGCTCCACTCATCGATCGATGCATGATAGTATACCGCTCCTCTATAGAACGGCGAAAAGCTGTCACGCATTTCCGCATCTAGTTCCGGTAGGTCCTTTACGTCTGGAGGCTGGCCAAACGTCTCGAACTGAGTAATGACTATGACCTTGGTTGGTATTTTAAGGCGCCTAATCTGCTTTAGATATTCGACACCACCAAACGCATGCATACCGCCCCCGGTTTCGCCATCACGGAGATCGTAGTTTGGAAGCGTCATATCTAGGAGGACGAGATCAGGTCGATCAGCCCTAGTCTGCCTAACTCCCGCCATCAACGACGCAGCAGTCTTGACCTCCAGATCCGGGAACGCAGCACTGAGCAGTGCTAGAACTTGGGTCCGCTTATTCTCGTCATCCTCAATCAGAAGCAACTTGCTCATCATCCACCTCATCTGACATGCCGAAGATTCGAGCCGGGAGACTGAATTCCAACCAAAAGATTCGCGCGTCACAGTCCAGGGCGAAATCGAGCTCGCCCTGGCCAGATTTGTACCCGACCAGCTTCGCAAGTTTGGGTAACCCGGTACCGCCTTCTCTATTAACGTCGCTCAAGTACCCACCGGTTGCGATGCGCTCTCTCGAGCGTGCAACACGCTCAACATTCTCCGCCCCGCACCTTTCCGCAACCATGGAATTTTCGACGCGAATTGAAAGCGATCTATCCCCCATCACGGCAGTTATCCGCACATCTGGGCTTGATGATCCGCAATGCGTGTAGATATTCTCAAGTACCACAAAGAACATATCCGAAAATAAATTCAAAGCGCCGATCAATTGGGGGATGTCGTCAGCAGGCATAACTAGGGTCGGCAAGAAGTCCCTGTGAAAACTCTTGATCGCCTCGAGGGCAACCTCGATCAGCTGGTTCAGAGTAAAAGTCAGAGTTGCTGTCGCAGTTGGGAGCTCGAACCAGTCCCGAACGCGATCCAGGGACAGTTCGACGTCATTTCGAGCGCGAATAACAGCGTCTGCAAGAGGTGCCAAGGCAGGCTCCCAGCGCAAATCGATCTCTAAGTTGTTGAACAGCGAGCGGAAGCGTAGTCGAGCGTCTCCGTCTAAGAATTCCCTCACCTCATTAAGACTGCGCTCAACCAGACCCCAGAAAATAACGAGCGTTCGAGTCAACATTTCATCGAATGACGTTTCGTCGTCGATCTCCGTTGCCAATCCATAAATAGAAATTGGATTTATATCGACGTTAAATAGCCCCTTTGGCTTCTCCTCACGCTTAACCTGAATGTAGTCGTTGGTAATTTCACGAACCAATCCGTCGAAATCACCGGAGAACTTCGAAAGACGATCTTGTGTCAATTGCCATGCATCGTCGTCTAATTGATCAGCCGTGGCTGTCCGCCAAAACGAATTCTCCCGATAGTCTCCCGTCTCCGTCGCTCGGCGGGTAACAACGCGCTCCATCTCCGGTGCGCTACGCATCACGCCTGAGAAGGTCCCGTGCCTAATTCTCAGACTTAGATAGCAATCTAGGCCGTGCTCGGGGTCAAATGCACATTCTCGGACGAACTGCACTACAATCTGGGTGAATAACGCGCCTGCCTCATTCTGCGGAACATCGTACAGAGATTGGCTTATCTCACCACTTTCAAGCGCCTGGAGCAATGCCTCGCGATACGCCTGATCGACAACTACCAATCCACTCGCGTAGAGGGATTGATACCGGGCGAAGTCTTCGCGAAGGTTGCGCGTGCCCCACACACGAATTGCGTCTTCATCAATCGATATTTTACTTGCCTGTAGCTGTTTTATTGCTTCCTTTACCAATCTCGACGTGACAATGCTTCTAGCCTCATCTTCATACTTGCCCCTTCGATTGCTATCCAAACGAGAGAGCAATTGACAAATTGCAATTCGCTCTTCCTCGAGTTCTCGCTCTGACTCAAATGCTGTGAACAACCTTAGCGTGGCCGGCGTGCAGACCTCCGCCAAGAAGTGTACAAGCAAGGCATCGTCGCCGGTTGACAACTGCCACTCGACCCTAGACGGTCTATCAGCATCTTTCGTCAATATGAAGTCTTCAGCGGTATAGGACACGTACGACGACAATTCCTGATCGACGTGCTTTGACGCAAAGTCAAATAGTATAGGCGTCTCAATATCACCCGCAAACTCGTTCTGGTCATTGCGGTAAACCAACCTGATTAGATCTCTAACCGGAAGCCAGGTGATATAAAGTGGGTCGCTGACCAGCAACTCAACGGCATTCGATAGCGCATCTCGAACTCGGCCAAGCTCCAGCAGCGCTCCTTCCCTGAAGAAAAGGGCTTCTCGGGTTCGACTCAGTTGAAGCATTTGGCTCGCAGCATCGAGAACTGCGTCTGCATCCTTCTGTAAAACGGCCCGCTGTAGCGCCAGGCTCATTTGGGTTGCCTTGGACAAGTTGGCCAATGCCGCCTCTGCGATCGGCTGACCAACCAAGATTCTGGCTGCAGCAGCCACGGGCGATGGGCCATAGATCTTTTCGATCTGAAGTGCAAAAGCGGCCGCACACTCTGCGGTCAACGCAGAAAAGGCTTCGAGCAAGCCATCACTTGCAGCGACAAACCTTGCGCCGTCAAAGCTGGGATCGAAGGGGTTTGCTCTTGGCGCGTACGCCTGCGCGACTGACGTCGCCCACCGACCGACCGACGTATGGCCTAACATCAGCCCTAGCTTCCACAGAGCGATCGATGCACGAGCACCTTCGTCGCCTGGCTGGTCTATTGCCCTTAAAGCTCCCTCGAGCTTTGAAACTAGCTCGTTGGATGGAGTTCTCGCGATACCTTGCAGCACCGCAGCGTTTAGTTCTTCTAGGCTTTCTGCGCTACCCTGTTGCGCATTGCCAATTCCGGACAGCCGCGCATCCAGGTAAGTGGTCGACTTCCGTGATAGCTTGGCAGCACTATCAAGGCTTCCGCAGAGCAGAAGAATCTTGGTGACCCTTTCGTCGCTTATTCGAGTTGCGATCCTACTCATTGCCCTCTTGAACAAGTTTGCCGTCGAACGCTTCTCCGCAGCTGCGACTGTTGCGATGCCAATCAACATTTCGTATGTATCGATCACGCCACTTGAAGTCGCGGCTGTCAAAAGGTTGCTCTCACCGCCCTCCGATGGATATTCTTTCAGTAAGAAGTAGCTTATGTGAGCCCTGGCTTCTGCGTCGACCTCCCATGAGTCCATCCTTCGACGGATTTCCTTAGCGAAATGTTCGGCGGATGTTCCGTCTTCGGCCAGAACGCTCCACCAGAACGTATAAAATAGTGCCATCGGCGACGCACTATTCTTTCGGAGCCCGGAAACAAGGTCTTTTTGAGCCTCCAAACCCTCAGAGAGTTGGGTTAGCGCAATGCGCGTCGACAACGACTGGAATGATTGTCCAACCTGCTCATCCAGACGATCAAGTTGCTCAATCGCCTCCGCCAAAGAACTTCTGTTCAAAAGTCGGTCGAAATCTCCTTTGCGCTGGAGATACCGCTCAATTGCCTCAGCCTCTCTTAGAATGGCAGCGGTAGCCCACTCTATGTCGCGGGAAAGGCCGATTGATCGAAGAGGTGCATTTGCGCTCAAGTCGGCCAGACGTTTTGGAGTCAGCCGTCCTAGGACCCCTAGCGTTGGCAACCAACTGAAGCTCCACCTAGCGAGTGGGTCTAAGACCGAAAGGTCTGCATTCCGGCCTTTCTCCAGAAAAGCGACGACCTTATTGTCTGCTCCCCTGATACTATTTTTAATTTTGGTAAGAGGATCTTTGGATTTTCGGCGTCGTCTAGGCATTTGAACTCTACCAATGAAACGGCGACACGAATCACCGCTAGGGGTGAGATTATAGCTGCAATCCGGGAGTCAAAGCGGCACAACAATAGAGCTGTTAACAGAAATGACGCAAAACGAGCGGAGGATTTGCATCGTGGTGACGCTACTTGACCCAGGTTACTGAAGGTGGCTGAGAAATGGCGCGATTGGCTTGCTCTAAGGCTGATTGCAGCGAACGAGGCGCGGTGGCAAAGGCCAGTTGGCGACCTTAGCGGTCGCCCGCGATGGCGAGCGCAGCAATCCCGCGTTGCACAAGGGGTAGCAGCAGACGGTGATAGCGGCAACCTGACCGATCGACAGTGAGTAGCATCGTGAGCGCGCGAACCTCACGACGACGGCTGCAGCGTGAAGCCGGTACAATGACTGGCCATTTTACCCTTGGTAACCTGCGCAAAGGGGTTCCGCGTCAAATTGGCGGGTGGATAACGCCGTTGGCGAGCCGTCTACCCATTTTACACTCTCGGTCATTCGCAGAAATTGTGAGTCTGCTTTTAGGAACCTGAACAACAGTCTCAATGACCGATATGCTCAAGGGTTTCGGGTGCCGTCAGGCGTACGAAAGTCTCTCATGCAGGAACCCGCGGGCCGCACGCGGTGAGCTATGGGGATTTGTTTCGGGGTGTGCCAGCGCCTGTCGCGAACTTCCGAATAGGGTGCGAGGGGCATGTCGTGGAAGCGGCGTCCGGGCCAGGTCGCGGCGCCAGTAGCGTTAATTCCCGCGGGATTGGTGTGCGTGACGACCGGCGCCACGGCAACGTGCACATGACATCCCGTTGACCGGCGCCAGCGTGACGCGGCCGTGTGTGCAGACGGACCATGCCGGGTCATGGGGCGTTTTCCCGGTTCGGCGGTTCGAGCAGCCGCGCCGCTTCCTCCACGCTCAGCACGTCGGGCAGCTTGCGCGGATACCGGGTGATCACCAGCGCACGCGCCAGATCCCGACGCTTCAGCGTCACCAGGAACAGGAACCGCAGTGCCGAGACCGCGCCATTGATCGTCGCAGGGCCGACGCCGCTCTCATGCTGATGCAGCTGGAATCGACGGATGTCCTCAGCCGTCGCCGTGTCGGGCGAGCGGCCAAGGAACACAGCGAAGCGCCGGACGTGACGAACGTAGTCCTGCTGGGTATGGGAGCCCAGGCCACGCATGAGCATGACGTGCTGCATGCGCTGGCGAAGCGGAGAGATTGGTGCATCGGTCGACAGGGTAGCCATGGCGAGTTCCTCTCGTTGAAGGGAACTCCATGGTCAGATCGACGCCTCTACCCGCTCAAATCAAAATGGCAGTCGCGCCATCTCAGGCCGAGGCGCCCCTCCCGCGAAGCGGGTTGGTGCATGAGGCGCGTAGCGGACGGCCCAGATTACCAGGCCTGAACATCTGCTCTCAGATGGACGCAAAGTTTGGGGCGCGGAGCCATCGAGGCAAATTCTGCTTGAATCGGGATCGAGCACAGACTTTCTGGTATTGGATAGAGGCGGCGCTTGATCAGGCGCTGCGATAGCAACCGCCCGTTCGAACGATCGGCTTGTGATATCTCGCAACCCGCGCTACCGCAGAATTACTGTCGTAATTTTGTGGTTGGCTGCGAGACGATGCCAGAACTTACTGAGCAACAGATCAAGGAAGGTATCGCTGATCATTCGATCGCGGCCATCACGCTCGATACCAATGTATTCGACCGGTATGGGTGCAGCCTCGGATTTCCCGTGCTGCGCAAACTCGATCAGTTCCGCGGCAGCGATATCCATTTCGTCCTTTCTGATATCGTCAGCAACGAAGTTATCAATCATATCGCCACCGAGGCCGAGGAAACCGGGCGCCTTCTGAAGAAAGCCTTTAAGGACCACGGACGGCGGTGGGCGCTACCTGCTGTAGACCGTGTTCCTGCGCCCGGCCTGCGGCTTGACGATGAACCCCGCCAACTGGCTGCAACGCAGATGGCCAACTACATTGCATCAACGGGGTGTGAGGTGATCGCGCCGACCGGTATTAACGATGTCACGGCCCATGTCCTGCAGCGCTATTTCGCGAGCCAGAGCCCATTTGAATCAGCCCTCAAAAAGAAGAGTGAATTTCCGGACGCCTTCGCGCTTTGCTCGCTGGAATCCCACGCGCATCATGAGAACATTCGCATTCTTTGCATCAGTGCCGACAAAGGATGGCGTGACTTTTGCGCCGCTTCTGCGCACCTGGTTTGCGTCAATGATCTGGAGCGCGCGCTTTCTTACTTTAATGAAACGGGGGCAGCGTTTGCTGCGACCGTGGTCGGACTTCTTCGGCAAGGCGCTTCGCAGGAGCTCATCGATTCCGTTGGATCTGCACTCGAAAGCCGGCTTGACGATCGCGACTTTCATGCCGATGGCTGGTCCAGCGTTGAGTTCGAAACCGAGCCGCTTGGCGCGGTGGCTCAGCTGATCCGCTGGGATACCGCAACACCCCCTGTTGTCGTGGCCGCCGACGAGGATGTCGTTACATTTTCGACCCGGCTTGAGGCACGCGTGGCTTTCGAAGCGTCGTTCTCATTCTCAATCCGCGATGCGATCGATGAGGATTATGTACCGCTGGGCTCGGAGGAAGTGTCTACTGAAGAAGAAATCACCTTTGAGGTTGTGATCACCGTTGCCCGAAATATGGACCAAGGGCTCGACGTCGCTGAAGCCGACGTCGCGTTGAGCCAGGTGACGGTCAATTTTGGCACGGTGGAGCCCTTTCAGAGCGAAGATCCTACACACGAGAAATACTAAGCAGGGTGCGGCAGGAACCGAGCCACGCGGACGAACAACGGCAGCGTTCGGTTCATATAGCTACCGCATAGTCATCGGTCCGCAGCCTCATTTGTGCCTGCCACATCGAGGAGAGGAAGGCACCTTTTTGGAAACATAGGGCGGTTCCTCAATGATAGAATATCGGGGCGCATTTCTGCTCTTCTTGTCGATAGCCCGAATGTCCGCTTCTGGCCTAAGCCAAAGTTGCCTGAACGACTGAATTGAGGCGCATTGCCGCCCGGCAGCATTGGGCCGTTACGGTCTGGCAGCTTTGGGAAACGGGATCTAGGAAGCAGACTTGATAGCCCCACGATGCTATGCAGCGCCATGATCGAACGCCCCTTGGATCAGATCACGCTTGACGAAATCGAGGCGCTGGTGACTTTCCGGCGTAGCGAGAGCCGAACGCTGGATTTCAAGGAAAGCGCTCCCGGCAGGCGACCACAAGGGCGTCCGGGATTTCCTCGCCGATGTGACCGCGTTCGCAAATACCGATGGCGGCGATATCATCATCGGCGTGCGCGACGACAAGAACGGCGTCGCCGCCGAAGTGGTCGGGATCGGCCGGATCGGGCTTGACCACGAGTTGAGGCGCATCGACGATCAGTTACGCACGCTCGTTGATCCCCGTGTCCCGCAGTTCGCGCTTCGGGAACTAACGCGGCCCGACGGCACGGTCGTACTCGTGATGCGCGTCTGCGCCAGCCTCGTCGCCCCCCATAGGGTCACATACGACAAGAGCAGCCGCTTCCTCCGGCGCGCTAACAGGAGCAATTTCGACATGAGCACGACCGAGCTCAGGCAAGCCTTCGCCGCATCTCAAGATTTCCCGAACCGCGTCCGGGATCTCCACCGCAAAGCGGTCGAGGCGATTACAGGCAAGGACATGCCGAGACGCATCGTCGATCGGCCAACGCTCATCCTGACCATCGCGCCGCTGTCTGTGCTTCGCGAGGCGCGGGATATCTCTGTCTCACGGGACTATGCCGTCCTTCCGCTAGAGCCCATGGGCGGCATCCACTACATGGTTGGGCTAGACGGACTGATCGTCCTTGTCGATGTCGATCAGGAGCAGGGCGCGCGCCTGGTCGGTCAATCACGGGATCGGCTATGTCGACCTTGCCTGGGCGATTGGCCGCGAGGTTGATGGGAAGAAGATCATCTGGCCAAAGTATGTCGTTGATCACCTGCTTGGCGCAGTGGTGAGCTTGATCGCGAGACTGCGGCCTCATGGGATCGAAGGACCGTGAATTGTTATGGCGACGATGACGAGGATCAAGGACTACCGTTTGATCCTCGGCGACGGCTATTCTGTCGGGCCCGCCTGGCAGGATCCGGCCTATCTTAGTGAGGTCGTTGACGACGCGATGGCGGAAGGCGCGCTGCAGCCCCTCACCGAAGGATTCTGGCGCCTATTCGGCGTCGACCAGCCATCAAAGCTCTAACGGTAGATCGGAAGGCTCGGATGGACGCGCGCTATTTCCTGAAAAGCCGCACGGCGTTCGTCCACTTCTTCTATTCGGAGAGCGCAAAGGCCTTCGTCGATGTGCAACATCGCATCGAGAACCAGCTCCCACCGTTCGACAATCCGCCCTATAGCGAGGACGGCGAGCCCGCCTTCCTTGAGGAATGGATGGATGCCGACACAGTGCTGGAGGTGCTCGGCCTCGCCTGCATCTCGATGCTGTCCGACGCGCTGAAGCTCTATTTCAACACGCTAGCGAACCGCGTGATTGGCTTTTCGTTCCAGAACAAGAAGGCTGCGTTCCGTGGCGGTTTCGCGCCGGCCTATTTCGAGGCGTTGGGCGAGATTCTCGATACCGATTGGAGCGATTGTCCCGCCGATCGCGCGCTGATCGAGCAGATCGCTCTACCTCGCAAATCGCGGCCAGCATGGCGAGGATCTGACGTCATTCCTGGTGACCCATGACAAGGCGACGCTCGATAAGCATCCACGACCATTCTTGTCAGCGACATAGAGCTGTCGGCGCTCACCTCTCTGAAGAAGGTTCGCTCGCATCGTTGTTGATGCCGACGATCAAGATCAGTTCGACCGGGCTGGAAAAGGCGATCGATGAGGTCAACGTGCTTGCCGAATGGATCGAGGGGGGATCGACCACGCCCATGACTGGCGGCGCGCAGCGGCTTCGCTGCGCATTATTCCGCACCCTTTGCGTCCGATACCGAGCGGCACGGGCTGGCCGGTCAGGTGTTTGATGTCCGATTCGGTGACACCCGCGCCCGAAAACTGTCAGGTCGCTTCCGGCCCATTGCTGCCAGGCAGCAAAGCGCCGATCCAAGTCGTTCCCGCCACCTTCCCGCGACGCTAAAGCGCTCACTGGCCCGCGAACAAAGGCTTCAGCTTTGTGGCTTGCTGTGTTGGCGCATGCGTTTCGGGTCCCGCCAACGTGTAGCCGATTGGGTAGCGCAGCTAGCCCGGTTCGGCCAGGATTCGGGCACGCGAACCCTCGGCCCAGGCCACCTCGATCGCCAGCCGGGCCTTGCGAACATAGAAATCCGGTACGTCATGCTGCGTCCCGCGCGGCCGCGCGATCGTCCGGGTGATTACGCGCTCGTGCACTGCGTGCTGCCCATCGGGAGCATCGATTTCGCAAGTACGCGAGAAGACTTGAAACTTGCCTTTTCGAGCGCACGGGTCGTCGCAAACGAGAAGCTGGTCCTGCCAAGCCGGTGGTTGCGCAATTAGGTACGGCGCCAATATTTTATCAATTCTCTAATCGATTATAGTTGTGAAGAGCAGTTTCGGCCATTTACTTGCCGCTCAAGTCCCGCATAAAAGAAGACAGCACCGATTCGGTAGCTTGTCCCTGTCTTTCGCGTACTCGCGGTTCGTGGTGCCGAGTGGACGATTGAAGACCGCCAGCCCGCTCACCAGCAGGTCTGCACTGGCGCCTTGGGGGCCGTTGGTAAGCCACAGGAGTAGGGCAATGTCGAAGGATTCGGGCAAGGGCGAAAATCACGGCGGCGGCCCCGGGAAGATCGAGATCACGGTGGTGGTGAACGGGCAGCCCACCCAGGTCGAAGCCAATCCCAACCAGCCGCTTCACGTCGTTCGCACCAAAGCACTTGAGAATACGCAGAACGTCGCCCAACCGGCCGAGAATTGGGAATTCAAGGATGAGGCCGGCACCTTGCTCGACGTCGACAAAGAAGTTGGCGATTTCGGTTTCGCGACCCCTGTGACCCTGTTCCTCAGCCTGAAGGCGGGTGTCGCAGGTGCCTGAACTCCAAACTGTGGACCCTGGGGTGTCCCGAGCGAAGTTCGATCGGCAGATCGGCTGGTTCCAAACACAAGCAGGTATTTACCGGGCTCAGGGTTGTTTCCTGATCGAGGCGAGCTTCCCGACGGCCTTCTTCATCTTCGCACCGCCGAAGATAAAGCCACAGATCATCGGTGCAGCTGTCGAGATCGACTTCTCCAATTACGACCTCCGACCTCCGTCGGTGGTCTTCGTCGACCCCTTTATACGCCGGCCGATTGCCCGGAAAGATTTGCTGCTTAGGATGCTGAGACGACCGCATCTACCCGGAACCCCACCGGATATGATTTTGGTCCTCATGCAGCAGAACGCTCTGTCGCTGTCGGACTTCATCCAGGCCAACAGTGCGGAACACACGCCATTCCTGTGCATGGCAGGCGTCCGGGAATACCACGACAATCCAGCCCATTCAGGTGATTCATGGCTTCTCCACCGGGGTTCTGGCGAAGGCTGTTTGGCCTTCATCCTGGACAAGATCATCAAGTACGGGACCGGTCCCGTGGAGCAGCTTCAGTATCAGTTCCAAATCTCAGTGGGAGCCATGATAGCCCCCCTACCCGCCATTCCAGAATGACCGAGCTCAAGGATGTCGGGACAGTCGCTCTTCCCCGAGACTGTCTTTCAAGTGTCCAGGCGCACCTGCGCTCAGTTGGGCGACAGGGCCATGAGGGGATGGCGCTCTGGGTCGGCGTTCAGCAAGACCAACACTTTGGCGTAACAGAGACCGTTATCCCGGCACAGCGTCACATTCGGACGGGCGACGGCGTTTGCGTGATAGTTCCGGCCGAAGAACTACACCGGCTCAATGTCTGGCTCTACAAGAGCAGCCTTAAACTCTTCGCCCAGATCCATAGCCATCCGGGCCGAGCCTACCATTCGACGACCGACGACGCCTACGCGGTCGCTACCACGGTTGGGTGTCTGTCGCTGGTGGTGCCCAATTTCGCCCGCGAGCCTTTCGATCTTGCTCGGGTCGCCGCCTATCGACTTGACGCGAAGGCGAACTGGAATGAGGTCCCATCCGCGGCACTCAGGCGGATGATCACGATAACGGGTTGAACGATGGCACTCGCTAACTTCATCGACCGCGCCGCCACGGCAGCTTCTCAGGTGCTGGCCGACTTTCATCTATGCGACTTCAAAGCAGCCCTCGAAAAGCAGGTCGTGGCTGTGGCCTTCGACAGCCAAGCCGCTTCGTGTGCCGAGGGCCAGGCGACGCTTGACCTTACGGTCAGGTTGCTTGCCAGACTGTATCCGGTTCTGGCCATACTCCCCCTGGATATCGCCGCGAGCTCTCAAGCCCAAGCGCTCGAGCGCTTGGCAAAGTCGATCAATCCAAAAATCAGCATCCGGCGTTCCGGCAAGTTTGCGACGGTCTGTGTAGCTGCAGGCGCGGTGCGCCCATCACTTCGGTGCCCAACGTTTTTCATGGGATCGCAGGGTTGGGCGGCAAAGCTGTCGCGTACGGACCCGGTGGGCTCTGGCTCGAGCTTGCTGCCCTATGGAGCTGGCGCCGCAAGCTGCTTCGCCGCGGCCAACGTCTTTCGAACCATCTTTGCTTCCCAGCTGACCGGCGCCGAGCTGGACGAGAACATCGGCCTCTCTTTATGCACCTACAACAAGAGCAACGCCGGCGATTCCGGCCCCTTAAACTTCCCTGTCGACCTTGGCGAAACGCACCTCGTTGGGCTCGGCGCGATAGGCCATGGCTCGCTATGGGCGCTGGCGAGGCAATCCGGTCTGTCGGGGCGCCTGCATGTAGTTGATCACGAAGCTATCGAACTCTCAAACCTGCAGCGCTACGTGTTGGCAGGTCAGGCGGAGGTCGGCCTCTCTAAGGCGGCCCTCGCAACCAACGCCCTTCGGTCCACCGCCCTTGAAGTCGAGGCGCACCCTATGAAGTGGGCAGAATATGTTGCGCGCCGGGGCGACTGGGTATTCGACCGAGTGGGTGTGGCGCTTGACACCGCCGCCGACCGTCTAGCTGTCCAAGGTGCTCTGCCCCGATGGATCGCGAACGCCTGGACTCAGGAGCAAGATCTAGGCATCTCGCGGCATGGTTTCGATGACGGCCAGGCTTGCCTTTGCTGCATGTACATGCCGACCGGGAAATCCAAGGACGAACACCAACTGGTCGCGGAGGAACTCGGAATGCCGGAAGCACACGAGGAGGTAAAAACGCTCCTGCAGACCAATACCGGAGTCCCCAATGAGTTCGTAGCTCGGGTGGCTACGGCGATGGCTGTGCCGTTTGAGCCGCTCGCCGCGTTTGTTGGTCAGCCCCTCCGTTCCTTTTATCAGCAGGTTATCTGCGGCGGTCTGGTGTTCCAGCTTAGCGATGGAAGTCGTCTCGTTCGAACCGTGGTTCCGATGGCCTTTCAATCAGCGCTTGCCGGGATCATGCTTGCCGCAGACCTGGTCAAGCATAGTGCGGGTTTTCCGATGAGTCCGACGACCAGCACTCGCGTGAATCTACTGCGCCGCCTTGGTTCTCACCTCCATGATCCGAAAGCCAAAGATTCCAGTGGCCGCTGCATCTGCAGCGATGAGGATTTCATTGCCGCCTACAGGCTGAAATACGGCTGTGCCGTTGAACAGCTGAGCAACGGGTCCGCCTAAGAAAGATCTGAAGTCTTCGTTACCGCGGACGGCGCGCTGTCAGGCGCTCACCGATGTTTTCGACCACGATCGAGTGCCTGATGAGAGTGCGGGGCGGATTATGACACGCTCGGCCCGCTGCTTGCCAATGTCAGGCCCAGAACCCACGACAGAGATCCTTGAGGGACGGCTCGCCGTTAACGTTTTTTGTACTGTTATCTACGTTCGACCATATTCGTCGTCGAAGCGAACGATATCATCCTCGGCGAGATAATCGCCGCTCTGCACTTCAATGATCACCAGGTCAATTCTGCCTGGGTTCTCGAGCCGATGCTTATGGCCGCAGGGGATGTAAGTAGATTCGTTTGTCCCCAGGAACAACTCCTGCTCGCCATTGACGATTTTAGCGGAGCCGCTGACCACGACCCAGTGCTCCGAACGATGATAGTGCATCTGCAGGCTCAACTGGCGACCGGGCTTCACCTCGATGCGTTTGATCTTGAAGCGCTCGCCTTCCTCCAGAACCGTATACGTACCCCAGGGCCGGTGTACCGTGCTATGGACCAGATGAGCTTCATGTCCGGAAGCCTTGAGGCCCTCGAAGAGCTTCTTAACGTCCTGAACGCGGTCGCGGGATGTGACAAGCAAAGCGTCCGGGGAATCCACGATCACCAGATCGCTTACGCCCACCGTGCCGATGACGCGCTTGTCGGAGCTCACATAGGTGCCGGTCGTGTCGACCATGTGCACATCGCCGCGTATCCTGTTCCCGCTTTCGTCGGGGGCGATCAAATCGGCCAATCGCAACCACTCCAATTACCTCAGGAACTGTCTGTAGCCGCCGCCCATCAGGTAGCGGCCGCGTTGGATGGCGCGACGTACCTGATCGCGAAGATGGCCGCCTGGATGACGCCAATCTTCTTCGACACGGCGTCTCCCGAACAAGGCAATGGCGACCTCCTGATGAGATGCTCCCGCCAGCGAGCCATCCAAAGCCTGCAGTACAATACGCAGACGCGCTCCGCGGTGTTCCGGCGGAAAGCAAGCAGCTGACACGCGGCGGCAATCATTGATGTCGTTCAGGAACTGAAGGGCAGCGACATGGAACTTGAGGTGCTGCGGCTGAAGGATCGCGTCGACATATAGCCGCAACGGGCGGAGTACGGACGCACCGGAAACGGCGATCTGCAGACTCCGGCAGTTCTCCCTCAGCAGCACGTGCTGCATGCCCGCAGCTGTCAGCAGGATGTCCTTGCAGCATGAGAGCGAAGAAAGGTGAAGCGGTTCAAAATCGTGGTCGAGCCCCAGCGGCTCCGCGGCCGCTCGTAGAATACAGGCGCAATCGCGCGGATCCCAAAAGACCCTCGCCGATGTAGCGTCCGACTGTGGCGCGTCCGCGAAAAAGGAGGCTCCATTGTCTTAGGAAAGCTGATTCTGTCGTCAACTCGATTATCTTCATGTCGGCCTGGGTTCCGACAAAGCAGGCGGACGGTGCCATTTTGGCGTGGTCGCGCTGGAATTGTGGATTGCGCCGAAGAAACTCCCAGGCCCAGCCAGTGCGTGGCAATCGTCTGGCGTAGTGGTAAGCGTCCTGGCGACGCCAGTCCGGCCAGCATACAAGGCCGACCGTCGCTTCCTTGGACAAACCAGCATCCTTCATGGCACAGGTGTCCACAATGGCGCTATGCTGACGGGCCTAGAACCGGTTGCCACAGTACCGGTCCGCTCAGACGTCCCCTGCTGCGGATGCGCAAAAGGCTCGCGTGGGAAATCTCGAGAAACCCAGCCACCGCCTCCGTTTTGCCGACGCACTTGGGTTCTCCGATGCGCGACAATGGCCACGTAGCAAGGCGGAGGATCCGCTCCATGCGCGTGTCCGTCACCGTTACGATCCGGGTCAGATCCTTGGCCAAGCCGAACTCGATCATGCCCGCGAAGAGCTCGTAGNAGCCCGCCCGCTGCCTTGGGCGCCGACGGAGGAAGATCGAGCGCGAAACGACTGCTCTCCCATATGTCGGTGGTCGAGGGCACGACGTCAGCACCCAGCAGCACCGGGAAGGTGTCGCGCAACATTGTGGGTCCGGTGCTGGGCAAAAGACGCACGCAACCGCGAATTCGCCAGTCGGATCCTTTGAGGAGCAGATAGACAGGCTTGAGAGCATCAAACGGATCGGATTCCATCTGGTCTTCGGTATCAACTTCCCAATCGAGCCTTTCCTTGAACACCCGAAACCTGAGCCCGTGCATCTCTTTGAGCTCGCCTGCAAAATCACTGTAAAAGTCTGGTGCTATCAGTTGCATCATGGTCGCCTCCATGTGGGATGTGTTCCCGCCATCGAAGGGCAAAGCTGACAGCGATGCAGCCTGTAGAGGTTTACAGGTATCGTGGCTGAGAATCAGGATCTCGTCAGGCCGGAGGCAGCCATTCGTGCAACGGCTTGGTTGATCGTTCGAACGCCAAACTTTGCCTTGGCGTTTTCCAGATGAAAGGTCACGGTGCGCTTTGAGACGCCGAGAAGCTGGCTAGTATCCCAAGCCGACTTGCCGCGCGCCGCCCATTTCAGGCACTCGAACTCCCGCGGGGTGAGCGTTACACCATCCACCACGCGATGATCGGCGAGCCTTCGCCGGACATGGATATGAAAGTTGATGGCCACCAGCTGCAATGCTTTTTCGTAACGTGCCAGTGACCGCAACAGAGGCGGACGGGACTCGTCGGAAGCAAAGGTCAGGGCAGCAAACCGGCCGAGATGATCATGCATGGACATCGTCAGGCCGCCGCAGATGCCAAACTCAGCCGCACTCTCTAGAATTTGTTGCTGCGAATTCGGCAGACCGTGCCGAGCGCGATCCACACCCCAATCGAATGTATCCCAGCCTTGCAGCCCGCGCAGGATGACCGGATCGAGACTGTGGTACCGCTGTTGCAGATAACGTGACGTCCAGGATGAAGGATAGTTTGAAATCAATTGGGGGGCGTCGCCGGAGGCTGACGGGTAGGTGAAATAGGCGAATAGCGGGAAGTCGAAGCCGGCTGCAGCGGAGGCCATTGCCTCACCGAGATCGGCAGCATCAACACTTGCAGACAGTTGCTCGACGAAGTTCTCAAACACGCGATGCATGTGTCCTGTGCGTAACCTCCGTAACGCTCAATGCCAGGCAGAGACCTTGTTTTAGATGATCCCGGACGAATACGGCGCGTGCCGAGAACGTGGCTAATCTGTTGAACCAATCCGAAATAGTCTGACGTTGTCTATGAGCCGTGTGCCGCCGAGCCAGGCGGCGGCAAGCAACCGTGCCGGTCGATCGAGGCTCGTTATCGGGTGCAGATCTGCCTCATCGCGAAGTTCCAGGTATTCGACCTCGCGATAGCCTGCAGCCAGAATTGCTGCGCGAGATTCTGCAAGCGTTGGCAGGATGGGTGAGCCGCGCTCAAGCCGCTCAGCCGTCTTGAGCAGGACCGATGATAGCTTGGGAGCAACAGCGCGTTCCGCTGGCGAGAGCCGCACATTGCGCGATGATAGCGCAAGACCGTCGGCTTCACGGACTGTCGGACAGGCAACAATGGTGATTGGAATATCCAGATCCCGGGCCATGCGCCTGACCAGGTGAATTTGCTGAAAGTCCTTTTCGCCAAAGAAGCCGAAGTCAGCGCTGGTCTGCAGGAAGAGCTTGGCGACGACGGTCGCCACGCCGTCGAAATGCCCCGGCCGGAATGTACCGCACAGGCCTTCGCTGACACCGCAAACCGAAACGGTGGTGGCGAAGCCCGCCGGATACATCTCCTCTGCATCTGGCGCATAAAGCAGGTGCGCGCCAACCGATGCCAGTTTGGCGGCATCCTCGTCCTCGGTGCGGGGATACGCGGCAAGATCGGCCTGGCTGTTGAATTGCTTCGGGTTGACGAAGAGCGTCACTATCACACGGTCTGCCTTCTCGAGTGCAGCGCGCACCAGGCTGAGATGGCCCTCATGCAGGACGCCCATCGTTGGCACCAGGGCTATCCTCACACCTTCGCAGCGCCATGCGGCGACGCTTTCGCGAAGCTGGTCAACGCTCCTGACGATCGGCACGCTCACGCTGCTTCTCCGCTCTTGGTGGCGTCCGTGTCGGCGGGCTTGGGCGCATCGGCAAACACATGCTCTGCGGCGGGAAACTGGCGCTCCTTCACCTCGCGCGCATAGGAAGCGATCGCAGCCGCAGCCGCCTCCCGGAGTTCAGCATAGCGCTTGACGAACTTGGGCCGGAAGTCGCCGAAGAGGCCCAGCATGTCGTCGACGACGAGAATCTGGCCGTCACAGGCTGCCGAGGCACCGATGCCAATGGTCGGGGTCGCCACCTCCTTGGTGATCCGGCGGGCGAGCGCCTCAGGAACCTTCTCCAGGACGACCGCAAAGGCGCCCGCTTCGCCCACCGCAATTGCGTCGCGCCTGATGCGCTCGGCATCCCCGCCCCTGCCCTGTACGCGGTAGCCACCGATGGTGTTGATGGCCTGCGGCGTCAATCCGACATGGGCCATGACGGGCACGCCGCGTGCGGCGAGGAAGCCGATCGTCTCTGCCATCGCTTCGCCGCCTTCGAGCTTGACGGCCGTGCAGCCGGTCTCGGCCATGACGCGCGCGGCATTGCGGAAAGCCTGCTCTGGGCTTTCCTCGTAGGAACCGAACGGCAGGTCGACCACCATCAGCGCCTGCTTGATGCCACGGCGCACCGCCTGGCCGTGCGTGATCATCATCTCCAGCGTGACGCCGAGCGTCGAGGGCAGGCCGTGGAGAACCATGCCGACGCTGTCGCCGACGAGCACCACATCACAATGGGGATCGACAAGCCGGGCGACTGGGGTGGTGTAGGCGGTAAGGCAGACGAGCGGCGTCCCACCTTTGCGCGAACGAATATCCGGCGGTGTGATCGCCCTGGTGTCACCATAAGCGCTCATGGGACCCTCCTTCCCCTACGTTACCAGCTGCGGCTGTCGCCTTTGGCACATTTTTGTGCAGGTGCGAAGAGCAAAAAAATGGCCATGCAGCTGCGGGGTGTTGACGTGCCAATTGGCACGCTTACACTAAATCGATTAAGGTGCCCCCGAGTTGGCCAAATAATGGACGATCAGGCAATAGGACTCAGGAAAGACAGAGCCGCCGGCAAGGCCGACAACGTCAAAGTGGACTTGATCGCCTTTGTGGTCGCCGTAAACGGCAGTCAACCCTGTGTCCTCACCATCGGCCAGGCGGACACCTTGCCCTCCGGTCCCTTTGCGCTTGAGCACCGATCGCTGCAATCCGGCTTGAGGGGGTGGGTCGAGCAGCAAACCGGCCATCGGCTGGGGTACATTGAGCAACTCTACACGTTCGCGGATCGGGATCGCATCGGCGCCGAGCGCCAGCAGCGCGTCATCTCCATCAGCTATCTCGCATTGACGCGCAAGGAACAGGCAGCGGGCTCGCCCAAGTGCGGATGGCAGAGTTGGTATGAATATTTTCCATGGGAGGACCACCGCTCCGGCACGCCTGCGGTCGTGCTGGACGTTCTGCGGCCGCGCCTGATCGAATGGGCAAACGGGGTTGGCGATTCGGCCACGCGACGTGAACGCTGGCAGCGGGCGACGATAGCCTTTGGCTTCGACGACCGCCTTTGGAACGAGGAACTCACGCTTCAACGCTATGAGTTAGTCTACGAAGCAGGCCTGGTCCAAGAGGCCGTAAGAGGGCGGGACGCAGGACCCCCGCCGCTGGTGCCCAGCAAGTCCATGGTCGCCGATCATCGCCGCATCGTGGCGACCGGCATTGCGCGGCTGCGCTCCAAGATCAAATACCGCCCAGTCGTCTTTGAGCTGATGCCGCCGGTCTTCACGCTTTTGCAGCTGCAGCGAACCGTGGAGGCGCTCGCCGGCAGGCTCATCCACAAGCCGAACTTTCGCCGACTGATCGAACAGCAGGAGCTGGTCGAGGAGACCGGAGAGGCCACCACTGAGACCGGCGGCCGGCCAGCGAAGCTTTTCCGTTTCCGCCACGCCGTTCTGGACGATAGACTCATCGCCGGGACAAAATTGCCGCTGGCGCGGGGTTGACATCCCTTATACTCACAGCAAGTATATGCTGGTTATTTTCAGTTAGAGTATAAGCGGGAGGGGGTCGATGGGCGCCATGCTGCCTACGGCCGCGTTGCTCTACGAGCGCGTCCGACGAGTGATCCCGCCGATTGAATGGCCGGCTTTCGCCGAGGATATCGAGGCGATCCTTGCGCTGAAGCGCGAGCGCAACGCGATCATCCTGGCGCACAATTATCAGACGCCCGAGATCTTCCACTGCGTGGCCGACATCGTCGGCGACAGCTTGGCACTAGCCCGCACGGCTGCGACGGTCGAGGCGCAAGTCATCGTGCTGGCCGGCGTCCATTTCATGGCCGAAACGGCCAAGCTCCTCAATCCGGGCAAGACCGTGCTCATTCCGGATCTCAGCGCCGGTTGCTCGTTGGCGGACTCAATCACGGCAGAAGACGTGCGCTTGATGCGCCAGCGTTATCCCGGCGTTCCGATCATCACTTATGTAAATACGTCCGCCGAAGTGAAGGCCGAGTCGGATATCTGCTGTACATCCGGCAACGCCAAGGCGGTCGTCGAATCCCTTGGGGTTCTCCGGGTGATCATGTTGCCGGACGAATATCTGGCCCAGAATATCGCCGCCCAGACAGATGTGCAGATCATCGCCTGGAAAGGGCGTTGTGAGGTGCATGAGCGCTTTTCACCGGCCGACATCCGCGAGTTGCGCGAAAGCCATCCCGGCGTGGTCGTGCTCGCCCATCCCGAATGCCCGCCCGACGTCGTGGCTGAAGCCGATTTTTCCGGCTCGACGGCTGCCATGTCCGACTATGTCGAAAGGCAAAGGCCGCCACGTGTCGTGCTGATGACGGAATGCTCAATGAGCGACAACGTCGCGTTAGCCCACCCAGAGGTCGAGTTCATCCGGCCCTGCAATTTGTGCCCGCATATGAAGCGGATCACGCTTGCCAACATCCGCACGGCGCTCGAGCAGAACCACCATGTCGTAACCGTCGAACCCGGGATCGCCGGGCGCGCGCGGCTAGCGGTCGAACGGATGCTGGCAGTTTGAGCGCCGACCCCCGCAGCTTCTTCGGGCGGCCCATCATCATCGGCGGCGGCATCGCCGGACTGATGACCGCGCTTCAACTGTCGCCGGAGCCGGTGCTTCTTCTGTCAAGGTCGCTGCTGGGAGCTGACAACTCGAGCACCTGGGCCCAGGGGGGCCTGGCTGCAAGTTTCGGCGAAGACGACGATCCGGCAATGCACCTGGCCGATACGGTTGCCGCCGGGGATGGTCTCTGCGACAGAGACGTGGCGAGCCGCATCCTCCAAGCCGCGCCTAAGGCCATAGAGGGGCTTGCGGGCTTTGGGGTTCGCTTTGACCGCACGCCGGAAGGATCACTGTGCCTCGGATTGGAGGCCGCACACAGCCGACGTCGCATCGTTCATGCGCATGGGGACGGCACCGGGCGTGAGATCATGCGTGCGCTGATCGCGGCTGTGCGTTCCACTCCGTCGATAGTTGTCGTGGAGGGCGTGGAAGCGCGCCGGCTCGCCGTGCGAGAGAATGCGATCCGAGGCGTCTGGGCGAGCTGTTCGATCGCACCTTTCTTCTTCGGCTCACGGCGGGTCGTCCTCGCCACCGGTGGCATCGGGGGACTGTTTCTCGACACCACGAACCCTTGGGGCAGTTGCGGACAAGGCCTTGCGCTTGCGGCCCGCGCTGGAGCTGTCCTAGCCGACCTCGAATTCATTCAGTTCCACCCGACCGCGCTTGACGGCCCAGAACGACCTATGGCGCTGGTCAGCGAGGCTGTGCGAGGCGAAGGTGCTGCCCTGATCGATGAAACCGGCCAGGCTTTTCTCCAGAGCGTGCCCGGGGCGGAACTTGCGCCTCGCGATGTCTTGGCCCGCGCCGTGTGGAACCATCTTGCGGACGGCCACCATGTTTTTCTCGATGCCCGACAACGGCCAGGCCCGGCATTCGCTCGACATTTCCCGACAATCGCATCAGCCTGCCTTGGAGCGGGCATCAATCCCGCGCGCGATCTCATCCCCATTCGTCCGGCCCAACACTACCACATGGGTGGCGTTGCCGTGGACAGCTCGGGCAGGACCTCCGTCAAGGGGCTGTGGGCCTGCGGCGAAGTCGCTTCGACAGGACTGCATGGCGCCAACAGGCTCGCCAGCAATTCCTTGACGGAGGCAATCGTGTGCGCCCGCTGGGTCGCTGAAAGCGTCGCCGGAACGCCTGCGCGCAGAACAAGGCCTGCGTTTGCGAACGTTTACCCACCGCCCGCTCCGATAGCCGTGCGCGTTTTTCTGTCGCGCGCACTCGGCATCGTCCGGGATGGTCAAGCGTTGAAAGCAGCCGCGCGTGCCTTATTGCCGCTCGCCGAAAGCAAGGATGCGGCCTCGGATCCGGCGGCTGTCGGGCTAATGATTGCTGTTGCCGCCTTGTTGCGCGAAGAAAGCCGCGGCGCTCATTACCGGACAGATTTTCCTCATCATGCGACTGCCGCCCGACGGTCCGAAATCACGCTCGAAGCCGCCTTGGCGGCTGCGCGGGAACTCGGACACTCGCCAAGCTCCGAAGGTGCAAAGGGATGATGCTCTCACCGCTCCCCACGGTCCTGCTTGAGCCGCTTGTACGGGCATCTCTTCTTGAAGACCTTGGCAGAGCCGGCGACTTGACCACGGACGCCATCGTCCCGAAGGAATGCCAAGCGGGAACCGTGTTGGTGGCGCGACAGTCCGGAGTTGTCGCCGGCATCGATCTGGCGATGCTCGCTTTCGGCTTGATTGATCCCGGTGTCGAAATCTCCGTGGAGCGGGCAGACGGCTGCAATGTCGTGGATGGAGAGGTCATTGCATCAGTGGTTGGCCCGGCCCGGGCCATTCTCACAGCCGAAAGGACGGCACTCAATTTTTTGTGCCATCTGAGCGGCATCGCCACAGCAACGGCATCGATCGTCGCTGCGGTTCGTGGATATGGCGCGAAGATCGTCTGCACCCGCAAGACGACGCCCGGATTGCGGGCAGTCGAAAAGTATGCCGTGCGCGCAGGTGGCGGGTCCAATCACCGCTTCGGCCTGGACGATGCAATTTTGATCAAGGACAACCACATCGCCATCGCAGGCGGCGTCCGGCCAGCGCTCGAGCGAGCACGAAGAGCGGCCGGTCATCTCGTCAAGATCGAAGTCGAGGTCGATACTCTGGCCCAGCTGGAGGAGGTACTTGGCTTCGCTCCCGATGCGGTTCTGCTCGACAACATGTCCCTCCCCGATCTTCGCCGCGCCGTCGCAATGGTCGGTGGCCGCGCTATCACCGAGGCTTCTGGCGGGATCACGTCGCATACAGCGCGAGCGGTTGCCGCGACCGGCGTTGATCTGATTTCGGTCGGCCGACTCATCCACAGCGCGCCGATCCTGGATATCGGCCTCGACCATCGGGGCTCATGATTGTCTGAGTAACGAACAGGATTGGGTCAACTGTCCTTTCCGATCATCATAGTCAGATAGCAAAGACCCGCAAGACAGACCGGAGGAACAGCATGGAGATGCAAACGACAAGTTCAACGCAGACATCGCCGCACGCTCAATCGCCTGACCCGCCTGACGCTGGAGCGTGGACCCTGGAAAAGGCTCAGGCACTTTACCATGCCCCCTTCAACAATCTCCTCTTCCTGGCGCAGACCGTGCACCGCCAGAATTTCGATCCAAACAAGGTCCAGCTCAGCCGGCTGCTCAGCATCAAGACCGGAGGATGCCCGGAGGATTGTGGCTATTGCAGCCAGTCGGCGCGTCACGAAACCGGGTTGGAGGCGTCCAAGCTGATGGATGTCAGGCGCGTCATCGCCGAAGCGACCAAGGCGCGTGATGCCGGCGCCACCCGTTATTGCATGGGCGCGGCCTGGCGAAACCCCAAGGCGCGCGACATGGATGCGGTGGTGGCGATGGTCGAAGGCGTCAAGGCGCTGGGCCTGGAGACCTGCATGACACTCGGCATGCTCGATCTTGAGCAAGCCGCTCGACTGAAGCAGGCGGGTCTCGACTACTACAACCACAACATCGATACGTCAGAACGCTACTATAGCGAGATCATCGGTACGCGGAGCTTTGCCGAGCGGCTCGAGACGCTCGAGCACGTTCGCAAATCCGGCATCAAGGTCTGCTGTGGAGGCATTGTCGGCATGGGCGAGGAGCCGGTGGACCGGATCGACATGCTGGTGACGCTGGCCAATCTCCCGGAACATCCGCAAAGCGTTCCGATCAACATGCTGATCCCGATCGCCGGTACGCCGCTTGCAGACGCCAAGCCCATTGAGCCGATCGAATTCGTGCGCGTGATCGCGCTGGCGCGCATCATGATGCCGAAATCGCATGTCCGTCTGTCCGCCGGCCGCACCGCGATGACCGACGAGATGCAGGCGCTGTGCTTTTTTGCCGGCGCCAACTCGATCTTCTTCGGCGACACGCTGCTGACGGCGGACAATCCCGGTGAGGACAAGGATACCCTGCTGTTCCGGCGCCTTGGCATCGATCCGATGGAACTCGAGGCGCAATGAACGGGGCGCTGCTTGCCCGTTTTGATGCGACCTTGCAGGGACTAGCGCGCAAGGACCGGCTGCGGACGCTTTCGCCCCGCGCCGGGCTGGACTTCTCGTCGAACGACTATCTCGGGCTGGCCGCGTCCAGAAGACTTGGCGATGCGGTTGTGGCGGCGATTGCGCGGGGCACGCCGGTTGGCGCCACCGGGTCGCGGCTGTTGCGCGGCAATGCACCGGAACACGAGCAGCTCGAGGCAGATGCGGCGGCATTCTTTGGAGCCGACCGCGCGCTGTTCTTCGGCAGCGGCTACATCGCCAACTTCGCTCTGCTGAGTGCCCTGCCGCAGAAGGGCGATCTTTTGGTCCTCGATGAGCTCGCCCATGCCAGCATGCATGAGGGTGCGCAGGCCGGGCGCGCACAGTTCGTGCTGGCCGCGCACAACGACGCCACCGCTGTCGAGGATGCGATTACACGGTGGCGCGTCGCAGGCGGCATGGGATGCGTCTGGATCGCGGTGGAAAGCCTTTACAGCATGGATGGCGACTGCGCGCCTTTGGAGAGCCTGGTCGCGCTTGCCGATCGGCACGGCGCATTCATCGTCATTGATGAGGCGCATGCCACCGGCGTCTGGGGATCGGACGGCCGGGGGCTTGCCGCCGCTTTCGAGGGCCGCGACAACATCATAGCGCTCCACACCTGCGGCAAGGCGCTCGGCGCATCTGGTGGGCTCGTGACCGGGCCGAGGGCACTGTGCGAATATCTGATCAACCGTTGCCGGGCATTCATCTACGCGACCGCGCCATCGCCACTGATGGCGGTCGTGGCGCGCGAGGCACTCGCAATGCTCGCCGACGAGCCTATGCGGCGTGTTCAGCTGCATGAACGCGTCGCCAGCGCCGGCCGGTTGGTCAATCGCTGTGGTGTGATACCAAGTGGCTCTCAGATCCAGCCCTTAGTAATCGGCGATGTCAGGCGCACCATGACGGTGGCGGCGCGCCTGCAGGCCCGCGGCTTCGACATACGCGGCGTTCGTCCTCCGACCGTGCCCGAGGGCACGTCGCGGCTGCGCATCTCACTGACGCTCAATATTGGCGAAGCCGACATTTCCGCCATGGTCGAGGCGCTGGTCGAGGTGTTGGCCGAAACATCACCGGAGGCGATATGACCCAACGCATCGTCATCACCGGAACGGATACCGGAGTTGGCAAGACCGTGTTTGCGGCTGGGCTCGCCGGTTTGCTGGACGGCTTTTACTGGAAACCGGTGCAATCGGGCCTCGACGGCGAGACCGACAGCGAGGTTGTCGCGCGGCTTGCCGGCTTGCCCTCAGAGCGCGTGCTGCCGGAAGCCTACCGCTTGCGGAGCCCGCTGTCGCCGCATCGTTCGGCCGAGATCGACGGCGTGGCGATCAAGGCTGCCGATCTTGCTTTTCCCGTCCTACCGACGCCGCTCGTCATCGAAGGCTCCGGCGGCCTAATGGTGCCGCTCAACCGGCGCACAAGGTTAATCGACATCTTCGCTGAATGGCGGCTGCCCGTTATTCTGTGCGCCCGCACCACACTCGGCACCATCAACCACACCTTGCTATCGGTCGAGGCGCTCCGCGCCCGCTCCATCCCGTTGGCGGGCATCGCTTTCATCGGCGATGAGATGGCCGATACGCAACGGACCATCGTGGAATTCAGCGGTGCCCCGCAGCTCGGCAGGCTGCCGCACCTCGATGTGCTGACGGGGAAAACACTGAGGGACGCAATGGTTGCCGGCTTCGCCTTCGCCTCGATTACTGGAGGTGACTGATGTCGCAGTCTCATGTGTGGCATCCCTTCACCCAGCACGCACTCGAGAATGCGATCCCAGAAATCGTCCTGACTGAGGGCGCCTATCTCCACAGGGCCGACGGCGCCCGCATCCTGGACGCCATCTCCTCCTGGTGGGTCGTCACACATGGCCACCGCCATCCCCGCATCATGAAGGCAATCGAGACAACCGCGTCGAGCCTCGACCAGATTATCTTTGCGGGCTTCACGCACGAGCCGGCAGAGCGCTTGGCCAAGGCGCTTGTCGGCCTAGCTCCCGCTGGACTCGACTGGGTGTTCTATTCCGACAGTGGCTCGACCTCAGTCGAAGTCGCGCTGAAGATGGCGCTCGGTTATTTCCGCAACATCGGCGCGCCGCGCTCGCGCATCGTCGTCATGGAGCACAGCTATCATGGTGACACGATTGGAACGATGAGCGTCGGTGCGCGTGGCGTGTTCAACGCCGCCTATGAACCCTTGCTGTTCGAGGTCGACATCATCCCCTTTCCGGCCGCGGGGCACGAGCAGGAGACGCTGGATCGTTTCGAGGCTGTGACCCGCGATCGACGAGCCGCAGCCTTGATCGTCGAGCCGCTGGTGCTGGGCGCCGGCGGCATGCTGATGTATCCAGCATCGGTTCTGGCCGAATTGAAGAAGATCACTGAGGCCTCCGGCTCGCTGCTGATCGCCGACGAGGTGATGACCGGCTGGGGACGCACCGGAACCATGTTCGCCTGCGAGCAGGCATCGATTTCTCCAGATATCCTGTGCACCTCCAAAGGCTTGACCGGCGGCACCATCCCGCTGGCCGTAACGCTTGTCACCGATGCCATCTTCCGGGCGCACTATTCCGAGGACCGGAAGAAGACGTTTTTCCATTCGAGCTCCTACACCGCCAATCCGATTGCCTGTGCGGCAGCACTCGCCAATGTCGAGATCTGGCGCGACGAGCCAGTGGCCGGGCGGATCACGGCCTTGAGCGTGATGCAGGCCGTCGGGCTGCAACGCTTTCGGGACAATCCATATTTTGCCGACTGTCGAGCCACGGGAACGATCGCGGCGCTCGACCTGCGAACCGGTTCAGCAGGTTATCTCGCCGAGATTGGTCCGAAGCTGCGCGCTTTCTTCCTCGAGCGCGGCCTACTTGTGCGCCCGCTCGGCAATGTCCTCTACCTTCTGCCACCCTATTGCATCGCAGGCGACGAGCTCGAACGACTATATGACGCCATCGAGGAGGCCGGGGAACGCTTCGGGTCAAGGCCATGAGCAAGTCGTCGCGCATTCTCGGACTTGGCCATCACGTGCCTGGGCGCAAGGTGGCCAATGCCGAGATCGAGAGCAATCTCGGCCTCGAGCCGGGCTGGATCGAAAGGCGTACCGGAATCCGTTCGCGCTTCTGGGCAACGGACGAAGACACGCTGTCGGGTCTTGCCACCCGGGCTGGCGACATGGCGCTGGTGAACGCCGGTATTGCGCGCCACGACATCGGTCTGCTGTTGCTTGCCACCTCGACGCCCGACCATCTTCTGCCGCCAAGCGCGCCGCTGGTCGCACACAAGCTTGGCCTTGGCCGCGCAGGCGCGGTCGATCTGACCGGCGCCTGCGCCGGCTTCATCTATGCGCTCATGTTTGCGGACGGGTTCACCCGCCTGCATGGCAAACCAGCGCTGGTCATCGCCGCCAACATCCTCAGCCGCCGCATCAATCCAGCCGAGCGCGCGAGCTCAGTCTTGTTCGCCGATGCCGCCGGCGCCCTGGTGATCGGTCAGTGCGATGATGCTGATCGGGGCATTCTCGGTGCCTCGGTGGCTTCGGACGGCTCGCGCTACGGGCTGATCCAGATTCCCGCAGGAGGAAGCAACACGCCGTTCCATGGCGACCTCGACCTCGGGCAGACCCGGATGACGATGACCGACGGGCCCCAAGTGTTCGCAAAGGCCGTCGAGATGATGACCGATTGCTCGACAGCCGCGCTAGCCACTGCGGGAGTGCGGCCACACAATGTCGGCCGGTTTGTGCCGCATCAGGCCAATACTCGGATTTTCGGCGCGGTCGGAAGAAACCTCGGCATTGCGGACCAAGCAATTGTCAAGACGATTGCCGAATACGGCAACTCTTCGGCCGCGACGGTCCCGCTGTCGCTCTCGCTCGCCAACCAGATGAAGCCATTCCAGCCAGGAGAGAAAATCCTTCTGGCGGCGGCGGGTGCGGGTCTCAGCGGCGGCGCTCTCGTGGTTGGAATCTAGCCGGCCGGCTCACGCGCGCAGGATTGGTCATGAATGGCAATAGGAGCAACAGAACCAATGCCAAAAAATGGCCTTCTGAAGCTCGACATGACCAAGCTGACGCAGCACGACTCGTGCGAGCCTCTGGATGAGTTCAAATGCAACACCCGTTGCACCAATCGTACCATCTGAATAAAGCTCAATTACAGAGGGTGAGCCGCCCCATATATGTCGGATACCCGACATTGTTCACATAAAAGGCTCGGTGCTTACACGCTCTTTGCTGGCTGCTCTTTGCTGTCTTCTCTTTTCTCTTTGCTCTTTGCTCTTCCGTCTTGACTAGCAGGAGCCTGCGGCTTATCTCATTGCCGCGTTAGCACTCGCTTCGGCTGAGTGCTAGGCATGCTCCGGCAACGGAGCACCGTTCAACATCCGCACCAAGGAAATCCAAAAATGGCAAAGTCGAATTTCCGGCCGCTGCATGACCGCGTGGTCGTACGCCGGGTCGAATCCGAATCCAAGACCGCCGGCGGGATCATCATCCCGGATACGGCGAAGGAAAAGCCGCAGGAAGGCGAGATCATCGCCGTCGGCTCCGGCGCTCGCGACGAAGCCGGCAAGCTGGTCCCGCTGGACGTCAAGGCCGGCGACCGCATCCTGTTCGGCAAGTGGTCGGGCACCGAAGTCAAGCTCAATGGCGAAGACCTTCTGATCATGAAGGAATCCGACATTATGGGCATCATCGGCTGATNGCACCGAAGTCAAGCTCAATGGCGAAGACCTTCTGATCATGAAGGAATCCGACATTATGGGCATCATCGGCTGATTATCGGCCTCACCGTCAACTGAATTTCGGGCTTGATCGCAAGCCCCTGCCAGGAGCTAAAAAATGGCTGCCAAAGACGTAAAATTCTCCCGCGACGCGCGCGAGCGCATGCTTCACGGCATCAACATCCTCGCCGACGCGGTGAAGGTGACCCTCGGCCCCAAGGGCCGCAACGTCGTCATCGACAAGTCGTTCGGCGCACCGCGCATCACCAAGGACGGCGTCANCCTCGGCCCCAAGGGCCGCAACGTCGTCATCGACAAGTCGTTCGGCGCACCGCGCATCACCAAGGACGGCGTCACCGTCGCCAAGGAAATCGAACTTTCCGACAAGTTCGAAAACATGGGCGCGCAGATGATCCGCGAAGTTGCTTCGAAGACCAACGACATCGCCGGTGATGGCACCACGACCGCGACCGTCCTGGCGCAGTCGATCGTCCAGGAAGGTAACAAGGCCGTTGCCGCCGGCATGAACCCGATGGACCTGAAGCGCGGCATCGACCTGGCCGTGACCGAAGTGGTCGCGGCTCTCGGCAACGCTGCCAAGAAGATCAAGACCTCCGAGGAAGTTGCCCAGGTCGGCACGATCGCCGGCAATGGCGACGAGTCGGTCGGCAAGATGATCGCCGAAGCGATGCAGAAGGTCGGCAATGAAGGCGTCATCACGGTTGAAGAAGCCAAGACCGCCGAGACAGAGCTGGAAGTCGTCGAAGGCATGCAGTTCGACCGCGGCTATCTCTCGCCCTACTTCGTCACCAACGCCGACAAGATGGTTGCCGAGCTCGAGGACGTCTACATCCTCCTGCACGAGAAGAAGCTGTCCAACCTCCAGGCCATGCTGCCGGTTCTCGAAGCCGTCGTGCAGACCTCCAAGCCGCTGCTCATCATCTCGGAAGACGTCGAAGGCGAGGCTCTGGCCACGCTGGTCGTCAACAAGCTGCGNGGCCTGAAGATCGCCGCCGTCAAGGCGCCGGGCTTCGGTGATCGCCGCAAGGCCATGCTGGAAGACATCGCCATCCTCACCGGTGGCCAGGTCATTTCGGAAGACCTCGGCATCAAGCTCGAGAATGTCGGCCTCAACATGCTCGGCCGCGCCAAGAAGGTGTCGATCTCCAAGGAGAACACCACCATTGTCGACGGCGCCGGCAAGAAGGACGAGATCCAGGGCCGCGTTGCCCAGATCAAGCAGCAGATCGAAGAGACCACGTCGGACTACGACAAGGAGAAGCTGCAGGAACGTCTGGCGAAGCTCGCGGGCGGCGTCGCGGTGATCCGCGTCGGCGGCGCGACGGAAGTCGAAGTCAAGGAAAAGAAGGACCGCGTCGATGACGCCCTCAACGCGACCCGCGCNGGCTGCCGGCATCAACATCGTTCGTCGTGCACTGCAGGCTCCGGCCCGTCAGATCGCTTCGAACGCAGGTGCTGAAGCTTCGATCGTTGCCGGCAAGATCCTCGACAACAAGGGCGCGACCTACGGCTACAACGCCCAGACCGGCGAGTATGGCGACATGATCGCCATGGGCATCGTCGACCCGGTCAAGGTCGTTCGCACCGCTCTCCAGGACGCGGCTTCGGTCGCCGGCCTGCTCGTCACCACCGAAGCCATGATCGCGGAGGCCCCCAAGAAGGAGTCTGCTGGCGGCGGCATGCCTGGCGGCATGGGCGGCGGCGGCATGGGCGGCATGGGCGGCATGGATTTCTAATCCAAGCTATCTGGCTTATGCATACGGAAAGGGCGCCGAGAGGCGCCCTTTTTGTTTTGGAAAGCGGATGGTTAGGCGGCGCTGTCCGCCTGCCGCGCAACCTTGCCTGCAAGCACCGCCTGCTCGACAAGCGCCGCGACCTCGTCGGCCACCACCAGCACCGGGCCACGATCGCGGGTGGCCCTCGCAATCACCATCAGCCCTTCCAGCGAGGATTCGACCAGCAGTGCCAGGGCATGCGCCCGGCGTTCGGGCACTCCTGCCCTGACAAAGGCCTGTCGCAGCAAGCCGATCCATTGCTCGAAAGCCGATCGGCAGAGTTCCGCCAGTTCCGGCACATCGGTGGGTGAATCCAGCACCACCGGCGCGATGGGGCAACCCAGCGAAAAATCATTGTCCTCCAGCATGCGCCCGACCGACTGGTAGATGTGATGGACGGCCACTGCAGGATCGCTCTCGGCTGCCAGTGCTTCGCCCAGCCTTTTCGTGACGTCGGCAACGCTGTTGCGCGTCACCTCGATGACCAGTTGGTCCTTGCCGCCTGGGAAATGAAAATAGAGCGAGCCGCGCGGCGCCCCGCTGGCGCCCAGAATGTCGTTGAGCGAGGTGCCGTGATAGCCGCGCTGCCTGAGCAACAGGCCTGTGGTCTCAAGTATGCGGGTGCGGGTGTCGTTGGCCATGTCAACCTCTGTCAGCAGTGACGCATTATAGGGTCTTGCCAAGAATATGACAATCGGTCTATATAATATGTAAATCAGTCTATATATTACAAGGAGAGTGACATGCGCAGCTACCGTCTTGAAGGGTTTGGTGGAACCGAATCCCTGGCGATGCGCGACGAGGCGCGGACGGAACCGAAACCGCATGAGATCGTGGTGCGAGTCCGCGCCGCCTCGCTCAATCGGCGCGACACGATTATCCTTGGCGGCACCTATCCGTTGCCGCCGCGGCAAGGCATCGTGCCGCTGAGCGACGGCGCCGGTGAGGTCGTCGCAATCGGCGATGCCGTCACCCGTTTTGCCGTCGGCGACCGCGTCACCGGCAGCTACTTCGCCCGCTGGATCGATGGCCGCATCAATGCCGGTCTGATCGACCAGCTCGGCTGTACGCTGGACGGCATGCTGACTGAGTTTGCCGTGCTCGACGAACAATGGGCGGCGCGACTGCCCGATCATCTGAGCTGGCACGAAGCGGCGACGCTGACCTGCGCCGGCGTGACGGCCTGGAACGCGGTGACCGGGACCCGGATTCCGAAGCCTGGTCAATGGGTTCTCACCATCGGTTCGGGTGGCGTTTCGCTGTTTGCTCTGCAGTTCGCCAAGTTGCTCGGCTGCCGGGTTGTCGCCATCACATCGCGCGCGGAGAAGGCCGACAGGCTGCGGGCGCTGGGCGCCGACCTCGTTGTCTCCAGCACCGACATACCGGAATGGGGCGGCTGGGCGCGCGAGCAGACAGGCGGAGTCGACCTCGTCGTCGAAACCGGCGGCCCGGCCACCTTCGCGCAGTCGCTGATTGCCAGCACGCTTTATGGGCACATCGTGCTGCTGACGCTGCAGGACGCCAGTGGCAGATCGATCGAGATGCCGGCAGCGCTTTATCAGCGCAGCCTCGCCACCATCAGCCGCCTGTTCGTCGGCAGCCGCAGCAATCTTGAGGCCATGCTGCGCGCCGTGTCGCAGCATCGCCTCAAGCCCGTTGTCGACAGGGTCTTCCCCTTTGCCGAAGCCCCCGAAGCGTACCGCCACTTCCAGCAGGGCGACGTGTTCGGGAAGGTTGTCATCGACTGCGCCTGACCCAATTGCCCGCTTTTCAACCCCGAATCAGGAGAACGACCATGACCATCCGTGAAGCTTCCGCAGAATGGCAAGGCACGCTGAAGGAAGGCGGCGGCCGTCTGCGGCTTGGCAGCGGCGTCTTCGAAGGCGCCTATTCCTTTCCGTCGCGGTTCGAGGACGGTCCGGGCACCAATCCCGAAGAGCTGATCGGGGCAGCACATGCCGGCTGCTTCTCGATGGCGCTGACCTTCATCCTCGGCCAGGAAGGCCACGTCGCCCGCACCATCCGCACCGTCGCCAAGGTGCATCTCGGCGCGACCGCCGCCGGGCCGACGATCACCCGCATCGAGCTCGAAACGGAAGCAGAGATTCCCGGCCTTCAGCCTGCCGAATTCCAGCGTATGGCGGAGACGGCGAAGACGACCTGCCTTGTCTCTCGCGCTTTGGCCGGCGTTACAACCATCACCCTCAAGGCCGAGCTGGCCGCCACCACTGCCACGGAACAATGAAAACCAGGAGGTATGAGATGAGCCAGGACAGCATCACGAGCATTCATCCGGGCGACCACTCTAGCCAGACGGCCGAGATCATGCGTCGCTTCAACGATGTGTTCCAGTTGCACGATCCGTCCGCGCTTGCCGAGTTGGTGGCGCAGGATTGCGTTATCGAAAACACCGTGCCGGCGCCGGACGGCGCCCGCCATGCCGGCAAAGAGGCATGCATTGACCTATGGTCGGCGATCGCCACCCAGCCCGGCACGCGCTTCGACCTCGAGGAAACCTTCGTCGCCGGTGAACGGGCGACGATCCGCTGGCGCTACTTCATGGCCGACGGCAACTCCATCCGCGGCGTCAACCTGATGCGTGTCGCGGACGAGCTGATCGTCGAGGCGATGGGTTACGTCAAAGGATAGAAGCGTTGCCCGGCACTCCCGTTCCCAGCCCGGAATCTCGCTCAAGTCGAGTTTCCGGGCCGGTTTTCTGGTCACTGGATGACGCGGTGCAGCATCACCGTGGTGCTGGGACTGTTCTGGATGGTCTGGAAGATCACGCAATAGCGATCCGTGAGTTCGAGCAGTTGGTCGAGCTGACTTTGGGGAGCGTCGGTGTCGATGTCGAAGCGCAAGCGGATTTCCTTGAAGCCGACTGGAACACCCGCAGTCACGCCGAGCGTGCCGCGAAGATCGACGTCACCTTCCGCGGAAACTTCGGCGGACCTGATCGGAATTTCGAGCACGGCCGCCGCCGCGCGCATCGAGACACCGGCGCATGCGATCAGCGCCTCCAGCAGCATGTCGCCGGAGCACAGTTCCTGGCCGCTGCCCCCGGCCATCGGATGAATGCCGGCAAGCGCCAGCCCGCGTCCGGTCTCGACCTTGCAGGTCACGGTGGACGCGTCGGCGACGCCTTTGGCCTTCAAGGTGAGGAACGCGGCCTTCGCATCCCTGCGATAGAGATCCTTGATCGGCTCCTGCGTGGCGCGAAATGTTGCGATTTCCATGAACAATCTCCTGTCTTGAATTGTCGTTGTCAAAAATGGCGAGCAGTGGCCGGGCCTTATTCCGGCACCGCGATGCCGGAGCCGCCGAGCTCAGCCGGAAAGTCCCTGAGCTTGGGCAGCCCATCCTTCATCGGCAGCACGGTCTCAGCGTAGTTGACGTGAACCCCAGGCGTGAATTTCACGCCTGGTATGGTTGCCGCATAGACATCGACCAGGCCGAGCGGCGGATGAACGGTCATCAGATGACCACCGCATTTCGTGCAGAACTGGCGATCGCTCATTTCGGTCTTCTCGAACCCGGACAGGAACTCCGCGCCCCTGGTGACCTTGACGTTCTGAGGCTTCCACAGCGTGAAGGCGTTCACGGGAGACGCCGACCACGATCGACACGAACCGCAATGGCAATAGCCCATTGCCTCGGCGGCTCCGTGCACTTCGATTTCCACGGCGCCGCAAAAACACCCGCCCTTATGTACCGTCATGACATTTGTCCCTGGTTGGTTTCGACAGCACTCAGCGCCCTCTCTCGGCAGCGCTTGAGCACCGGTGCAGGTTTAGGAGTTCTGGCCGCGAACTGAATGATACGGCGTCCGCCTCGCTTGACAGCGCGTCCGGAACTCGAAAGGGATGGCTGACCGGCTAGCCGGGTGCGGGACGAAACGGAATGGCCGGGGATGCTCTGTCTGACCTGTTGAGGACGGTACGCCTTACCGGCGCGACGTTTTTTGACATTGAGGGCCACGAGCCGTGGGCCGTCTGCTCGCCGGCGCCATCGTCCATCCTGCCGAAGATCCTGCCCGGTGCGGACCATCTGATCTCCTACCATGTGGTAACGGCCGGTCGCTGCTTCGCGCGCATCGTCGGCCAGGAAGCGATCGCGCTGGAGGCCGGCGAAGTCGTCGTCTTCACCAGGAGCGACCCGCATATTATGTCCAGCAATCCGGCGCTGCGCGCCGATCCGCCGACAGCCGACGTTCTCGACATCGCAACAGCCGGCCGGATGCCGTTTTACATCAACTGCGCCGGCGACGGCGCGACCTCGGCCAGGCTGGTTTGCGGCTATCTCGCCTGTGATGCACAGCCTTTCAATCCACTGCTCGAGGCTTTGCCGCCGGTGATCAAGGCCGGAGCTGCCAAAGGCGATGGCGGCTGGCTCAGCCAGTTCATCAACCTGGCTGTCACGGAGGTGGCGCAAAAGCGCGCAGGCAGTGAAACGGTGCTCACCAAACTGAGCGAACTGATGTTTGTCGACGTGTTGCGCCGTTACTTGGAATCGCTGCCGCCACAAACCACGGGATGGCTGGCTGGCCTGCGCGATCCGCACCTGGCGAGGGCACTGGCGCTGATCCACGACCGGCCGGCGCATAACTGGACGGTGGAGGCGCTGGCGAAGGACTCCGCGCTGTCGCGCAGCGTGCTCGCCGAACGCTTCACCAGGCTGGTCGGCATGCCGCCAATGCATTATCTCGCCAAATGGCGCATGCAGATCGCCTCGGAGCTGCTCAGCGCCGGCTCCAGCAACATGGCCAGCATCGCCGCTGAAATCGGATACGAATCCGAGGCAGCGTTCAGCCGCGCCTTCAAGAAGATGATCGGCCTTCCGCCCTCCGCCTGGCGTCTAGGCATCCGGACCGGATCCGGAACCGACGAAGAGTAGGCCGATGCCTGCCAGATCCTGTTCTATCGATCAGCAAGCGCCAGCTTGGCCCCAAGCATGACAAAGGCGCCGGCGAAGGTGCGGCGCATCCAGGTCAGCACCATCGGCCGCGACACGACATGGCTGCGGATCGAGGCGGCAAAGATGCCGTAAGCGACGAAGACGACGAAGGTCAGCAGCATGAAGACGCTCGAGAGCTCCAGCATCTTGGCAAATGCGTTCGGTTCGGTCGTGCTGACGAATTGCGGCAGGAAGGCAAAGAAGAAGATCGACAGCTTCGGGTTCAGGATGTTGATCAGGATGCCGGAGGTGATGACCTTGGCTGCCGAGCGGGGTGCCGCGTTTTCATCGACGCTCAGGCCGCCCTTCTCCTTCAGCGTGTTCCAGGCCATGTAGAGGAGATAGGCGACGCCGAGATATTTCAGCGTCTCGAAGGCGACAGCACTTGTGTGCAGCAGCGCCGCCAGGCCGGTGATGGCGGCGGCCATATGCGGGATGATGCCAAGCGTGCAGCCGAATGCAGCAGTGATCGAGGCGCGCGCGCCTCGCGAAAGCCCGGCGCTCAGCGTGTAGAGAACGCCGGTGCCGGGCGAAGCCACGACGATCAGCGACGTCAACAGGAATTCGATGCTCATGGTTCCTCCAACGCCCTGCCCGTGGTGGAAGCTATCGGGGGATGTGGGATGAGGCAAGGTGGGCGTCGGCTAGATCGTTGGCATCCCGTGCGCCTTGCGCGCCATCAGGCAATCGTCGCCGCCAGGCATGCAGGCGTGGCAGACGTCCGGGCGGATCTCGTAGATGCCGCAGGCTGTGTGCTTGCCGATCTCGCCCGTAAGCGCCGAACAGCGCACGCCCTCGCAGCGCATCCCGGACAGGTCGGCGGACACGAACTTTTCCGGAATCCGGTCAAGTTGCGCATCGTCCTCGGTCGAGAAGCGCGGCCATTCGGCCGAGTAGGAACAGCAGGCGCCGCAGCTCTGGCAATCGAAAACCGGCTGGTCGTCCTGTTTTGACGACCGGATATCCCTGGCGGCCAACGCGACCAGCCCAGGTGCTGCGAGATTGCGATCGGCTTGGTGCGGCAAGGCGCTATTTCTTCTTGCCTGCCTTGCCCTTGGGCGTGGCGGCTGGCGCCTCGAACAGATCGGTTGCCGACGGTTCGGCGGCCTTCGGCGCGGCAGCGGGCTTGGCCTGCTTTGCAGTGGCAGCAGCCGGCGCTGCCGGCTGGTCCTTGGTGGAAAACTTTATGGCCATGTCAGTCCTCGTCGGAAAAGCGGGATGATGGTGCGCGCGGATTGCGCAAGCGGCCGATCAGCGCCGAGACCGCTGTGATGTTCATTTCCTCGGGCGACCAGTTCCTCGCCTCGGCAATGTGGTGCGCCGCCAGTTCGCGATGCGTGCTGCCGCTATAGGCGGCATCCTGGTAGGTCACGCGCTCCTGGGTCTTTTTGTCCTCGCGGACATATTCGACCAGATAGTTCGGGGCTTCGGCACGGCCGCGCACGCCGACGCGCACCTGGGCATCGCCATGCGCGCGCTTGCAGCGCTCGAGCTTTTCCAGCACACGGCGGACATATTCGACCGGCTTGTCCAGGCCCGGGACCATGGACGCTATGGTCGCATCGGCATCGATCGGCGTGGGCGGTACGCGCTTGGTGGCCATCAGCGTTTGCCTGCCCGCTTTGGCAGCGCCGCAAGGACTGCGGCCGCTGCCATGTCGTCGGCTTCCTTTTCCTTGCGCAGTTCGCGCAAGCGCGCGGTCTTGGCTTCGCGCGCCTCGCTGACGGCATCACGCTCGGACAGGATGCGGTTGAGTGACATCGACTGGGTTTGCGTCTTGCTGAACAGCGAGCCGGCCTGGTCGGCGGTCTTGGATTGAGTGGTCAAAACTTTCTCCTGTCGGGAGCCTGGTGCCGATAGAGCGAGAGCGGTCTTCGATTTCGACCAAAGCAATACGGCAGCGGGGCAGTATGGGCGGTTCAGATTGCTGGAGCGTCCCTTAGCACGTTCCGGCCGGCGTGCGGCGCACTTTTAGCGGCACGACGCACAAAATGAAAAAGGCCAGGCACCGCCTGACCTTCCATGAAAGCGCCGCGCATCCAGTTGGATGCGCAAGGCGCTCCTTTCAGCCTTTCATCGGTGCCAGTACATCCGTGGTCACCGGAAGGCCGAATTCCTTATCAGGCCGCCTTCAACTGGTCGGCGGACATCTTGCCTGACTTGTTGTCGCGGGTCATCTCGTAGCCGAGCTTCTGGCCCTCGACGATGTCACGCATGCCGGCGCGCTCTACGGCCGAGATGTGGACAAAAACGTCGGCGGAGCCGTCGTCAGGCTGAATAAAACCAAAACCTTTGGTGGCGTTGAACCATTTCACTGTGCCGGTGGCCATGAAGAACCCTTTCCCTGGCAAATATTCGTTCACCATCGTGCGACTGCACAACAGCGTTTTGTCTCGATTTTTGATGGGGAAGTTCGTCAAAGGCGCGCATCATGCGCGGATAACAAAAGTCGGTCAAACAAATATCGACATGTTTCTTATAGACTTCTTTTAGCGCCCAGTCAATTTCTGGTTTGGCCGGAGCCCAAATTCAACCTGAGGGTGCCTGAGGCATAAGCCTCAACTGACGAGGTGGCGGAGCGCAAGGCGTTCCAAAAAATATTCCACGCCCCGGAACCAATCGCAAGCCGGCGCATTTCCGTGATGTCAGCAATTCAGAGAACAATCTCGGTAATGCTGGCAAAAGAACGCCTCCCGCACATTAAACGGTGCGAGAGGCGTTCTTGTATGTGCCGTTGTCTGACACAATTCCCAAGTGAAAACCGTTTCACATCCATAAACTTACGCTCGCCTACAGGATCGCGCTGATCAGCGGCAGGATCGTAGTGGAAACCGTGGCCGGAGCTCGACACCGGATCGCCGTCGGTGACCGCTCTTGCCTCGGCTTCGCTGCCGACACGCAGGATCAGCAGACCCCAAGGGCCGGCCGGGTCGGCGACCGGCCCGGCCAGGATCATGGTGCCCTCGGCAAGCTTGCCGCGCAGATAGTCGGCATGCCGGCCCATCAACTCCCTCTCCTCCTCCGTCAGGGTGAAGGCGAAGTCCGGCCGAGGCGGGATCAGCCGGCAGTGGAAGATTGTTGGCGCGGTAGTCTCACGCGGTCCATCATTGCTGGCCATCGGTCACTCACCGTGATGTCATTAGTGGTCCTATTCGTCCGGGCCGGGTTCCGGCCAAGTCTCCTTCGCTGCTTCCGCATACCAGTGCCGCATCGCCGGCGTTGCCAACACAGCGTCGACGTAGGCGCGCGTGTCGGGCGCGAGCTTGCCGCCATAGGTGTCGAAGCGGGTGACGACAGGTGCATACATGGCATCGGCCGCGGTGAAATGACCGAACAGGAAGGGGCCGCCTTTGCCGTATTGTTCCCGGCACTGGCGCCAGATCGTTTCGATGCGCGCGCGCTGCATTTCGCCTTCGGCGTCGAGCGGCTTGTGGCCCTTCGGCCGGCGCAAATTCATCGGCCAGCCATAGCGCACCTCGCGAAAGCCGGAATGCATCTCGGTCGCCACCGAGCGAGCCAAGGCGCGGGCGCCGATATCCTGCGGCCAAAGTTTTTTCTCCGGAAACAGGTCGGCCAGATATTCAAGGATGGCAAGGGTTTCCCAGACAATCCTGCCATTGTGATTCAACACTGGCACAAGGCCGGTGGGCGAGACTTTCGCCAGAGCGGCAAAAGTCTCGGGCGTGCGCAGGCGCACGAAACCTTCCTCGAACGGGATCTCCAGATGCTTCATCGCCACCCATGGCCTCAGCGACCAGGACGAAAAGCACTTGTTGGCGATGATGAGCGTAAATTCAGCCAAGGCGGTCTCCCCAAAATTTCGTCACACTAGTCACACGATACGACGCGGCAAACCGTTTCGGCGACCATATAAGCGACCAGATGCGACGATGATCGCCGCCCAGGGAACCTAAGCCAAGCCGGCCCGTTTGCCTCCTGCGAATGAATCCCCGGAATCCCAGGAGATGCAAAGATGGTGAACAAGGATCAGGTTGCCGGCGTGGCCAAGCAGGTCAAGGGCTCGGTCAAGGAGGCCGGCGGCAAGGCGACCGGCAACAGGCAGACCCAGGCCGAAGGCACGGCCGACAAGACCGCCGGCAAGGTGCAGAAGGTCTATGGCGACGTGAAGGACAAGATCAAAAAGGCGCTCTGATTCGATCTTGCAGGCAATGAGGAAGGCGGCTCAAGGCCGCCTTTTTCTTGTCAGAGGCTGAGGCTTTTGCTGAAGGCGCTGGTGAACTTGACCTCGCCGTGGTCGTCGGCTGCCTCGCCCAGCACCACGTCCATGCTGTCCCCGGTTACCCTCACCAGCGCGAAGCCACCCATATAGGCAGCCTTCGGCTTGAACAGGTCGAGGCCATCGCTGTTGTAGATCATCGGCACTTCGTGCTGATGGCCATGGAAGATGGCGATGACATTGTAGCCCTTCAGCGCCGCCAGCATCGCCTGGCGGTCGGCCTCGCTCCACCAGTGCGGCGCGCCTGCGCCGTCATCGTCATAGGTGCGCTTGGCCGGGTCCCAGCGCTCGACCGAGAAAGTGTCCCAGCCATAGTGCTGGAACAGGATGACGGGACGGCCATCCGCCGCGTAGGTCGCCAGATCCTGCTTCAGCCACGGCAGGCTGCTCACCGCGCCATGGCCGGTGTCGCCGGCAAAGCGGTGGGTCTGGACGAGATGCAGGCCGCCCCAGTCCCAGGAGTAGCAGTCGGTGTCGATATCGTATTCGGTGGCCGGCACCGGCGGCTTGAAGAACACGCCGGGGCGGTGGTTGACCTCGACATAGTCGCGCAGTTCACGCCGATACCAGTCGACATGGGGCGGCGAGCCGTTCTGGTCGAGATCGTGGTTGCCGAGGCCGACATAGACCGGCATGTGCACGCGGTCCGGGCCGACGCCTTGTTGATAGCGCTGGCTGAACTGCAACAGTTGCGTGCCTTCGCTGGGCTCGGTGATCTGGCCGCCGCCATCGTCGGTGATGTCGCCGCCGACAACGAGGCCGAGCGGCGCATCGATGCCGCTGCCGGCCGAACGCAGGCGGGTTGCAACGCCATCGATCTCGACTGGCCATTGCCGGCCGGCCAAGCCATTGAGGACAGCGACATTGCGCAACAGCGCGGCATCAGTCTTGCCTTCCTCCAGGCAGTTGGGGCTGAGGCCGCTCGACATGCGGCAGGCATGGACATCGGCGATGAACAGAAAGGTGGCGTCGATGGGCTGGATGCGCTTGCCGGTCTGGCCAAGCGCGGCGCGCGGCAGCATGCCAGCCATGGCAAGGCCGGCTGCCTGTGCGAGGAAATTGCGACGGGAGAGGACGAGCTTGCGATTCATGACCTGAAATTCAGCACAGCCGGCGCCCCACCGTCCAGTTGCCAGGAATGGCAGGTCGACACGGCACTGAGGCTCTGGCATTTCTTGGGTCATGCTGGCGCGCAGCAAATACAAGCAGAGGGGAGGATTTCATGAGAGCCGTTTCGATAGGCGTGGTGCTGGCTGGGTTGCTGCCGGGGGCTGCGGTGCATGCCGCCGATTGTGTCGACGCAAAATCGGCCAAGGCCGGCTTCGTTCTGGAAATGCCTGGCGTCCGCAGCGAGTTTCGGCCGGTGGCCGGCGGCATGGTGTCCGTCGCCAACACCTACGAATCGCAATCACCGCAGACACAGTTCCTGTTTGCAGGCCTGGTCGAAGTGTTTCGCGACAGCGATACCGGACGGGTGGCGACGATCCCGTTTTCCGATCTGCGAAAACTGTTTCCGCTGAAGACGGGAGCCAAGAGCACGATCGAATTCGTCGAGTTGTCGCCGAACAAGCAGCCGAAGAGCACCAAGACACTGAGCCTGGTCGTCAAGGGCAAGGAGACGTTCAGCGTCGGCGGCTGCAAATACAACGTGCTGGCGGTCACGGAGACCTTCAAGAACGGCGCCGGCGAAACGCTGGACACATTCACCGCGCTTTATGCTCCCGATCTGCAAGCGTCTCTCGCCCGGCGTTACGACGAAGGGACCAGCGCGGAATCGGTGAACGGTTACGAGACGATCAAGCCGCTTTCCAACTAGAACAGCGCAGTTCCGGCCTCAAGGTTTTCCCGGCCGCAGCAGGATCCTGCGACGCCGCTTCGCTCTGCTCGGGAATGGCGGCGTTGAGCTGCGCTGAAGTTCGGCCAGGCAATCGCGCAGCACGCTGGCATCCTGTGCCGCCTTGGCCATCGACATGGCGCCGGAATAGGCGGCGATGGCGAGTGCCGCAAAGCGCTCGGGGTCGGTGCCCTGCTCCCGCCCCGACTGCTGGTCGGCTCGCACCTTGTCGGCAACCGCCTGACGCCATCCGGCAAAGATATCGTCCAGAGCGGCGCGGAAATCCGGGTCAGCGAGCGACAGTTCATGCGCCAGATTGTTGAGCGGACAGCCGCGCACGAAGCCTTGCTGCTCAAGCTCGGTCGCCACCGCCTCGAACACCGCGCGCACGCCTTCGCGCGCCGAGCCTGCCGCCCGTACAGGGTTGATCCAGGTTTCATCGAGGGCCGCTGCCACGCGCTCCTCGATCACCGCCAGAGCGAGCGCCTTCTTCGTCGGGAAATGATGATGCAGCGCGCCGCCGCTGACGCCTGCGGTCGTCATCAGCTCGCCAAGGGCGGATGCATGATAGCCACGCGCCTGGAACGACGCTTCGGCGATATCGAGCACCTTGTTGCGCAGCCCTTCGGGATCGTTGGTGCGTTTTCGCGGCGGCCCTTTCGGAGCCCGAGCAATCTCTGCTGACATTTGCCAACGATAGCAGATTGACAAAACAGGACAACCGGTCTGTTTTATAAACCGGATGATCATCCTGTTTTTTGGAGACGACACAATGACCGTACCCCTGAATGCGCCTGCGGCGGCAAAACTGCTCGCTTCGCCTGTCGTCGAGTTGCGGCAGTACACGCTGAAGCCGGGCCGGCGCGAGACGCTGATCGACATCTTCGACAGTCGGTTCATCGAAGGCCAGGAACACGCCGGCATGACCATCATCGGACAGTTCCGCGACCTCGACCGCCCCGACATGTTCGTCTGGCTGCGCGGCTTCGATGGCATGGAAGCGCGGAAGCAGGCGCTCACCGCCTTCTATGACGGGCCGGTGTGGACGGCGCACCGCGACGCCGCCAATGCGACGATGATCGATTCCGACGATGTACTGCTCTTGAAGCCGGCATGGCCAGGCGCCGGCTTCGATCTGTCAGGCTCGCAGCGAGGCGCCATGCCGGCGGATGGAAAGCCAAGCGCAGACAATGGCTTGACCGGTGTTGTTGTCATCCAGATTCATCATCTGCGGTCTGGCGCCGAAGCCGATTTCGCCGGCAATTTCGAAACGGATGCCGTTCCGGTCCTTATCGGCGCTGGCGGACGGTTGCTTGGCGCCTTCATCACCGAGCACGCTGAAAACAGTTTTCCCCGCCTGCCGGTGCGCTTGAGCGAAAACGTCTTTATCGCGGTGACGGGTTTCGACAGTCCCGAGGCGCATGCCAGTTACGAAGCCGCAGTTGCCGCTTCGCCCCAATGGCAAGCGGCCGATGTGACGTGGCGGACCGAAACCTTGCGCCTGACGCCGACGTCGCAGTCGCTGCTGCGGTAACCGGATCGGCACGCGGCCAACCGAAGTTCATACTGAGCGATAGGCCGGCGGCTTGACCGCCCTCGCCGATCGGCATTGCTTCGTGACGCGGGCAACAGCGAGAGCATTCGATGCGACTTGGCCTTCAATGAGACTTTCTGGCAAGCGAGCACTGGTGACCGGCGGCTCGGACGGCATCGGCCTGGCCATATCGGAAGCTTTCTTGCGCGAGGGCGCCGACGTGCTGATCATCGGCCGCGACACCAGCAAGCTCGAGACCGCCCGCGAGACACTTGCGGCGGCGGGCAACGTCGGCACCCAGTCGGCCGATCTCTCGACCTCTTCCGGCATCGATGCCGTGGTCGATCGCGCGAAAGCAACCGGCCCGCTCGACATCCTCGTCAACAATGCCGGCGTCGCTTATCTGGTGCCTTTCGAGACCGTCACCGAGCACCAATTCCAGCAATCCTTCGCGCTCAATGTGACGGCGGCGTTCTTCCTTACCCAGCGGCTGCTGCCGCATCTCGGCGCCAACGCCTCCGTCATCAACATCTCGTCCTACTTCGCCGACAAGATGATCCCGAAGCGGCCGTCGAGCCTGTATTCCTTGTCCAAGGGCGCGCTGAATTCGCTGACCAAGTCGCTGGCCTTCGAGCTTGGTCCGCGCGGCATCAGGGTCAATGCGATTGCGCCCGGCACGGTCGACACCGCCATGCGGCGCAAGTCGATCGACAACCTGCCGGCGGCAGCGCAAGCCGAGCTGAAAACCTATGTCGAGCGCAGCTACCCGCTCGGCCGCATCGGCCAGACCAGCGATCTTGCCGGCATCGCCGTCTATCTGGCCAGCGACGAGGCGGCGTGGACCAGCGGCGGCATTTTCGCGATCGATGGCGGGTATACGGCGGGGTGACCGTTTGGACGGCCCTCGGCCTCGAACAAGCGGAGCACTTGACCAAACTTCCGATACCGCGTCTGTCTGCAGATTGAGCAATGCTTCAGACATTCGTGGTGCCATGCCGTCTATCGATCCACTGATCCTCTTCTACACAACGTTCTTCAGCAAACCCGTCGATATCGCGTCGATACAGTGCGAAATGCCCGGGCGGTGGACACTGGACAAACGACGGATTTCCGAGGCCGCGGCAGTCGTCTTCCATATTCCGAACTTTCGCGAAGTTGGCGATGCCTACAAATACCCTGGTCAATATTGGGTCGCCTGGTCGATGGAATGCGGCCAAAACTACAAGCGACTTGCCGACCCCAAATTCATGCGGCACTTCGATATCATCATGACGCATGAATCCCGGTCCGATGTCTGGGTACCCTACCTTCCGCGTGCGGTGTGGTGGAAAGATGCGCTGGCCAGACCAATCGTGCCGAAAACGGAAGAAGCGCCGGTCGCACTCTTCCAGTCGGCCGGCCTGAATTATAGCGGCCGTGTCGATTTGGCGAACGAACTGGCGCGCCACATCAAGATCGATTCTTATGGCCGATATCGCCACAACCGATCGGTCTCTGGCCCCGATCTGGGCTCGAAGACCAAGATCGAAACCATTGCGCGGCACAAATTCTGCCTGGCCATGGAGAACTCGATCGAGGCCGACTATGTCACCGAGAAAATCTATGACGCGTTCATGGCGGGCACGGTGCCGATCTACCTTGGCGCTCCCAATGTGGACGAGTTCGTTCCGGAGCACTCCTTTATTGACGCCAGTGCCTTCGCCAGCGCCAGCGATCTTGCAGCCTATCTCCAGCACCTGATCGCAACGCCGCAAGACTACGAGGCTTATTTCGACTGGCGCTCAAAGCCATTGCCCGACAATCTCGTCAAACGGGTGCAATCATTGGAAACACCCGCGTTCTGCAGACTGATGAGCGTCGTGCGCCAGCGTCTGGAGGCGCGGACAAGCACGCCTTCCGGACGGCGAACACTTCCGTTCGGCTATAGATCCTATCTCAGGACAAAGCTGCGCCGTTGGAGGAAAAAGGTTCCGAGCTGACGGTCCGCGATCAGGCGCGTTTCAGCAAAATACGGAGGACAAAGAGCGTCACTTGCGACGTCGAGACGGCTTCGACCTTGCCGCCATGCATCTTGGAAAACTCCGAGGCCATGTGGAGGCGCTCCCAGGGTGGACTTGAAATTCTCGGCTTCGCGATCCGAAGCTCGATCCGGATGCGATGCCGGATTTTGGACGGAAACTGAACAGAAGGACAAGTGCATAAGCTACCTCATCGCTGCTGTTGCCAGTGAGACGCCGGCACGGATGGTAGTTTGTGTGGCAGCGTCGCTCGTAGGTAGAGTAGGTAGACATGAATTGCGCATTGCTGAACCTGGGGGAAGTTTGCGTAGAGCAATCCGCCAGCTCGACATGATCTTATCGAGCTAAATCCGCAAGTTTCCGTCCACTTCATGGGATCAAGCCGCACTGAGGAGCAATTTCCTTCACACGAAAGTGGAGGGTGCAGGATCCCGAAGGGCGGCGCTACTGCTTCAACCGATTTACTGCCTGCCGGCCGCAATCTCTGCTTGAAGGCCATTGTGCAACGCGATACGCCGTTGCCGAATTCGATCGTCGGAGAGACAAGTGACCGCTGCCAGGACCAGAACCGAAACCGACACGTTCGGCCCCATCGAGGTTGCCGCCGACTGTTACTGGGGCGCGCAGGCGCAGCGTTCCCTCGGCAATTTCAGGATAGGCTGGGAAAAGCAGCCGGCCTCGATCGTGCGTGCGCTCGGCATCGTCAAGCGAGCGGCGGCGGAAGCCAATATGGAGTTGAAGCGGCTCGATCCGGCAGTCGGCAAGGCGATCATCGAGGCGGCGCAAGAGGTGATCGACGGCAAGCTGAACGATCATTTCCCGCTGGTCGTCTGGCAGACCGGCTCGGGCACGCAGTCCAACATGAACGCCAACGAGGTGATCTCCAACCGGGCGATCGAACTTCTGGGCGGCGTCATGGGCTCGAAGAAGCCGGTGCACCCTAACGACCACGTCAATATGAGCCAGTCGTCGAACGACACCTACCCGACAGCCATGCACATCGCGTGCGCCGAGCGCATCGTGCACGATCTGCTGCCGGCGCTGAAGCATCTGCACGCTGCGCTCGAGGTCAAGACGAAGGCCTTCGCCCACATCATCAAGATCGGCCGCACCCATACGCAGGACGCGACACCCCTCACGCTGGGCCAGGAATTTTCCGGCTACGCCGCGCAGGTGGCCTCTTCGATCAAGCGCATCGAGATGACGCTGCCCGGCCTGCAGGAACTGGCGCAGGGCGGCACCGCCGTCGGCACCGGCCTCAACGCGCCGGTCGGCTTTGCGGAAAAGGTGGCGGCGCGCATCGCCGACATTACCGGCATTGCCTTCGTCACCGCGCCGAACAAGTTCGAGGCGCTCGCCGCGCACGATTCCATGGTGTTCTCGCATGGCGCCATCAACGCGGCGGCCGCCGCCCTCTTCAAGATCGCCAACGACATCCGCTTCCTCGGCTCCGGCCCGCGCTCGGGCCTCGGCGAACTGTCGCTGCCGGAAAACGAGCCGGGTTCCTCGATCATGCCGGGCAAGGTCAACCCGACCCAATGCGAGGCTCTGACGCAGGTCTGCGTGCAGGTGTTCGGCAACAACGCCTCGCTGACCTTCGCCGGCAGCCAGGGCCATTTCGAGCTCAACGTCTACAACCCGCTGATGGCCTACAACTTCCTGCAGTCGGTGCAGTTGTTGGCCGACGCCTCGATCTCCTTCACCGACAATTGCGTCCTCGGCATCGAGGCTCGCGAAGACAACATCAAAGCCGCGCTCGACCGCTCGCTGATGCTGGTGACCGCGCTGGCGCCGACGATCGGGTACGACAATGCCGCCAAGATCGCCAAGACCGCGCACAAGAAGGGCACCACCTTGCGCGAGGAAGCACTGGCCACCGGGCTGGTCAGCGAGGCAGACTACGACCGGCTGGTGCGGCCGGAGGACATGACGCATCCGGGTTAAGCGATTCCAGGGGAAGTGCCTTGCGTTTCCTCGGGAAGCGCGCAGCCCTCTTCTTGGGGATTGCGTCAACTAGAAATCCGAATTTTGTGGCGGGACAATTTGCTCCCGCCGCTGCTGGCCGCGACAAGAATTTTGCGTCGGTCGAACGATCCCGAAATGTACGTCCTGTGAACAATGTGTCGCCGGACTGGCGGCTTTGGTGAACAGTCGGCTTGGTCTATCTGACGGGACATCAACCCTTTTCGGAGAGCCACCATGTCCATCAACACTTCCGCTGCCGGCGCCGGCATCGCGTCCAACAGCTCCACCACCATCCTGCTCGGCCGCATCCTGCTCGCCGCCATCTTCCTGCTTTCCGGCTTCGGCAAGCTCACCGCCATTTCGGGCACCGCCGGCTATTTCGGCGCCATGGGCCTGCCGGTGCCGACCGTAACGGCCATTGTCGTCGGCCTGATCGAATTGCTCGGCGGCCTTGCCGTGCTCGTTGGCTTTCAGACCCGCATCGCCGCCTGGGTGCTCGCGGTCTTCACCATCGCCTCGGCCTTTGTCGCCCATACCGGCTGGGCCGACCAGAACCAGATGATCCATTTCCTGAAGAACGTCGCCATCACCGGCGGTTTCCTGCTGCTGGCTTCCTCGGGCCCTGGCGCCTACTCGATCGACGCCAAGCGCGGCTGAGCTTTCCCTCCCAAGCCTGAAAAAAGCGGCGTGGAATTTTCCACGCCGCTTTTTCGTTGTCTGCCCAAGCGCGCACCCGTCCCATCCCTGCTAGGATCGGTCTCGAAACAGCCGGCGGACAGACAACGGAGATGACCATGCCCCGCGATGCATTGCTTCTGATTTCCCGGCTGCTGCTCGCCGCCCTGCTCGTTCCCTCCGGCTACCACGCGCTCGCCGACATTGCCGGGACGACCGGCTATTTCGCCGGCCTCGGCATGCCATTGCCGACCCTTGCCGCCTGGGGCACCGGGCTGTTCGAGTTGATTGCCGGTCTCTTGATACTGGTCGGCTTTCAGACGCCGGTCGTTGCGATACTTCTTGCCGCTTTCTGCATCGTTGCAGGCTCCATCGGCCACTACGGCCAGGGCGGCGATGACCCGATGCTCACCTTCCTGCACCAGCAGATGCTGATGAAGGATATTGCCATCGCCGGCGGATTCCTGGCGCTAGCCATGGCCGGCGCCGGGGCCTGGTCGATCGACGGGCGCGGTGCCGCGGTCTGATATCGTCAAATATCGTCCCGGTTGAACCATCGATGCCCGAGGCAGGTCGACCCCCACTCCGTCTCGGCTTCGCCGAGCCCCCTCTCCCCCGATCGACGGGGTAGAGGAAGGGCGCGAGCCTATTGCCGCCAACGCTTTCCAACGAGGCTCCCTTCCTTTCCCTCCGGAGGGGGAAGGTGGCGGTGCGAAGCAGCGACGGATTGAGGAAGCCGGTGCTCGAACGCGAGGCCGACGACGACATGGTTTTGCTGTCAGGCCGCGCCTACTTCACCGACACGCTCTGCCCACCCTCGACCGCCAGCACCAGCCGGCGGTTGGTGATCCGCGCCAGTTGCGCCAGCCGTCCGGCCGGGCGTTCGCCGTAAAGATCGGAAAGTGAGGCCGGCAGCACCAGCGCCAACGTGCCATTGCCGCGGTTTTCCCATTTCAGCCGCGGCATGACGCCGGGCATGGCCGCAGTCAGCAGATAGACGACGCGCAGCACCGCCGCCAGGATGCGGGCGCGCTCGAGATAGCGCGGCGTCGCCAGGCCGCGGATTTCCGGCGCCGCATCGTTGAACACGCCTTCGTGGCGGAACAGGCCGACCAGCGCCAGGAAGGCACGGCCGGGGTGATCGACGCCAATGAAGGATGCGTGGGCAATGATGTTGAGCGACTGCTTGCCGCGATATTCCGGGTGTGCGCGCCAGCCTATATCGGCCAGCAGACAGGCAGCGTGGCGATAGCGTGCCTCATCCTCCGTCTCGTCGATGCCGAAGGCGGCAAAGGTCTTGTCCGTCCATTCGACAAGCTCATGCGCATGGGTGACCGAGCGCGACCGCAGCCGCGCCAGTTCCTCCGAAGCGGAGACCAGCGGATCGGCCTTCTGCTCGGCAGGGTCGAGCAGCGAATAGAGAAACCCTTCGCGCACGCCCAATGCCGAGACGATGATCTTCGACGGTTGCATCGCCGCCATGATCTCCTGCAGCACGACCGCGCCATAGGGCAGCAGCGAACGGCGGTTCTTCGACACACCTTCGATGCCCTTGACCTTCTCGATCTCGCCTTTCGCCACCTGCTTCAGGAAATTGGCGGCGCTTTCGACACCGATCTCATAGTGGTGCATGACGCCAAGCGGGTAGTTGGTCATTTCCATGTGCAGCCGGGCAAGGTTTCGCCAGGTGCCGCCAACGGCGTAAAAGGGCCGTCCCAGCCCGCCCTTCAACAATTTGGCGCGCGCCAGTTCGTCGCGGGTGATCTTTGCCGCCTGGGCGAGCGAATTCCTGGCCATGTCCTGCAGCCGCAGGCCACCCAGCGGCAGCGTGATGCCGTCGCCGATCGCCTCGCCATTGATGTCGATAAGCTCCAGGCTGCCGCCGCCAAGATCGCCGGCAATGCCATTGGCGGGGTGGAAGCCCGAAATGACGCCAAGCGCTGAATAATGCGCCTCCTGCCGGCCAGTGAGCACGCGGATCTCGGTCTTGAGCACATCCTGGGCGCGGTGGATGAAGTCGGGTCCGTTGATCGCTTCGCGGGCCGCGGCCGTTGCCAGCACAAACATGTGCTCCGCACCCGCCTGGTCGGAGAGCGCGCGGAAACGGCGGAACTCCTCCATCGAGCGCGTCACCGCCTCGGGATCGAGCTTGCCGGTCGAAACGATGCCGCGGCCGAGACCGGCCAGCATCTTTTCGTTAAACAGCAAGGTAGGCGAGCGCGCCAGCCCTTCATAGACGACAAGGCGGATCGAGTTCGAGCCGATGTCGATGATGGACAGCGGCCGGCGATCCTGCAGCCGGCCTTGGGACGTTGAAATCATCAGCCGGTGTTCTTCTTGCGACGCTTGAACTGCGCGATGCGCTTGGGCGCATGCGACTTCAGCGCGTCACCCCGTCCCGACAGGCTCGGATTGGTCATGAAATATTCCTGCGCGTTGAACGGTTCCTCACCCTCCTCCAGCACGACGCGCCGGGAGGTTCCGTCAGCCAATACGTCGAAACTTTGCTGGTTGTCCATGATGTTGCCCAGCATGATCTGGCCAAGGATCTGTTCATGCACCGTCGGATTAGTGATCGGCACCATAGTCTCGACGCGGCGGTCGAGATTGCGTGGCATCAAGTCGGCCGAGGCGATGTAGACGATCGCCTCGTCCGACGGCAGGCCATGGCCGTTGCCGAAGCAGTAGATGCGGCTGTGTTCGAGGAAGCGGCCGACGATCGACTTGACCCTGATGTTTTCCGACAGGCCGGGCACCTGCGGCCGCAGGCAGCAGATGCCCCGCACGACGAGATCGATCTCGACGCCGGCACGGCTGGCGTCATAGAGCGCGTCGATGATGTTGGGATCGACGAGCGCGTTCATCTTCATCCAGATGCGCGCCGGACGGCCAGCCAGCGCGTAGGCGACCTCGTCGGCAATGTGCTTGAGGATACGGCTGCGCAGCGTAAACGGCGAGATGGCGATCCGCATCTCATCGGTCGGCTCGGCGTAGCCGGTGATGAAGTTGAACAGCTGGGCGACATCGCGCGCGATCGTCGGATCGGTGGTGAAGAAGGACAGGTCGGTGTAGATGCGCGCGGTCACCGGATGGTAGTTGCCGGTGCCGAGATGTACATAGTTGCGCAGCTTGCCGTCCTCACGCCGCACCACGAGCGACATTTTCGCATGGGTTTTCAGTTCGAGGAAGCCGAACACGACCTGGACGCCGGCGCGTTCGAGGTCGCGCGCCCAGCGGATGTTGGCTTCCTCGTCGAAGCGCGCCTTGAGCTCGACCAGGGCGGTCACCGACTTGCCGGCCTCGGCCGCGTCGACCAAGGCGCGCACGATCGGGCTGTCGTTGGAGGTGCGGTAGAGCGTCTGCTTGATTGCCACCACCTCCGGGTCGGCCATTGCCTGGCGCAGGAACTGGACCACCACGTCGAAGGATTCATAGGGGTGGTGGACGACGATGTCCTTCTCGCGGATGGCCGCGAAACAATCGCCGCCATGCTCGCGGATGCGCTCGGGAAAGCGCGGATTGTAGGGGGTGAACTTCAGGTCGTCGCGCGGCACGGCGACGATCTCGGAAATCTGGCTGAGCGCCAGCGGGCCGGTCAGAACGCTGATGCGGCTCGAAGAGACGCCAAGCTCGCCGGCGACGAACTCGCGCAATTCACCGGGCATCGACTTGTCGAATTCGATGCGGATGACCGAACCGCGGCGGCGCCGCTTCAGCGCCGTCTCGAACAGGCGCACGAGATCTTCCGACTCTTCCTCGACCTCGATATCGCTGTCCCGGATGATGCGGAAGGTGCCGGAACCCTTGACCTCATAGCCGGGGAACAGCTTGCCGATATAGAGGCCGACAGCCTCCTCCAGTGGAATGAAGCGAACGTGCTGCTTGCGGTCGGGCAGGCGGATGAAGCGCTTCAGCGCCACCGGCAGGCGCAGAAGCGCGCTCATCTCCTCGCCATTCTTGCGGTGGCGCAATTGCAGCGCCATCGAGAAGCCGAGATTGGGAATGAACGGAAACGGATGCGCCGGGTCGATCGACAGTGGAGTCAGGACCGGGAAGACCTGGTCCTGGAAATGATCTTCCAGCCAGACTTTCTCATCCTTGGTCAGTGCATCGCGGGTGATGCTCTCAATGCCTTCCTTGTTGAGCAGCAACATCAGCGCCGAAAGGCTGTTCTGCTGGTCCTCCTGCAGCCGCTCGACCTCGCGCAGCAATTGTTCCAGCTGCTGCTCCGGCGTGCGGCCGTCGGGGCTCTTGAGCGCAATGCCTTCGCGCACCTGGCCGGCAAGGCCGGCGACGCGGACCATGAAGAATTCGTCGAGATTGGCGGCTGAAATCGACAGGAAACGGACGCGTTCGAGCAGCGGATGGTGCTGGTTCTGGGATTCCTCGAGCACACGCCGGTTGAACTGCAGCCAGGAGAACTCACGGTTGACGAACCGATCGGGGTTGCCGCCCTCGGGGCTCGCCACCTCGACATTGATGAATTCGCTCTGCACCGGCTTCAGTTCGTTCATGGTTCCTGCTCTTCCCCCGCCAACCGTCCCTTGGAGCGCCGCTGGACGTGCCATGCCTCTAACACGCTTTTGTGGCGCATGACCCTTCGGCGAAAACCGTTCCGATTTCAGGGACATGCACTTAACCGGCTCAACGTATCCTCTGACAGGCTTTTGCGACAGTTTCATTTCATCGATCTTGCAAACAGGCCTGTTATGTTCCAGATGCTTTTCGACGAGATCAAGGAGACGACGATGGCAGGCGGTTCCATTCCCCATTTCCAGAACGATGCGGGCCATCCGGCAATCGACATCGGCGTCAAGGAATTCATGTGCACCGGCGCCAACCCGCCCTTCGACCACCCGCATGTGTTCCTCGACATGGGCGACGACAATGAAAAGGTCTGTCCCTACTGCTCGACGCTCTACCGCTATTCGGCGAAGCTGAGGGCGACGGAAACGCTGCCGGCTGGTTGCCTTTATATCGACCAGGCCGCCTGATCCTTCCGCGACAAGCCCGATGGAAGACATCAGGTCCCGGCAGGTCATAATCGCCGGGGCCGGCATCGCCGGGCTGACCGCTGCCCTTGCCTTCGCCGGACGGGGTTATCCGGTAAAGCTTATCGAACAGGCACAGCACCTCGAAGCGGCCGGCGCCGGCATCCAGCTTTCGCCCAACGCAACACGCATTCTTGGAAAACTCGGCGTGCTCGACCGACTGCTGCCCGCAGCGTTGCGGCCGGAAGCGGTCGTGCTCAAGGACGCCGGGACGCTGCGCGAACTGGCGCGGGTACCGCTCGGGCACGCCGCCGAAGCGCGCTGGCAGTCGCCTTATCTCGTTGCTCACCGCGCAGATCTGCAGGCAGCGCTGTTGGCGCAAATGGCTGAACGGCCGGAGATTGAGTTCATCACTGGCGCCCGCGTGACCGGCATCGTCAAAGACGCGCAATATGTCGCCGTGACCGCCGAAGTGGACGGCCGCGAGATCGAGGCACGCGGCAAACTGCTGGTCGGCGCCGACGGCGTCTGGTCGGCGGTCCGGGCGCAACTCGCAGGCGAGGACTTCGTCAAAAGCCGTTTTTCGGGCGAACTCGCCTGGCGAGTCACGATCGCGGCCGAGAGCGCCTCCGGCGAAGCCTTTGTCGCGATCGGCGCCGCCGAATGCGTCACCACGTTCCTGCATCCAGGCTTCCACATGGTCGCCTATCCCGTCAGCAAAGGCCGGGCCTTCAATCTCGCCGCCTTCACCAAGGGCGAGCGCATGGCCGAAGGTTGGTCGGGCCATGCCGATCCCGCGATCCTCACGGCTGCCCTGCGCGGCACCGCGCCGGGCCTGACGAAGCTTGTGGCACTGGCCGGCCCATGGACGGCCTTTCCGATCCACACCGTCGAACAACAGCGGTGGACGAGCCCGCAGGGCATCGCGCTGATCGGCGACGCTGCGCATGCGATGACGCCGTTTGCCGCACAGGGCGCGGCAATGGCGATCGAAGATGCCATCACGCTTGCCGACGCTATCGCCGATTTCCCTGGCGATCTGCCCAGAAGTTTTCGAATCTGGGAAAATCTTCGGCGGCCGCGTGTCGCCAAGGCCGCGCGTCGTGGGGCCGTAAACCGCCTCGCCTGGCATGCTGCCGGCCCGGTGGCGATCGCCCGCAATCTGTTCCTGGCCATGCGCTCGCCCGACAAGCTCGCCGCCGACCTCGACTGGCTCTATGGATGGCGAGCGGACACTCGGCAGTCTAGATCGTCAACGTAGCGATCCTTCCCACTCCCCTCTGTCCTGCCGGACATCTCCCACGCAAGGGGGGAGATTGGATGTCGCCGTCGCCTTCGCCAATATCGCCGGCGTTGCAGCAGGAGCGCGGGCAAAACGGCTGATCTCCCTCTTGCGGGGGAGATGGCCGGCAGGCCAGAGGGGAGTGCTGTCCCCGCGGTGCGATGAAGGACTGCTAGTTATAAAACCGCATCGACAAGCCCAGCGAGGCCGGCAGCGGGTTCCACCAGCCGGTGCGCAGGCCGGCGGTGCGCAGGCCGGCGGCTGTCCAGGTGTTACAGCCGACAAGCGCGTTGAAATGGCCGTTCGCCTCGAAGAAGCGGTCGAAGCTGGAATAGGCGGCGTTCTCGATGACGACCGGACCATGCGGCCCTTGCTGGAAACTCGCGTCGATATAGTCGAGCAGCGCTGCAAAACGTTCCTCATCGATGTCGAAACCGGTGACAGCAGGGTGCGGCTCGGCGATGGCCCCGGCGATATCGACATGCATGACCGAGGCGTCCAGTGTCAGCGCCTTGAGGACGGGCACTGCTTTCAGCTGCGACCAGCTCGGCGTCTCCAGATAGAAGGCCCGGCCGCCCCAGCCAAAGACGATGTAGCGCACTTCCGGGGCGTCGACAGGGATGCCGGCAGCGACCAGGAAATGGAAGCGCCGGCGCACTTCGTCATCGACGGGAATGGCGATGTCGGTGTGGATCGGATTCTCCAGCACCAGAATATGGCGCGTGCCCTCACCCGCCGCTGACGCCGGCCACAGCGGACGCGGCACCAGCGTGCCGAGCGTGGCAGCGAGCGCGACCACGATAATCAGCATGGCCACGAAACGCAGGGCTTTTCTCATGCGGCGGCGGCTTTGTGTTTCAATGGAGAAGATCAACCCCGACCCCAGATAGCAAAAGAGCCCGGCCGCATTACGGCCGGGCTCTTTTGGTTCGCATGAAAATGCTCAGTGCAGGATCTGCGACAGAAACAGCTTCGTGCGCTCGTGGCGCGGATGGTCGAAGAACTCGGCCGGCGTGTTCTGTTCGACGATCTGGCCCTGATCCATGAAGATCACCCGGTTGGCGACCTTGCGGGCAAAGCCCATTTCGTGAGTGACGCACAGCATGGTCATGCCTTCCTCGGCCAGGCCCACCATCGTCTCCAGCACTTCCTTGATCATTTCGGGATCGAGCGCCGAGGTCGGCTCATCGAACAGCATGATGCGCGGGTTCATGCACAGCGAACGCGCGATCGCTACGCGCTGCTGCTGGCCGCCCGACAGTTGGCCCGGATATTTGTTGGCCTGTTCGGGGATCTTGACGCGCTTGAGGAAGTGCATGGCGATTTCCTCGGCCTGCTTCTTCGGCGTCTTGCGCACCCAGATCGGCGCCAGCGTGCAGTTCTCCAGGATGGTCAGATGCGGGAACAGGTTGAAGTGCTGGAACACCATGCCGACCTCGCGGCGCACCTCGTCGATCTTCTTGAGATCGTTGGTGAGTTCCTTGCCGTCGACGATGATCTTGCCCTTCTGGTGCTCTTCCAGCCGGTTGATGCAGCGGATCATGGTCGACTTGCCCGAGCCCGAAGGACCGCAGATGACGATGCGCTCGCCGCGCATCACCTTGAGGTTGATGTCCTTCAGCACATGGAACTCGCCATACCATTTGTGCATGCCGATGATGTCGATTGCGACATCGGTGGTCGAGATGTGCATCTTCTTGGCATCGACCTTGATCTCTTCGGCGCTGACGGCGTTTTCTATGACCATGGCAGGTTCCCCTTTTTTGTTTTTAACGTTTGTGGCCGGTGTCGAGCCGGCGTTCCGTATACATCGAATAGCGCGACATGCCGAAGCAGAACAGCCAGAAGACGAAGGCAGCGAAAATCAGGCCGGACTTGGTGGTCTGCGGCGTCGCCCAGTTGGGATCGGAGAAGTTCTGCTTGACGACACCGAGTAGGTCGAACATCGAGATGATGATAACCAGGCTTGTGTCTTTCAACATGCCGATGAAGGTGTTGACGATGCCGGGTATGACCAGCTTCAGCGCTTGCGGCAGCACGATCAGGTTCATCTTCTGCCAGTAACCGAGACCAAGCGAATCCGCCCCCTCATACTGGCCCTTGGGGATCGCCTGCAGACCGCCGCGCACCACCTCCGCCATGTAGGCGGCGGCAAACAACGAGAAGCCGATCAGCGCCCTGAGGAACTTGTCGAAGGAAACGCCGGGGGGCAGGAACAGCGGCAGCATGACGCTGGCAAAGAACAGAACGGTGATCAGCGGGATGCCGCGAACGAATTCGATGAAGATGACGCACAGCATCTTGACTATCGGCATCTTCGAGCGCCGACCAAGCGCCAGCACGATGCCGAACGGCAGCGACACTGCAATGCCGACAAAGGCCAGGCTGAGCGTCACCAGCAGGCCGCCCCATAGCTGCGTCTCGACATGCGGCAGGCCGAACATGCCGCCGACCAGCAGCACGAAAGCGACGATCGGCAGCACCAGGAAAAGCAGGATCGCGTTCAGCCCCTTGCGCGGCACGCGCGGGATCAGCAGCGGCACCAGCAGCGCCACGAACAGTATGGCGACCAGGATCGGCCGCCAGCGCTCCTCAATAGGATAGCGGCCGAGCATGAATTGGCCGAACTTGGCGTTGACGAACGCCCAGCAAGCGCCGGACCAGCCATCCGGCTGAACGCCGCCTTGCGCCGCCGTGGCGCATACCGAGCGATCGGACCCTACCCACTGGGCGCTGATGAAGGCCCAGTTGATGATTGGCGGCAGGATCATCACCACCAGTGCGATGCCCAGTACGGTCAGGATGGTGTCGCCCACCGAACCGATCAGGTTCTTGCGGACCCAGGCGATAGGCCCCCGCACGCCGGCCGGCGCCTGTTGCGCCAGTGCCATTTCGGTCCGCACCCAAGCGGTATCATGTTCCTGCATGGCCTTACCTCTCCACCAGCGCCATCCTGGCGTTGACCACATTCATGACCGCCGACGTCACCAGGCTGATGACGAGATAGACGACCATCATGATCAGCACGTTTTCGACCGCCTGCCCCGTCTGGTTGAGCACTGTGCCGGCGGTCGCCGTCAGGTCCGGGTAAGCAATAGCGATGGCCAGCGACGAGTTCTTGGTCAGGTTCAAATACTGGCTGGTCAGCGGCGGGATGACGATGCGCATGGCTTGCGGCACGACGACTAGCCGCAGGATCGATCCCGGCCGCAGCCCCAGAGCGCCAGCCGCTTCCGACTGGCCCTTCGAGACGCCGAGAATGCCGGCACGCACGATCTCGGCGATGAAGGAGGCTGTGTAGCAGGACAGCGCCAGATAGAGCGACAGGAATTCCGGCCCGATGTGGAAACCGCCGGCCAGGTTGAAGGTCGATTGCTTCGGAAAATCGAAGGTCAGGGGAAAGCCGCTCAGCGCATAGGCCAGAATCGGCAGGCCGACGATCAGCGCCAGGGACGTCCAGAATACGGGAAACTGCTGACCGGTCGCCATCTGCCGCTGGCGCGCCGTGCGGGCGACGAACCATGCCATGGCGATGCCGACAAGCAAGGCGACAAAGATCAGCCAGGAGCCATCACCCCAGATTGCACGAGGAAGATAGAAGCCGCGCTGGTTGAGAAACGAGCCGAATGGCAGGTTGATGCTTTCACGCACCACGGGCAAGACCGCCAGCACGCCCGAATACCAGAAGAAGATCACCAGCAGCGGCGGGATGTTGCGGAAAATCTCGACATAGACCGTGCAGATCTTGCGGATCAGCCAGTTGTGCGACAAGCGGCCGATGCCGACGATGAAGCCGATGATGGTTGCGGTGATGATGCCGGCAACGGCGACGATGAGGGTGTTGATCAGCCCGACGACAATGGCTTTGCCATAGGTATCGTCCGAGTTGTAGGGGATGGCGCTGACTGAGATATCGAAGCCGGCACGGCTTTTCAGGTAGCCGAACCCGGAAGAAATGTGCAGGCGCTGCAGATTGTCGATGACGTTGTGGACAATCCACCAGACGCTCGCCACCAGCAAGACGACAACCACCGCCTGGAAGACAACTCCACGGACTTTTGGATCGTTGATGAAGGAACCGCGGCTCGGCTCCTCGCGTAGGACTTCCTGCGACGCCATTGCCCATCCCCTGCAAAGAGAAACCGGAAGGCAGACAATCTGCCTTCCGGATCGCATTTCGATCAGCGGATCGGTGGCGCGTATTGCAGGCCGCCCTTGGTCCACAGCGCATTGATGCCGCGCGCGATCTTCAGCGGGCTGCCGGTGCCGACATTGCGCTCGAACATCTCACCGTAATTGCCGACTGCCTTGACGATGTTGACGACCCAGTCATTGCTAACGCCGAGATCGGTGCCGATCTTGGTTTCGGGTTCCTGGCCGAGCACGCGCTTGATCTCCGGGTTGTCCGAGGTCTTCATCTCGTCGACATTGGCCTGGGTGATGCCCAGTTCCTCTGCCTGCAGCAGCGCGAAATAGGTCCACTTGACAATGTGGTACCACTGGTCGTCCCCCTGGCGCACGGCCGGGCCGAGCGGTTCCTTGGAGATGATCTCGGGCAACACGACATGGTCTGCCGGCGCGCTGAGCGTCAGGCGGATGCCGTAGAGACCCGACTGGTCGGTGGTGTAGACATCGCAACGGCCCGCGTCGTAGGCGGCGTTGACCTCTTCAAGCTTTTCGAAGACGACCGGGTTGTACTCCATCTTGTTCGCCTTGAAGTAGTCGGCGAGGTTGAGCTCGGTCGTGGTGCCGCTCTGCACGCAGACTGCCGCACCCGAAAGCTGCAGCGCCGAATTGACGCCCGGCAGCTTCTTGGCGTTGATCATGAAGCCCTGGCCGTCATAATAGGTGACGCCGACGAAGTTCAGGCCAAGTGCCGTATCGCGATTGATGGTCCAGGTGGTGTTGCGCGACAGGATGTCGACTTCGCCCGACTGCAGTGCGGTGAAGCGCTCCTTGGCGCTGAGCGGCGTGAACTTGACCTTGGTGCCGTCGCCGAAGACGGCGGCCGCGACCGCGCGGCAGAAATCCACATCGATGCCTTTCCATTCACCCTTGTCGTCAGGCGCAGCGAAGCCGGCAAGACCTGTGTTGGTACCGCACTGGATGAAGCCTTTCGCCTTGACGTCGTCGAGCGTGCTCGCCGACGCGGCCGAAGCCATCCATCCAAGCGCAGCGGCGCCGAGAATGCCAATTGCAATGTGTTTCATAACCCACAGACCCTTTTCTGTTTTCAGGTAAACCCTGATCCTCAGGCAAATCCTGATCTTTTCCCGCGTGAACCCGGCTCCCATCCGGCTCATTCCCGGAACCCCGCGTCGTAACCGACGCCCGGCCCCTCCCATTCACGAACTGCATCGAAGGCGATTATCTCTGTGAGGTCAAGGGAAATGACCGTTTCACGACAGCTTTGAAAACCAATTGCCGCAAATGCCTGAATTGCAGACAACAGCATCAGGAAAGCAGCAAGCCCCGCAAATAAAACCGGCAAAGTCCGTCGACGCTAATCCACATCCACTCATGAAATCCGCGGCTCTGGATCGCCGCGCATTCCAGACTATTCATGGGGGAATTGGCCTATGCAAAGGGCACCGCCTGGCGGGCGCCCGCTGTTGCACGGCCAATGCCGCCGCTCTATGGCTAGCGCTTTCACCACAAGGCGAAGAGCAATGGCGACTGACGGCAACGAAATGGGTATCAACACGCGGCTTGCCCATTCGGGCAACAATCCGCACGACTATTTCGGCTTCGTCAATCCGCCAATCGTGCATGCCTCGACCGTGCTCTATCCCAATGCGTCGGCGATGGCGGCGCGCAGCCAGAAATACACCTATGGCACACGCGGCACGCCGACCACGGATGCGTTGGCGCATGCGATCGACGCGCTGGAAGGCTCCGCCGGCACCATAATCGTGCCGTCGGGCCTGGCGGCGGTGACCGTCCCGTTGCTGGCGTTTCTCTCGGCAGGCGATCACATCCTGATTGTCGATTCCGTCTACCATCCGACCCGCAATTTCGCCGACACGATGCTGAAGCGGCTGGGTGTCGAGGTCGAGTATTACGCTCCGCATGCCGGCGCCGGCATCGCCAGCTTAATCAAGCCGAACACCAAAGTCGTGTTTACGGAATCACCGGCCTCCAACACCTTCGAGGTGCAGGACGTTCCGGCGATCGCCAAGGCCGCGCATGAAACGGGCGCCATCGTCATGATGGACAACACCTGGGCAACGCCGCTCTATTTCCGTCCGCTCGACCACGGCGTCGATATCTCGATCCATGCGGCGACGAAATATCCGGCCGGGCATTCGGACGTGCTGCTGGGCACAGTGTCTGCCAATGCCAACTGCTGGAAGCAGCTTTGCGAGACGTTCTACACGATGGGCTGCTGCGCCGGCCCCGACGACGTCTACCAAGTCCTGCGCGGCCTGCGCACGATGGGCGTTCGGCTGGATCACCATCAAAAGAGCGCGCTTGCCATTGCCGTCTGGCTTGAAGGCCAGCCCGGCGTGGCCCGCGTGCTGCACCCGGCGCTTCCCAGCCACCCCGACCACGCGGTGTGGAAGCGCGATTTTTCCGGCTCTAGCGGCATCTTTTCCATCGTGCTCAAAGGCGGCGGCCAGAGACAGCAGCATGCCTTCCTCGATGCGTTGAAAATCTTCGGTCTCGGCTATTCCTGGGGCGGCTATGAGAGCCTCGCCGTGCCGGTCTTCCTCGGCGACCGTACCGTCGCCAAGGGCCCCTATGACGGCCCGCTGATCCGGCTGCAGATCGGACTCGAGGATGTCGAGGACCTCATGGCCGATATCCTGCGCGGGCTGGAAGCGGCCGCTGCGGCATGACACCAGCAAACTTGCGAAGCTGATTCCGCTGGTCCGCCCAACCCGTTGAAAGGATTGGCGAGCGACTTTCGCAGGCGATCGACGTCGCAAAGCCGCTCATGGGTCGACCAAGCGCAATCTTATTTCCCCAATGCGCGCTTTTTCGGATCGGTTTGACTTTCAAAATCGTCGGTCCAACGCCATTGCAGGCGCTGCGCGCACAATTCCAGCCGGACTGAGCTTGCCATGGCCTTTCGTCTCTTTGTCCCCATTCTCGCCGGCGCGACGCTGCGCGAGCGCCTCATCGCCTGCATCGGGGCGATGATCGGCATTGCGCTGACCGGCGCGATCGGCGCGCTGGTGCTTGGCAATGGCCCGCATGTGCCGCTGCTGGTGGCGCCGATGGGGGCGTCGGCGGTGCTGCTGTTTGCGGTGCCTGCAAGCCCGCTGGCGCAGCCATGGTCGATCATCGGCGGCAATACAATATCGGCGCTGGTCGGCGTGATCGTGGCCCATTTCGTCCATCAGCCCGTTCTCGCCACGGGCATTGCCGTGGCGATGGCGATCGCCGCCATGTCGTTCTCGCGCTGCCTGCATCCGCCGGGCGGAGCCGCCGCACTGACCGCCGTGCTCGGCGGGCCGGCCGTGATCGGTGCGGGCTTCCTGTTTCCGTTCGTGCCGGTGGCGCTGAACTCCATGATGCTGGTCGCGCTCGGCTATGCTTTCCACAGGCTGTCGCGACGCAGCTACCCGCATGTGCCGGCCCCTGCCCCGAAAAGCACGCACGGAACCATCGATCCGCCGGCTCAGGAGCGCATCGGCTTCCGGGCCGAGGACATCGATGCCGCGCTGGCTGCGCTCGACGAGACCTTCGACATCGACCGCAACGATCTCGAACAGCTGCTGCGACAGGTCGAACTGCAAGCGACGATGCGCGCACACCGAACCATGTTGTGCGAGGACATCATGTCCCGCGACGTGATTTCGGTCGATGAACACGCGTCCGCCGATCGGGCGCGTCATCTGCTGCTCGACCACAATATCCGCACGCTGCCGGTTGTCGACAAGGACGCCAGGCTGGTCGGCACCGTTGGATTGAGGGAATTGGCGCGAGCCGACGAAGCCGTCGGAAGCGTTACGTCGACAGCGTCGACCGCCGCCGCCGGTACGCCCGCCATGGCCCTGCTACCGGTGCTCACCGACGGCCGCACCCATGCAGTCATCATCGTGGACGGGGACAGCCGCATCCTTGGCCTGATCACGCAGACCGACCTGCTTGCGGCCACGGCGCGAGTGCAGGCTGCTGACAAGCCGCTGGCGGAAGCAGTATTCTAGGCGCCGTCGGAGCCGGGCGAAAATGGCCGGGAACCTTTTGCCGGCGATGTCATCCAATGTCTTGATCGAGGTTTCGGACGGGGATTGGATCGAGGAACTGGCCATGCCTGCTATGTCTGTACCAATGCCCACGGCTGCTTCAAGCGAGATGCTTCTCGTGCGCCGCGCGCTGGCACGCGAAGGCAACGCCTTCTGCATCATCATGAAGACCCATAATCAGCGGCTCTATCGGATCGCTCGCGGGGTGGTGCGCAACGATGCCGAAGCCGAGGACATCGTCCAGGAGGCCTATGTCAGAGCCTTTGCCCATCTCGATGCCTTTCGCGGGGAGTCCTCATTGGCCACCTGGCTGTCGCGCATCGTCATCAACGAGGCGCTCGGCCGTCTGCGCAAAAGGCGGCGGACGGTGGCGAAAAACCCGCAAGCCGAAATCATCCAGTTCCCCCTCAATCCCAGCGACGATCCGGAGCGGACGATGGCGCAGCGGCAGATCCTCGAGTTGGTGGAACGGGCGACCGACAGCCTGCCCGATGTTTATCGGACGGTGTTCGTGGCGCGGGTTATCGAGGGGCTCAGTATCGAGGAGACCGCCGAGCTGCTTGGCGTGCGGCCGGAAACCGTCAAGACAAGGCTACACCGCGCCCGCGCCCTGGTACGCAAGGCACTCGACGACCAGATCGGGCCGGTGCTGCTCGACGCCTTCCCGTTTGCCGGCCGGCGCTGCGACAGGCTGACCAGCGCCGTCATGCAGCGGCTCGGCCTGGAGAGCTGATCATCGGCTGATTTGGCCGATTTCCCCGGGAACGTTTGCCGCCGCTGCGCATCCAATGACCGTCAACTGAAAAACATGGCCCGGCGCGATCCCGCGTCCGGGCGAAGGAGATGCCATGCTTACCCGACACACCGCCGCCCTCGCTGCCTTGCTGCTGCTTGGCGCTGCCCCGCTCGCACAAGCCGCCGACAAGCCGACGGACCCGCAGATCGCCCACATCGCCTACACGGCAGGCGTCATCGATGTGGAAGCCGCCAAGCAGGCGATCAAGAAATCGAAGACCAAGGAGGTCGTGGATTTCGCCAACGACATGGTGCGCGACCACGAAGCGGTCAACGCGCAGGCACTGGAACTGGTAAAGAAGCTGAAGGTGACGCCGGAAGACAACGCAACCAGCCAGGCGCTGACCAAGGCTGCGGCCGAGGAGCGGGCGAAGCTCGCCAAACTCGACGGCGCAGCCTTTGACAAAGCCTATGTCGACAACGAGATCGCCTACCACAAACAGGTCGACGGCGCGCTTGAAACCCTTTTGATCCCATCGGCCAGCAATGCCGAGTTGAAGAGCCTGCTGCAGACCGGCCTGAAGATTTTCCAGGGCCATGAACAGCACGCCGAGCATGTTGCAGGTATGCTGAAGTAAGGACCAGGCCATGTCGAAACGGCTGCTATGGATTGCACTGGCGCTGGTCTTCGGGACCTCACCCGTGCAGGCCGAAACCATCCAGGTCACCATCGACAAGCTTGTCTTTTCGCCGACCACCGTCGAGGCGAAGGTCGGCGACACGATCAAGTGGGTGAACAATGACGTGTTCGCCCACACGGCTACCGTCAAGGGCGGCTGGGAAGTGATGATCCCGCCGAGGTCAACAGCGAGCCTGACCCTGCAGAAGGCGGAAGCGGTCGACTATTTCTGCCGCTTCCACCCCAACATGAAAGGTCATCTGGCCGTGACGGCGCCTTGATCGCGGTCCGCAAGCCCGTCCTGCTGCGTTGAGGCTCGCCTGGCTTCATCCGGCCGGGTGATGTGCGTCCACGAGCCGTGACAGCCCGGCTGGCGGCGTGCGATCCAGGCATCCAGCCCTTCGCGCAGATCAGCGGTCGGAGCCATGCGGGCGAACTGCTCGGCCTCGACAGCCAAGCCATCCGCGATGCTCTGGTTCAGGCCGCGCGCCACTGCTGTGAGGATCGAGGCAATTGCTGCAGGAGAATGCCTGGTCACGCGCCGGGCGAGATCAATTGCGGCGGGCATCAGCTCCTCATGCGACACCACCTGATTGACGAGGCCGAGTTCGAGGGCGCGCGGCGGCGGGAACCAATCGCCGGTCAACAGCAGCTCGAGCGCCCGCTTGCGCCCTGCCAGCCTCGGAAGCCGCTGCGTGCCGCCGAAAGCAGGCGGCATTGCAAGGTTGATCTCAGGCTTGGCGAACAAGGCGCGGTCGCTGGCGATAGCGAGCGGCACGGCTTCGGTGATCTCGCAGCCGCCGCCGAAAGCGATGCCGTTGACGGCGGCGATGACGGGCTTGCGGAATGCCTCCAGCCTTGCAGTCAGCCGCTGTCCGCGCATGACGAAGTCGCGCAGGGCAACGTCGACGCCGATGGCCACGCTGCCTGAGAATTCAAGGATGTCGGCGCCGGCGGAGAAGGCGCGCGCTCCTGCTCCAGTGAGGATGATGGCGCGGATGGCATCGTCGGTCTCGGCGGCATCGAGGAGCGCAAGCAGGCGATCAATCAGCGCATAGTTCAAGGCGTTGAGCTTTTCCGGCCGATTAAGTGTGAGGATGGCGATCCCGTCGCGGGCCTCGGTGAGCACAAGCTCGGTCATGTCTTTTCCTTCCCTGTGTTTGTCGACCGGAGAGGATCAGGCTTTCGGTTGTATGTATATTCACTAGTCGGTATACTTGCCCTATGAGCGAAGCACCGAACCCCACCCGCAAACGCATTGTCGATGCCGCAACGAAGCTGTTCTATGCCGAGGGGATCGGCCGCGTCAGCGTCGATGCAGTGGCGGAAAAAGCCGGGCTGACCAAGCGCACGCTCTACTATCATTTCAAGAGCAAGGACGATTTGATCGCGGCCTATCTCGACGGTCGCGACCAGCCGAACCTCAAGCAGATGGCCGGCTGGTTCGAGACGGCCGAAGGCGATGTCGAGCGCAAGGTCGAGGCGATTTTCACCAATCTGGCGCGCGTGGCGAAGCACCCGAAATGGAGAGGCTGCGGCTTTCTGCGCACGGCAGCCGAACTCGCTTCCATGCCCGGACACCCGGCCGTTAAAGCGGGGGCGCGGCATAAGCAGAATTTCGAGACCTGGCTGGCCGGCGAACTCACAGGCCACGGCGTCGACGAGCCGCAGACCCTGGCGCGCGAAATCGTGCTTTTGATGGACGGCGCGTTCTCGATCATGCTGATCCACCGCAACCCCGACTATGTCGAGGCGGCCGGACATGCCGCTGCAACGCTGGTTCGGGCAAGGTCAGGATCGGCGACTATCCGCTAGAGCGTTCATCGTTTAATGAAGACGGCGAAACACGCTATCTCTTTGTTTTGACGCAATTCCGGACCGAAAAACCGCTTCACACTTTTTCCTGGAATTGCTCTAGAATCCAGCCGCCAGCCATGCCGTCCCGACGGCAAGGGTCAGCAGCGTCAGTGGCAGGCCGACCTTGAAGAAGGCTGAGAAGGACAGCTGCGTGCCGGCCGCCCGCGCCTGTTCGGCGACGATCAGGTTGGCGACTGAGCCGAGCAAGGTGAAGTTGCCCGCCAGCGTCGAGCTCATCGCCACCACCAGCCAGGCACGCCCGGGGTTTTCAAGGCCGGGTATGAATGGCCGCAGCGCCAGCACGGCCGGAACATTGCTCATGATGTTGGAGAGCACCGCGGTGAAGCCCGATAGACGCCAGACGTCGTCCAGCCCGAGGTTCTTGGCCGAGGCGATGATGTCGGGCGTCAGCAGCGTCTTTTCGGCGCCGGCGACAACGATGAACAGGCCGGCGAACATGAACAGCAGCGGGCCGTCGATCTCGCGGTAGATGCGGGCCGGCTTGATGGCGCGGGTGAGCAGCAGGATGGCCCCGCCGATGAGCGCTGCCTTGGCAACCGGAACGCCGGCGAAGAAGGCGATGGCCAGGCCAATGCAGACAACCACCGCCTTCAGCACCTGTCCCGGCAGCATGCGGCCGCGATAGACTTCCGGGTTGAGATCGGCGGGGCGGGCGAATTCGGCGCGGTAGACGATGCGCACGATGACGACGACCGCGACGAGGCCGAAGAGGGCAACCGGCGCCAGGGCGGCCGAAAAGGCTGGGTAGGAAATTCCCGACAGCGCGCCGATGACCATGTTCTGCGGGTTGCCGGTGATGGTGGCGACGCTGCCGCAGTTGGACGCGGTGGCGGTGGCGATCAGATAGGGAATGGGATTGCGATTGATGACACGGGTGACGTGGACGACGATCGGCGCCATGACCAGGCAGATGGCGTCGTTGACCAGGAACGCCGACAACACGCCGGTCAACAGCGTCACCATCACCAGCAGCACGAAAGGCGCGTGCGCATGCTCGATAGCGTAGGCGCCAAGCGCCCGGAAGGCGCCGGACACCTTCAGATGCGCCACCACGATCATCATGCCGAGCAGCAGCGTAATGGTGTCGAAATTGATGGCGCGATAGGCATCTTCCATACTGAGTGCGCCGATGGCGATCATCGCCGCCCCCCCCAGCAAGGCGATCCCTGCCCGGTCGAGACGGAGGCCTGGAATACGCCCGACTGCGACGCCGGCATAAGTCAGGACAAGGATCAAAAGTGCCGCTGCGCCCATCAATGTCATTGGCAGACATCCTTGTCCAAACGAACCGACGCAGGAACGGACTGTTCCCGCTCAGGCATTTGCCGGGCAGCTTTAACGCCGCTCCAGCAAAGCGAAAGCCTATAACGATCCGAATGCGAAAATCGGTGGGCAAAATCGCGGGTCGACCGATGCCGGGAGCAACCGGAGCTTGATCTTGAGACGGCCGAAATTGGGAATGAGACACGCGCGGCGGACTGCGGCGGACTGAGATCGCCATCCGCGAAACTTCCCCCTCGGAAGGCTCGTGATCTATGTGATTAAATTCTAATTTAGGCTTTCCGGGTATGGATAGCTTAGCCGTATTTCGGCCGTGGGGTTTCAGATGGTCCAGGTTCTTGAGAGGGAATGCCGTGTCTCGGAAAACGAGGCTCTGCTGGCCCGCCCGATGGAATGTCCACAATGCCACGGAACCCGCAAGGTGTTTGTCTGTGCCCGGTGGGCGAGCTCGAACGGCCATTGCTGCCCTGGAGGAACACACCGGCTCAGGTGCCCCGGTCACAGCGTCACGTGCATGGAGTGCGAAGAGAACCTTGAGCGTATCTGAAAGCGATCGCGACCATTTCCTGTTCGGAAAACGCAAAAAGCCCGCTCCGGCGAACCGGAGCGGGCTTTGCAACAATACGCCAAGAGTACCCTGCTGAGACCAGTACCCTGCCGAGAGCCGACCCGCTTTGCGTTTCCGCCACTGCAATAAATTGGTAGCGGCACTTCCAGAAAAAGCGATTGTTGGCTAACCGCCGTCGGATTACTCGCCCGACTGGCCGTCGCCAGTCACACTGCTGCCCAGAATTCCAAAGTCCTGAGACTTTGTTCCTTGTCCCGCAGTCAGGAATCCATCCGCATCCAGGCCGCGCCGCAGCAGTTCCCGCACTGCCGCGGACCGGCTTGGCATGCGCTTTTCGAAGCGCCAGTTTTCCAAGGCAGCCAATTCCTCGGCTGTCAGCATGATCTGCAGTCGCTCGGGTCGTTCCAGCTCGGCCATTCGCGCCTCCAACCGTCAAGACCAAAAATATGGTGAGTTAGTATGTGTCTCAATTGCAGTATAGCTAGGGGTCCCCGTGCAGCGCGTCAAGAGAGGCTGATGGGTGACTCACATACAAGACCAACGATGAGGAAGACACGCCGATAGCACAACCCTCGCAGTCTGCTAACTACTTGATTTACTTGAGAATATTTTATATTCTTCTTGCCATCTGAAGGTCGTTGGCGCATCTTGATCACGACGGGACAACCGGCTCCTGAAAGGAAGGTTTCCATGCGCTACGGATATTCGGCTCGGCTACGAGAGGATCTCAATTCACGGGTCCTGGGCGCGCTGCGCTCGCGCGGAATGGTCAATATTGCGGTGGTTGCCGAGGACATACGATTGCGTAACCTGGACGAGAACGTCGCCCTTGAAGACGTCGAGCGGCTTGTGATGCAGACGGCCCAACTCTACGGCGCGGTGATGGAATTGGACGGACTGACCTCCGTCGAGGCGGGGAGATTGACTTCGCTTGCCGACGATAAGCACGAACTGTCTGGCATCGGCAATTCCGACACCACAGGCGGCCAAACCGCTCCCCTGCTGGGATTGTCCTAAGCGCGACCCTCTCTTTCAATCGACAAAATCCGCGAGAGAGATTTGGACCGAACTCGGCGGCGCCTGGAGCGTCCAGACGACGCCTTGTCCCCAAATTCCAGTTGTCCGGTGCCGCTAAGCGCTTGTGGCGCAACCCGCTGGAGGACGACGGAGCCAAAACCGCGGCGCGTCGTCCCACTCATTCGGCGGCCTCGTTGTAGAACGTGATGCGGCCCCGTGTGTCGATGGTGTAGGCTGCAACGGGCAACGCTCCCAACAAACTGGCGGGCCCGACACCTGGGATTCCAATCCCCGCATGTTGGATGACGTATTTCCCTACCCCAAATTCCCCACCTGCTCGATTTGCCCGTTCCGCGGTAGCTGAGATGCACGTGCGAGGTTTCGGTTCCCGTCGTCCCCTTGGGACGGCAATTGTTCTCCTGCGAAAAGGCGATCACCCGCCGGGCGGCGCCGGATCTCAGGGCTCGCGCAAATGTCGACAACGAAGCGCAACTCAGGCCGTCTTTGTCGGAAGCTCGTCAACCCGAGGCGGTTCTCCCGTTAGCCCCGCCTGACGCCAGCAACAAGTTGCCTGGGACTGTGTCGCCGATGGCAAACGACAACCATTGCGGCAAACAGGCCCTGATCGGCATCCAGCTTCAAAGGCTGCGGAACGTTGTTTCGCGGCCTTTACGCTGCGCCGATGGCTTCGCATCGACAGGAACCAATCAAGGGCCAGAGCGTTTGCCGCTGCGTACTCTTCTCAGACGTAGCCAGACGGAGTGAGGGACATGGCTTCATCGGTACTTATCGGCATTCTAATCACTTTCCTGGTGATCATCCTGGTGCTCTATCTCATCCAGCGTCTGCCGCTCGATGGCCGCACGAGGCAGATCGCGCAGATCGTTGTCCTCATTATCGGCATCATTTCGCTGTTGAAATACCTGGCCGTATTTTAGGATAAGGATCGCCATGACATCCCAAACAATCGCATGGATCATTGGAACGGCGTTGTTTGCAGCAACAAGCACGGCCCACGCCCGACCCGACACGCGTTCGATGAGCTGCGAGGAGACGCAGCGCCTGATCCAGAGCCATCACTCGGCGGTGTTGACGACCGGCCAGAATACTTACGATCGCTATGTCCGCCAATACGGCAACGAGTGCGACTGGCCGGAGGTGCCGGTCGCTGCCTCCGTTCCGACACGTGATCGCCAGTGCCGTGTCTATTGGTGCCGGGAACCGGTGTTCGATTTCCCGAACTGACACATCCAGCAGCCTTGCGGCGGTCGTTGCCATGGCGCTCCCGGGTTCAGACGATGCTTTGCGCGAGGCGACATGGAACCCTTGCGCTGCGGGTGAATTGATTGTGCGCATGGCGCTGCAAGATGTAGTGGTGTGATGCCCAACCAGATGGAGGAGCGGTCATGCCCAATGATACAAGGCGGAGCGGCAGCTGCCTGTGCGGCGGCATCCAGTTTTCGGTGACGGGAGATCCCTTTCGGATTGGCCTTTGCCATTGCAAGGACTGCCGCAAGGCTAGCGGGTCGGCTTTTTCGGCGTTTGCAGTGTGGCCGCTCGAGGCGTTCGAAACGACGGGTATCGTCAGCAGCTACGGCGACAGAAGTTTTTGTCCCACCTGCGGCGGCCGGGTCCCTTTGGTTCGTGAGAATGAGGTGGAAGTGACGATTGGCAGCCTCGATGAGGTGCCCACCGAAGGGCTGGAGCCCAGCTATGAACTCTGGGTCAATCGCCGTGAGCACTGGTTGCAACGCTTGCCTGCCGCCCGGCAATTCGAGCACGACCGGGTCGATGACGAGCCGACAAACCGGACAGCCGAACCAATTTCTGACGGTGTCGAGACGCCGTCTAGCTTGCCGCAACGCAAGTCGGCCTAGCGCGAGCGGCGCAGACAGCCGGCAGGCAGGAAATCGTTCTCGAAACCGCCCGATGCCGAACGGAGCGTCCCCGGTCAGCTGGAATTCGTCTTGTGGTTGCAACGATGCTACGTTTGTTTGGAAACGAGAGCTTAAGACCACGCAATATCGTTACGTCAACTATGCTGCCCAAGCATCTCGTGGTGTGAACTGAAGGAATCTCCCTTTCTTGTACAAAAAGAAGCTTTGTTTATTTTCTTTCCGTCACATATTGTAGCGAATCTTGAAGCCGGATGGGGCGGCTTTCATGCAGCCAGCGCCTTCGCAGGATCGCGGTCCGCACGTGCAATATCCACTTCACGGCAATCTTCATGCAAGCATAGTCAGCGCAAAGTTCATGCGCAGACATTGGGGGGGCACCAATGGACCAGCCGAGCAAAATGGAGAACCTGCAGTTCGCGCAAGGGATGCTGCGGGAGCTTCGGCAGAAAGCCGAAGCCGACGGCCAGAAGCTTCTGACCTACCTCATCGACATGGCCTACCTTGAAGCCAGCGACCGCATCCGTGCACATTGGGTCGGCAATCACGAGCCCGAAAACCGCAGGGCCAAGGGGTAGTGTCAAGGGGTAAACCCGAAACGGGGCTATGGTTGCCCCCACGGGGCGTTTTTAACCAGACGCCTGGGGCCGGCGAGACCATTGGTCAGTTGGCGATACCGGCTGAGATGTCAGCCAGAGCCTCCCTCACCCGAGTTTCGCTGACGCCGCGCGTGTCCTTGACCCAGCTGGGCGTCGAAAGCGGCGGTTCGATAAAGCGAACATGGTTGTTTACGGGCCCATGCACATAGGGGCGATTCAGCCCGTAGATGAGCGCGCATGGGACGTTCAGGGCAGCGGCGGCGTGGGAAATCCCGCCATCAACCCCGAGGAACATGGTTGACGCAGCGATCTGGCACATCGCGTCAGCAATCGACGGGGTCGAGGTGAAGTCGATTGCCTCAGGAATGGCGGCGCGGATTTTTGCGGCACCGGCGTGCTCGCGCGGTCCGCCCACAATCCAGATTGCCCAGCCGCGATCATGATGGTCTCTGGCGATCGAAATGAAGCGCTCGACGGGCCATGAGCGGAAATTCTCAATGTCGGCAGTATAGAGCGCCAGTGCCGGTCGGTCGGCATCGATCTTCTTGTGCTGGCGCCATTCGTCCAGTTCGGCCGGATCGACCACAAGCCGGGGCGCCGGCCACTCTGCGCCCGCAGCCGGCTTTTCGCCAAGCGAGGCAATCGAGCAGACCTCCTCGAACAGCCGCGTCTTGCGGGGTCCGAAGGCCCATAGATGGGCCAACCAGCCGGCGGGGAAGCGATTGAGGAGGCCGAATTGCAACTCCTGCGGATAGCCGATGCGCTCCTCTATTCCGGCCATGAACGCCATCAGCGCCGCCTTGGTGCTGCTGGTCATCAGATAGGCCGTACGGTAATTTTCCTTGCGCAACTCGCCAACCAGGCGGCTGCGCTCGCCAAAACCGGGGCGCTGATGACGCTTGGCAAGCGCCCAGCCCTTCCTGACATGCGGCATCAGGCGCGCCAGCGGCGCTGCAACGGGCGAGGTGACGACATCTATGGGGCGATCAGGAAATCGCGCGGCAATGATCTGGATGGCGGAATGGCAACGGACGAAGTCGCCGACCGCGGGGAAGCCGACGAAGAGGATTGGATCGCCGGTCGTCAAGGAAGCGCTTCGCCGTCAAGGATGCGGGCATAGAGATCCAGATAGCCGCGCGCCGCTTTTTGGATGGGAAATCTCGTCGCGGCCGATTCGCGGCATTGCTGAGGCGTAAGGTCGGCGACGGCCTCGAAAGCGGCCGCAAATTCTTCATCGGTCTCAAAGAAGCGCCCGCTGTCGGCATCGACCGTCTCGGGCAATGCGCCTCGCGTCGTCGTCAGCACCGGAGTGCCGCACAACATGGCTTCGACCGGTGCGTTGCCGAACGGCTCCTCCCAGGCGATGGGGTTGAGGAAGGCTCGCGCTTCGCCGAGAAGGCGAAGCTTCGGCTCGCCGTCAACGATTCCGTGGAAACGGTATCGCCTGCCAAGGCTCTTGAAAAACAACCCTTCGCGGCGGGTCTGACTTCGGCCCAGCAGTTTCCAACGCGAGCCACCGGCGATATCGAGACCGAAATCGAATTTTTTGGCGAGATCGACGGCGCGGTTGAGGCCTTTGCTTGATCGTGCAATGCCGGCGAGAAATAGCAGGCGGTCGCCCTTTGCAGCCGACAAACGATAGGCGTCCACCGGAAAGCCATTGTAGACGAATGTCTCGCGCCCATGCTGGCGGGCATGATTGGCGCTGATAAAGCTCCAGTTCGCAACTGGCATGGGCTGGTCCGGCATAAAGCCGCGCTGCGTATTCAGCGTTGGAAATGGCACCTCGACGGGCCAACTATGGGTGTGGACGATTTGCGTGTCGCGCGGAATGGCTGCCCGGCATTCGGCATCGGTCGAAGCGTGCCGGACTTCGAAGAGCGGGTGGCTGGAGCCAGGGCCAGCGATCACCACGACTTCGTGTCCGAGACGAACCATCTCCGTGGCCAGCCATTCGACCTGACGCTGAATCCCACCGTAACCTCGGCAGGGTATTACGCCCTTCAAAACGAGCGTCACCCGCATTGACCTTGCCTCACAATGCTCTCAAAGACGGCCCAGTTGCGTCACGGGCTGGGCATTGTCAAGGTCGCGCCAGAAACGCAAAAAGCCGCGGCGGCCTCGATCGGGTTACGGAATCGTTAATCAGCGCTTGCTACTATACCGGATGACCAAGAATCTCGGCAATGCACCCAGGACCATCTCCAGGCAACAGCCAAAGACCTCCGCTCTTGGTGGGCTGACGCCCGCCCTGTTTCCCCTTGTGGTCGTCGCGCTCGGATACATGATCGGTCGGCAATTCTTCGGCTTCTAGGGCGACTCGTCTAGGCGCGCACGGTAAAGGCTCGCGCCACGCGGGGGACGCCGTCAATGTCCACCCAACCTCCAAAATCAACCGGCGGCACCGTACGCCGCTACCCACTGCCCCGCACGTAAGCAAATTTTGTGCAATCACGGGAACGTGATATTCACTGATCACCGGACAAAGGGGGCGCTGATGAGGTGTCTGGTGATCAATCTTGATCATTCTCGCGATCGGCTGGCGCATGTCGCGTCCGAGTTCGGCCGGATCGGAGTACCATTTGAGCGTGTCTCCGCCATTGATTGCCCCGATTGCTGCTCTGTCGCCAAAAGCCCGCTAAGCGCTGCTGAGGTTTGCTGTTTCCTGAGCCACCGCTCGTGTTGGGAGATCGTTGCGAACGGCGCGGATCAATATGGCGCGGTTTTCGAGGACGACGTCGTTTTCGGCGCGGGCGCCGGCTCGCTGCTTGCTTCCGATCGATGGGTGCCGCGCGATGCCGATGTGATCAAGCTGGAAACGCATTTTGCCAAAGTGAGGGTCGGACGCAAGGAAGTCATGCCGGCGCTTTGCGCACAGCACCATTTTGTTTCGGGACGAGAGCGCTTTCCAAGCCTCGTGCGACGGCCCGGGAGGCGGCCAAAACCGTTTCTCGATCGAATTGTCGGAGAAGCGGTGCGAACCTTCGCCTATCTTCGAAACCAGAGCCTGACCGGAACAAAGAAGATCGAGGCCGTCGCGTTCTCAGGCTCTGAGGTCGACGGCAAACCCGTCCACGGCGCGTTCATCTATGGGCAGCCCGAGCACGGCCACCTCAACAAGGCGGCCGGCATACCGATCGCGCGGAAGAATAGTTCGACCGCCAGATAAGCAGACGATAGCGGCTGCGTTACGAAACAGCCTTTTCGCGGACCGGAAGCTTCCAGCCCGGCCTGACAAAGTGGCAGGTATAGCCGTTGGGGTATTTCTCGAGATAGTCCTGATGCTCTGGCTCCGCCTCCCAGAAATCGCCCACCGGCGCAAGCTCGGTGACGACCTTGCCCGGCCACAGTCCAGAGGCATCGACATCGGCGATGGTGTCTTCGGCGACGCGCTTCTGCTCGTCGCTGGTGTAGAAGATCGCCGAGCGATAGCTCATTCCGACATCGTTGCCCTGGCGGTTCCTGGTGGTCGGATCGTGGATCTGGAAAAAGGATTCGAGCAATGTGCGAAAGCTGATCCTGGCCGGATCGAAAACGATCTCGATGGCTTCGGCATGGCTGCCGTGGTTGCGATACGTGGCGTTGGGCACATCGCCACCGCTATAGCCGACGCGGGTAGAGATCACGCCGGGATAGCGCCGGATCAAATCCTGCATGCCCCAGAAACAGCCGCCGGCAAGGACTGCACGTTCGGTGGACGTCGCCATATCATACCTCCATTGGATTGCTCCTTAGGTAGGCATTGTCGCTGGCTTCTTCCAGCATCTCAAGTGCATCACTCGTTGCCGGCCGAGCCGAACCGCCGCACGATGACCTCGAAGACGATGTCGGAAATCCACATGGCCGAGACGCCGATCAAAAAGGCGGCGGCGAGCGTCGTGGTGTCGTCGGCCGGATCGGGGATAGGCATGCCGGTTGCCCTGAACCAGGCGACGGCAGGCAGCGTCAGATACGCAGCCGCCAGCGCCCCGCAGATCGGCGAGGCAATCATCTCGCGCAGCTTGTAGCGATGGCGCGACAGTGCTCGCAGCACGCCGCCGGCTAGCCCGGCGGCGACGACCGGCCCCTTGATGCCGAGCATGTCGAAGAGGTCGTGCATCGGCTAAGGCCTCCATCCGCAGAGCTTTTGTCCCTTGCGGTTGTGCGCCAGGAGCGCTCTCGCCTCGGCGTCCGACAGGACGTCGACGGCTTCGGCCGACAGGCGCAGCGGGCTCGAAATCGCGCAGAAGCCGCCCGAAGCAGTCGTGCACCCGGCAAGCGCCACAAGCAGCGCAAGCATCAGTCCCTTGCCCATGATTTCAGCTCCTTTCGAACAGCGTCCGCCGGCAATGCGCCGACGTCGTTCTGCACCTGCTCAGCGACCGCGCGCGCCGCGGCCTCAGCGGCCGCCAGTTTGCCGCGCTCGGCCCTGGCGCCGGCCAGCCGCTGGTGAGCGCCCCAGCAAAGGGCGGCGATGACCGATGCCAGGAAGCCCAGCAGCGCTTTGTTGCCAAGCAGGACGGCGAGGAGCGCGCTCACAGCAGCCACCCGGCGACAAGCCCGGCGGCAAAGCCGATAGCATAGGGTTTCGCGGCTTCGAGATAGGCGATGAGCAGTTGTTGAAACCCTTCCATGTCAGTGCTCCCAGCCGGATTTGCGGGCCAGCCAGTGCCAGGTCTCGGTGACCGAGGCGATGGCGAGACCGGCGGCGATCTCCAGACCAGCTTGAATGTCGGGGTCGGAAGAAAATGCCGCCGCGTCGTCGGCGCCGAGCAGGCCACGCGCGACCAGAACACCGGCGCCGTAACGCAAGCCGATGCGGATGAAGACGGCGATCATGTCGAACTCCTTGCGAAAATCGATTTCAGGATTTGAAGCAGCGCACGCCAGAACGGCAGGCGTTCGACGGGGCTGACGGGCCCGCCGGTAGACACCGGCGGCATCGCACTGCCGGGCTTCGGCGAGAGCGCTGATGGCTGGGGCGGGGTGCCCGGCAAAGGTGCCGGAGCGGGCTGTAGTGCCGACATCAACAGCGCCTGGGAACGGACCGACCGGATGCGATCGCTCCAACCCTTGCCGAAAACCGGCCAGGTCGGCAGCCGCCGCAGGAATGCCAGGCGGGCATCGCAAAGATCGTCGATGACTGCGCCCGGTGGCCTGGCGCCGACAGCTTTGAGCGTGGCCGGGCCGATCCTGCCGTCCTGTGCGGTGCCAACTGCCGCCTGCAGATATTTAGCCGCCCTGCCCGGCCCACTGTTCACGGCGAAGTCGAAGACGGCATAGTCGACACCGCCGGGAAGCTCGGCGCCCGCAGCGGCATTCCAATAGAAGCGGCGATAGACCGTCGCCACCTGAGCATCCGTGATATGGCGAAGGTCGACCTTCGTCGCATCCGCCTTCACGTAGCGGCGGAAATTGGCCAGCGTCACGCCCTTCATGGTTGCGCCGCCGGGATCAGCCGGATTGTCGGACCAGCCGCCTTCCGATTTGAGGACGAGCGCAAGCGCCCGCGCGAAGTTGCGGTCCATGGGTAACCTCAGGAGATTGTGGAATTTAGCTCGGAGACTTTAGCCAGTCACAGATCACGCACAGGAGACGAGTGTCCTGTTGAACCTGACTGTGCCGACGGCATGTCGGTTGGCCAGCTATAACGCTTCCTCACGGGAGAGGAATTTTGGATGGAGCGGCTAAAGCGGGCTCACGGAAGCACTTCGCCGTCAAGGATGCGTTTATAGAGTTCCAGATAGGCCTTTGCGGCTTTCTGGATCGGAAATCTTTCGGCTGCCGATTCACGGCATGTTCGCGCGGAAATGCTGTTGATCTCATTGAGACCGTGAGCAAACTCGTCATCGGTTTCGAAGAAACGCCCGCTGTCTGCATCGACCGTTTCGGCAAGCGCACCGCACGGAGTGGTCAGCACAGGCGTTCCGCACAGCATTGCTTCGACCGCCGCCATGCCGAACGGCTCTGCCCAGGAGATCGGGTTAAGGAAGGCGTACGCCTCGCCGAGCAATCGGAGCTTTTCCTCGCCATCGACAGTGCCGTGGAAGCGGTAGCGCGGCGATAAGCTCTTGAAGAACAGAGACTCTTTCCGGGTTTGGCTGCGCCCGAGCAACTTCCACCTCGAGCCACCCGCGATATCGAGCTCGAAGTTAAATTTCTTCGCCAGATCGACGGCCCGGTTGAGGCCCTTCCCGGCCCTCGCGATACCGCCCAAAAACAACAGCCGCTCACCTTTCCGATCTGCCAGCCGGTAGGCATCCACAGGGAAACCGTTGTAAACAAACGTTTCTCGATCATGATGATGCGCGTGACTGGCGCTGACGAAGCTGTAATTTTGCCCCTTTCTCGGGGCGTTTGGAACATAGCCGTGCAGAGTGTAAAGCGCACGATACGGGCTTTCTACATCATACCAGCCGTTGAAATGCACGATGTCAGTATTGATAGGGATCGCCCCCAGACATTCCACTACTGACGCGGCCTGCCGGACCTCGCAACGCGGATGGGTGGAGCCCACTCCGGCAATCAGTGTGATTTTATGTCCGAGAGATGCGAGTGCGCTGGCGAGCCAATCGATTTGCCGCTGGGTGCCGCCGTAGCCTCGACAGGGAATTTTGCCTTGCACTGCAATAGTAATATGCATGTTCCAACGTTTAGACCGTTGCTCACATTTCGCAAGCTAGGCCCACGCTCTCAAAACGAGTTTCCAGCTAGCGTTTGTTATGTCGTTAAAACCTGTTCCAGCCTTGTTGAGGACTTTAAGTGCGCCAGCAGCATTACCAATCCGTACATTCAAATTGGTGGCATCTGGCACGATGCTAATAGCCTGAGCGGTCGCATCAGTTGTATTGAGAGATGGGTTAATGGGTATCTCGTCACCAACCGAATACCCCGAATTAGCCGTAGTACATTGAATGAAGGCCGCATAGAGCTTCGGCTTCACCCCCAGCCCATGAGCCAACGTCAGCGACCCGCCGGATGTGATGGTCTGCTGCGCGCTTTCATAAAACTTCTGAAGCAACGCCGTGGACGACTGGACATAGCGTGCATCCTGTTCGGCCTGCGACCATTGCAGCTTGATCCATCCTCCCCAGGCACCGCCAGCCTGCCTGCGCCGCCATAGCTTTTGGTCTGCCGCCGTAGTGTCGTTGACGAAATCATGCACCGTCTGCGTCCGGTAGCCAGTGCTTCCGTGCGCTTCCACAAACCCCAGGAACCAATTTGCGCCGTCCGGCGCATTAGCCGCCGCCGAGGCCATATACCAGCCGTTGTCCAGGGCGTTGTTCCAATCGGTGATCGTCTGCGCGACGACACCAAGGTTGGGTCGGCTATCAAGTTTCAGATCAAACCCAGCCTTGACGAACCCCGTTGTAGCCAATTGCGTGGTATTCGTTCCAGGCGCTGCGGTCGGCCCCGTTGGCGTCCCGGTAAATGTCGGGCTGGCCTTCGGCGCCAGGCTGGACACCGCGATCCCACTATCCTTCCCCACCTTGCCCGTGGTGCCCGCGAAAGTGACAATATTGTCGGTTGCCGAAGACGCAGGCCCCAAAAAATCTCCTACTCCCGTCCCGTCGGCGCCTCTGTCGCCGGCACGGTCGAACATCAGCCAGATGCCGTTGGCCACCGTCGGCAAAGTGCCGGCGCCGCTGACATAGGCGAGCGTCAGTTTGCGGTATGGCGTGATGATGCTGCGGGAAGCGGTGGTTGATCCCGCGGAGTTCAAGAGCGCGAGGCGGACGACCGGGCAGAGTGATCCGCTGGGGGCGTTTCGGTGAGGGGCAAGCGCCCTCGATCTTTCCAAGAGTCTTCGATCCGACAAAGCCCGCGAGGCGGGCGGGCGAACGCGTGTGGCCCGGCCCTGCTGTGGTCGCCAGCGCTGCGCGCCTTTGTTCAAAGCCAGGGAGCAGCCAACAATGGTACACATCATCCCACTCTCCGTTGGTCGGCGACGGCTCGATACGGGGAACGCAGTGCAGTATCCGCAAGGGTCGCCCATCGGCGGCGCCATGCAGGGTTTTGGCGACGAGCTTTCCGCACTGGCCGAGCACTACCGGAAGATGACAGAGCGACAGGAGGCCTTCGACGCCGAGATCGCACGCCGCCAATTCAACGGCCGGATCGCGTTGGCCGAAGACGAGGTGGCGGCGAAGGCGCCGGCCGACGGCGCGGGCATGCACGAGGCCATGTACGGCCAGCTGGACCCGTATGACGGCCGAGCGGTGAAGCCCGGTCTGTTCGACAAGATGTTCGGCGAGGTCTTGCCGAGCATGCCCGCAAGCCAACGCGCCAACTTTGCCAAGCAGAAGGAGGCAATGCGCATGGCAGGCGCGGTGCGCATGGCGCAGCGGCAGCTCCAGCGGCGCAAGGATTATGAACAGAACCAATGGTCCGGGGTCCAGCGCGCCGAGCTTGACGCCATCGCTCAAAGCAATCCCAACGACACTGTGGCTTTTAACGCCGCTCGCCGGCGCGGCCTCGATGTTCTCGACAAGATGGGCCTCGACCCGCAGGGCAAGTTGCAGGCCGAAGCCGCGTGGCGGGATAGCACGGCAAAGACACGGATTGAGGCTCTGATAACTCAGAACCCGAAAAGGGCCCTCAATCTGCTCGTGCCGACAGCGTTTACCACTCAGGAAAGCAATCAGCCGGAGCAGGGGATGGATGATATCATCACCGACTCTGTTGCCGGAACGGACAGTTCTGACGAGTCAACCGAAAAAGGTGACCGCGTTCGCCGACTCACGTCGAATGAACGGATAAGGCGGGCATTTCAGGACGATCTTCCGATCGATACGTTGCTTGCCGAGCTTTCGCCTGGTTCCTATGACGATGTTGTTCGCAAGGCGCGCACCGCGGATGCGGCAAGTCTCATCGGCACCCATGCCGATCTCGACATCGCTTCTCAAAACGCGCGGGCAGCCATAATCAACATGACACCCTATTCCGGCACAAGCGGATGGGTTTGACGATGCCGGTTCCGAGCGTCCATCAAATGAAAAATTCGCGAAGTCAATCGATCTATCTCCGGCAGACATTCTTCGATTAAAGAAAACAGTTGCGGCGGAATACTATCCTAAGAGCGACGAAATCGAGGCTAAAGCAGTTATCGACGCGGTTCTAAATCGGCTGGCTTCCCAGCATTGGGGCTACAGCATTGAAAGCGTAGTAAACAGCAAGGATCAATTCTCAGACGTTAATGGTCCGACCTCCGGTCTAAGCATAATCGATCCGACATCGATCAAGTACCCATCGGCGACCCACGTTTTCCTAAAGCATCGAGGATAGTTGACGGATACCTAATGCAGCGTGCATCAGGCGAGCCGTCATCGGTTGATGATAATCTTAGCTATGGTAATCCAGATTATGCAGACGAATCTGGTCTTAAGTGGTTACTGAAATTAAAAATGAAGCGTGGTCTTCATTTGCATGGTACGCCTCCCGATTTGCTGCGGTTCCTTCCGGGAAAATTTGGTATCAATCTACCAGAGGACTACTATTCAGCTTGGCCGTAAAATAGATCGATATCGGTGCCGCTCAGAAAGGGTCACCTCTTTATTAGGCGGTGTCCTTTATCGTGAAAATAATCATCATCCGTTCAGCTACGGCGCGCAGCCAACGTCAACAAAATTTAGTAGTGGTTCGACGCCTTCATCGTCCCGAACGGTATAGAATGCATCTGGGTAAGTTTCAGCGGGCCTCCAATTGAAGTTCTTGACTGTATCCGGACCTACCGCAAACATATAGGAAGGCATCGGACCACTGATAAATCCGTGGTCGCCCTCTTTCGTCACCAGCTCCGCCGCCGTGGCCGGCTGCAAAAGCTTCTTATCCGCCGTGAAGGCGGCTTTACCGGAACCTTGTCGGATGACGGTCACGACAATCCCCGACTCGAGTTCCTTGAAGAGCACGCCCTTTGGGCAGCTTTGCCACAGAGTGTCCGTCTTATCCACGTCGTCCGACTGAGCCGCGCCAAATGGCAACGCAAACACCGCCATCGCAGCGAAAATGAGTGATCGCAATTTGCCTCCTAGGACGGTACAGGTCACCGATTTTTGCGGAATGACCGAGCAATGCGCTCGGCAATTGGCTGAAACAGCGCCTGATCCTTCTTGTTCCAATGCATATCGAAGCAGGTGACGGTACGGTGTTTCTGACACATGCCGTAGAAAATGAATTCGCCATCGGGCGAGGTCCCGGAAATCACTGCGAGCGATGGCCTGTCAATCTTATACGTTACGATGCTGTCATCACCGACGATTGCCTGTTTAAGGTACTCAAACGGAGTCATCTTTTTTTCAAGGGCTCGGTACTGACGAAGCTCTGCGTCCGGATACGATGCCGGACGGAACACCGAGCCGTAGTTTTCGGCGAACCCACCAAGCAACCAACCATCGCCATCTTCAAAGAATTCGGGGATCTCGATCTTGCTTCCGCCGCTTAACGACTCGATCCATTTGATAGGCTCCTTGGCAACGGCCATCGGCGTCGACAGCGCCAGGAGGCCGAAGGCGAAGCCAAATGCTCTCATGACGTTGGCTCTTGGAGCGACAACTGGGGCGAGAATGAGTGATCGCAAGGGTGCTCTCTTAAATTGTATGTTGCAAGCTATAGCGCCATCCAGGTTGTAGCAAGCGCTGACATCGCTGGGAAGGATATGGGATAGGATTGAAAAAAGCGCGCACTATGGGTAATCCAGAGGTGGCAGCAAACTTTGTCATAGATGAGTGCCCGACGCCGGACCTGGCTATTGGCCGCTTGATGAGTGAGAGCGGTTTGAAATGCATCGGAACCGGCTGCGGGGACGGCGAGTGAGGGAGCAATCTGGGAGTTTGTGGAAGGCACGTTCAGTCCTGCTCGCGAGCCTTTCCCTTGGCCTTGTCTACGCCGTGCCCGCGTCGGCAATCACCCTTTCAAAGAAAGAATGGAAGGCATTCTCCTGCGTTCTAAGCAAGGCACGCGATCAGGGTAACCCGGACGTCGCTGCCGGCTACGCTATCGAGTGTCCCACGGAGGGCTGAGTGACGCGCAGGAGGAGCGGATCAGGGATTTGGTCACCCGCCGGCTGATGAAAGAATACGGCTTGACTTGCATCGGAACTGGCTGCGGGGGAGGCGAGTGAGGCGAGAGCCTCTGTACTGTTCACCGGGGCTCGCCAATCATCGGTTTTTGCGGAATCACCTTACGATGCGTTCGGCATCAGCAACCTGAGGCATCATCATGGAAGCGGAAACCAGCATTCTCGCATACATTATTTCCTACCTGCCATTGCTGGTTTATCTGGTGGCGCAGCTCTGGGTGAGCATCTGGCTCGCATTCAAACTCATCCGCGTTCAGCAGCAGATGGCGCGCGCGCAGGAAGGCATCCTGGCCAAGTTGAGCGAGATCGACAGCCGGATGGCGGCGAAACCGAACAAGGACTGAGCATTCACCAGGGGGATGCCTCCTGTCAACGGGAAGTAGGATTTTATTCTTAAATCCGTTGACGGGTGAGGGCAGCAATGGTATACTTCTATCCATGGTGCTGATTTGCGCCAGTGACCCGCCATCAGGCGGGTTTTTGTTTGCGCGATAGCCGGTGCGGATGCTGCGACGATTGTGAGAGAACGCGGCGCCTCAGAATTCTGCACCGCTGCACCGCTCGCGGGTCACGGCATGAATCCCTTGGCTGCGGAGCAGCTCCAGGGGTCTGCGCCGCGTCGCTTCGCTCCTTGCTTCGCCATAGGATGACGAAGGATGGGGGGGCGTCTCGCTTCCTTCACTGACGATGGCTTCGCTTCTGGCTGACGAAGGTCCATCCATGACCCTCCGCATCATCGCCGCCACGCTGCGCGATCTCTCCTACATCGCCGCAAATCTGCGTCCCGAGGACCGTGCCGAGACCGACTTCCATTGGTCGCCGGCGCTGCTGGCGCTCACCGCGCTGCAAGGGTTTGCCTATGTCGCCGAGCTCGACGGCAATCCGGAGGCCGGCTTTGGCGCTGCCGAACAGCGTAGCGGGTTGTGGATCGCCTGGAGCTGGGGTACGCGCCGCATGAGGCGATGCGTGCCCGGCATCACTGCGCACTTCCACGCCGTGCTCGGGCCGCAGGTCGCGGCGCGGGGCGCCTGGCGGGTCGAGGCGCGGGCGCTCGCCGCCAACGAACTGGCTCTGCGCTGGCTCGGCCGGCTCGGCGCCACCCAACGCTGCCGGCTGCCGGGCTATGGCAGGAACGGCGAAGATTTTTTCCTCTACGACTGGACAAGAGAAGGCTGGAACCATGTGTCTCTTTCAAAAGCCGCCGGCGCTGAAGCCGCTGCCACCGACCCCGACCATTGAAGACAAGGACGTGCAGGCGCGCGAGGCCGCCCTGCGGGCTGAACTCGAACAGCGCCAGGGCACGGCGGCGACGGTGAAAACCGACCTCGCGCCCGGCGACCTCACCGGCCAGCGCCGCGTTCTGCTGGGGGTATGACCATGACCGCGATGAAACGCAGTTTCAGCAAGCGCGTGCTGGCGTGGTGGTACTGGCGACGGCATGCCAGGCTGGTGAAGCGGAGGTGACGCATCTTACCCTCCCCCTTGTGGGCATAGGCGCTAAGATAGGTATTGCCCTGCGGAATCGGGTGTGATTCTACACTGCGATGACACACGAATCGCTTGTTGATGACGGCTGGGCCGAGACGATTG
>NZ_AYWB01000026.1:0-54839 GCF_000503035.1 Mesorhizobium sp. LSHC412B00 | reverse complement strand
GGGCGGAAGAAGCCATAGAACAGACGCTGACTTTCTTCCGGCTGCCGCGTCAGCATCACAAGCACCTCAAGTCCACCAACATGCTTGAACGGCTCAACGAGGAAATCCGCCGGCGCACCTATGTCGTGCGCATCTTCCCCAACACCGAAAGCTGCCTGCGCCTGGTCAGGGCGTTGGCCGTCGAGACCAATGAAAACTGGATGGAGGCCAACCGATACATCAACATGGACGACCTGCGCGAGCACAAGAAGCTCGCTCTGCGCCAAGCCGCATGACCAGCATCATGGCTGCCCCATTTTGCAGAACTTGACGCACACAACCTCAATTTCTATACGCAGGACGCCAAAATGGGTCTGCACCAGGATCGCGACGAAGCCGATTTCTCGGCCCCAGTGGTCTCGGTGTCACTTGGCGACGATTGCCTGTTCCGGGTCGGCCAAGTGACGGGCAGGGGGGCCACACGCGACGGCGGTACCAAATCGTTCCGCCTGAAAAGCGGCGACGTCGTCGTGCTCGGCGGCGAAGGCCGGCTCTGCTTCCACGGCGTCGGCCGCATCTATCCGTCGACCTCGGCGCTGCTGAAAAATGGCGGCCGGATCAATCTGACGCTGCGGCGGGTCAACCGTACCCTGGAGCAGTAGAGGTATTCTTCGACTTACTGTTTGTTAAAGTATAGGTGCGACACAAAGGAATGTTCTCAAAAAGATTGGGGCCGTTCCTATGGCTTCCTCTGAAATCGTGCAAAGTCCTTCGCATGTGGACCGGTTTCCCGCATGGCTCGCGCGTGAGGGCCGCCGCAGCGCAATGATCTTCGCATTTGTCGTGTTGACCTTTCTCATCGCGACAATCAGGGGCGATTCGATCCTGCCCCATATTGTTGAATATACCGGTCGAATTGTGCGCTTTTTGCCTTTGCTGGGCTCTATCCTTGTTGCCGTGGTTGGTTCCTGCGCGCTCGTTCAGGGTCGCCATGGGTCACCAGTCAGCATCGCGGTCGCTTCCCTCGGAGGCATGTCGAATACCCTTGCGCGGGGTTTCTGCGCTAGCGTCGTGTTGGCTCTCTTCATGGCGGCATTCCTCTACAACAAAATGATGATTCCGATTGTCGCCCCCTTCCAGTGGGACGAAACTTTCTCCCACTGGGATGCAAATCTCCTGGGTGGGAATCAGGCGTGGCAAATCATTCAGCCGGTCGTCGGCATGCCTTGGGTAACTCGCCTGTTGGACATAGTGTACACTCTGTGGATGCTGCTGGTGTTCTTGTTCTGGGTGGGGTTGCTTGTCAGTCCGCGCGTGCCTGAGCGGATCCGCCTTCGCTACTGGCGGGCGACGGTCATTTCGTGGATCCTGATCGGCCTGGTCATAGCAACGTTGTTCTCCTCGGCAGGACCTTGTTACTTTGCGGAAATGGTGCCGGGCGCACCCTCGCCATATGCCGATCTGATGCGCTATCTCGACGAGGTTGCCTCGATCTATCCGCTGTCGTCATCCTTGACACAGGATTTTCTTTGGGAGGTCTATACTGGCCGTGTCGATTTGCCCGGTGGCATTTCGGCCATGCCCAGCATGCACAACGCGCAGGCGGCGCTGTTTGTGGCTGTCGCGTACTCAATTGATCGCAGGTTCGGTCACGCCATGCTGGCCTTTGGCGTCTTGTTGTTCTTCGGCTCGATTCACCTCGGGTGGCACTATGCCGTGGACGGAATTGTCGGCATTGCCGCGGCGCTCGCCATCTGGTGGGGCTGTGGCAAATTGGGGCTGGCGAATGACGACGCTTTCTTGAGCGAGCGCGTCCTCGCACAGCACTAACCGATTCTACAGATTTTCCTTATAAAGTGCCCGGGCATTGCAACGTCGGCTCGGGACAATGACAAAGAGCAGTGTGGTTTTCCGTCAGTTGTGGGCAGTCATCAAACAAGCGATCCCGCTGATTCGCCGGGATTCAGGCGTTTATCTGTTCATCGTCGTCTACACATTGGCCGGACTGGTTTTTCTGTATGCAATAGGCGCGGCCGACCGCAGCGCGTATTCGATATATTTCGGGCGGTGGATATTGTTGAACGGCCTGATGCTGCCGACCTTCGCCATTATTGTTGACATAAGCCTGCTTATACATCGCACCGACATCAGGCGCCGTCTGGCGGCGAAATATGTGTTCTCGACATCGCGGCTGGCATATTCGCTCTCGGGTCTATGCCTCCTCATGGCGCTCATGATCTTTCAAGGCACATTCACCTCGGTGAAGAACGGAATGCCGGTCTGGCAGGACGGCTTTCCATTTGACGTGCTGCATGCCGACATCGATGCGTTCCTGCATTTCGGCGCCGATCCGTGGCGCTGGCTCTATCTGGTGGCCAAAAACGATTTCGTGCGGGCTGCCATCGAGTGGAATTACAACGTATTCTGGTTTGTCCTCAATTTTGGCGCCTTGTTCTTCGTCGCGACATCGCCCCGGACGGCGTCGGTTCGAACGCGCTATGTCATCTGCTTCATGGTGGTTTGGATCGTCGTCGGCAACATATTGGCTGGACTGTTCCTGTCGGCTGGTCCGGCGTTTTACGGGATGGTCACGGGCGACACGGCGCGGTTTGGCGAACAGCTCGCATTCTTGGCCCGCGGCGCCGAATCCTCCAATTCCGCTGTTTCCTACCAGCAATATTTGTGGAGGCTTCATGAGGCCAGGCAGACCGGTTTCGCGTCAGGCATTTCGGCCTTTCCCAGCGTGCATGTCGGCTTGGCGATGCTCAACGCACTTTTTGCATGGGAGTACAATCGCCGTCTCGGCGCTGTAGCGTTTGTCTATGTGGCCTTTGTTGCCGTCAGCTCGGTTTATCTGGCGTGGCACTATGCAATCGACGGCTATGCCGCAGCTGCTGTCTCGGTGATTGTCTATGTCGCGGCGCGCAAACTCGTCCCGGCCGACCGGCGCTATGTCCGGCGACCGGCGCAGGATACGCAATCGGCCGATATCGCGACCAGCCCGGAGGCGGCGGTCACAGTTTCCTGAGCGCCACTTCCTCGACCAAATGATTGGCGCCCTTGCGCAGGATGAGGTCGGCGCGCGCCCGTGTCGGCACGATGTTCTCGCGCAGGTTTTTCAGGTTGATGTTGGCCCACAAGCCTTCCGCAATGGCGCGCGCGGCGTCTTCCGAAAGCTGCGAATAGCGGTGGAAGAAGGAGTCCGGATTGCGGAAGGCCGTCTCGCGCAGCCGCATGAAGCGGGCGATGTACCATTGGTGGATCAGCTTTTCGTCGGCGTCGATATAAATTGCGAAATCGAAGAAATCCGACAGGAACGGCACTATCTTGCCGTCCTTCGGCAATTTGCCGGGCTGCAGAACGTTGATGCCTTCGAAGATCAGAATGTCGGGCCGGTCGATGGTGACGAACTCGCCGGGAATGACGTCATAGGTCAAATGCGAATAGACGGGCGCGCGGACATTGCGCTGCGCCGACTTGATGCCCGAGAGGAAACGCAGCAGCGCACCGACATCGTAGCTGTCGGGAAAGCCCTTGCGCTCCATCAGATTGTCGCGTCGCAACACCTTGTTGGGTAAGAGAAAACCGTCGGTGGTGATGAGATCGACCTTGGGGCTCGACGGCCAGCGCGCCAGAAGCTCCTTCAGCACGCGCGCCGTGGTCGATTTGCCGACCGCAACCGAACCGGCAATGCCGATGATGAACGGTGTCTTGACCACATCCAGCGCGTTGAAGAAGGCCTGGCGCTGGCGAAACAGCAACTGGCTGGCCTCGACATGCGCCGAAAGCAGCCGCGAGAGCGACAGATAGATGCGCTTGACTTCTTCCAGGTCGACCGGATCGTTCAGTGAGCGCAGACGGTTGATCTCGTCTTCGCCCAGCGTCATCGGCGTGTCGGCGCGGAAGTTCGACCATTGCTCGGCCGAGAAGAAACGATAGGGGGAATATTTCTCGGTCGGAGCGAGCTGGTCCATCGAGTTTCCTGCCCTCTAGAGCATGAGGCCGAAAAGTGTGAAGCGGTTTTCGGGCGACATCATGCTCCCTCTATCAATTTAGAGACGGATTCAGATTTAAGGCCTCGGCCCGAAATCATCCGGCTCTCGCGGTCAGCCTTTCGGCCGGGATGCCTTTTCAGTGACGCCCGAACGGCCGGTACGGCCCTCAAGCTCCTTCAGCACCTCGCCCAGCGAAACGCCGGCCATGCCAAGCACGACGAGCCAATGATATATGAGATCGGCACTTTCGGAAACGAGGGCATTTTTGTCGCCCTTGACGGCGGCAATGACGGTCTCGACTGCCTCTTCACCAAGCTTCTGCGCCGCCTTGTCGATGCCTTTGGCGAACAGTTTTGCCGTCCACGAGTCCGGGTCGCCGGAACGGGCGCGTTCGCCAATGATCGTTTCCAGATCGGACAGCGAAAATTCAGCCATGGCGCAGCCTACAGCCTTTGTGGAGTGGATTGAACCGGATAGTCCAGGCGCATCGGCAGCCCGGCCTCGGCCATATGCGCCTTGGCTTCCGTAATCGTGTAAGTGCCGAAATGGAAGATCGAGGCGGCGAGCACGGCGCCGGCATGGCCGTCGCGAATGCCCTCGACCAGATGGTCGAGCGTGCCGACGCCGCCCGACGCGATGACTGGCACGCGAACCGCATCGGCTATCGCGCGGGTCAGCGCAATGTCGTAGCCGGCCTTGGTGCCGTCACGGTCCATCGAGGTCAAAAGAATCTCGCCAGCGCCGCGATCAACCATTTTTCGCGCGAACTCGACCGCATCGATGCCGGTCTTTTCACGGCCGCCATGGGTGAAGATCTCCCAGCGGCCGGGCTCTTTCGGCGCCGACACCTTCTTGGCGTCGATGGCCACGACAATACACTGGTTGCCGAACTTGTCGGCGGCTTCCGCGACGAAATCGGGGTTCTTCACCGCCGCAGTGTTGATCGACACCTTGTCGGCGCCGGCCAGCAACAGTTTGCGGATATCGGCCACCTGGCGCACGCCGCCGCCGACGGTCAGCGGCATGAAGCATTGTTCGGCGGTGCGGGCGACGACGTCGAAGATGGTTTCACGGTTGTCGGACGACGCGGTGATATCGAGAAAGCAAAGCTCGTCAGCGCCGGCCGCGTCATAGGCTTTGGCCGCCTCGACCGGATCACCGGCATCGATGAGGTCGACGAAATTGACGCCCTTGACGACGCGGCCGTTCTTGACGTCGAGGCAAGGGATGACTCGGGCCTTCAGCATCAGCCCTTCTCCATCGTCGCCAGCAACTCGCTGAGCAGTTCGCCGACCAGCGGCGGAACCTCGGCCTGCGCATCGAACGCCGGATCGTAGGCGGAAATGGTGATGCCGGAAATCGGCAGCAGGCCGGCCATGCCGCAGACAGCCTGACGCAGCTGTTTCGGCTCCGGGCCGCCGGGCGTGGTGTAGCGGTTGACCTGCAGCGCCCCGGGGTCGTGCACGTCGAGATCGAGATGCAGGTGCACCCGCTTCGCATCCGGCGCCTTCAGCCTGCCGCTCGCCGTCGCCCAGTCCGGGCATTCGGTGCGGATGACCGGCAACGTCTTCAACAGCTCTGTTTCGGCCGGATCGAGATCGCGCGCGTTGACCAGCACGCAGCGCGCCGGATCGATCGGCTTGAAGCCGGGGATGGCCGAGGCCATCGGCTTCCAGCACAGGCCGAGAACCGTGGCCAGCGCCATGCCGTCGAGAAAGCCGAAGATGGACGTCTCCGGCGTGTTGAGATCGCCATGCTGGTCGGCCCAGATGATCGCATCGGCATCCTCGCCGGCAACCGCACCGGCCGATGTCAGACAATTGCCGGCCAGCACGATGGGAAGCCGGCCGCGGTCTATGGCGATGCGGACCTCGCCGGAGACGGCGCCGCACACGGCAAAGCCGGTGGCGATCTCGCGCTGCTGTTCGTCGCCAACCCTGCCGATATCGGTGACGACGACGTCATGCCCGGAGAGCGTCAGCGCGTCGACCAGCCCGCCGGCGACGAGTGCATCCGGGCCTCGGCCCATGCCGCCGTGATAGTGGCCGCTGTCATAGGAGGCCAGGATGATGGAGATCTTCAAGATCGGGCCTCCATAGCCTTGCCCTGCAGCACCGCAAGCGCCTCGGCCGGATCGATGCGCCCGTCATAGAGCGCGCGGCCGGAGATGGCGCCTTCGAGTTTCTTTGCGTCGGGCATGGTCATGCGCACGATGTCGGCGATCGAGGCCAGCCCGCCCGAGGCGATGACCGGGATCGACACCGCGTCGGCGAGATCGATCGTGGCAGCCCAGTTGATGCCGGTCAGAACGCCGTCGCGGTCGATATCGGTGTAGATGATGGCGGCAACGCCGGCGCCTTCGAATTTCTGCGCCAGTTCGATGACGCCGAGGCTGGAGGCCTCGGCCCAGCCTTCGACCGCCACCTTGCCGCCCTTGGCGTCGATGCCCACGGCGATCTTTCCAGGAAATTCCTTGCAGGCTTCCCGGACCAGGTCGGGATCGCGCACCGCCACCGTGCCGAGGATGACCCGGGCCAGCCCGCGGTCGAGCCAGTCCTCGATCTGCGCCAGCGTGCGGATGCCGCCGCCGAGCTGCACCGGGTTTTTCGTCGCCTTGAGGATGGCGCCGACCGCCGCGCTGTTGACGCTTTGGCCTTTGAACGCGCCATTGAGGTCGACGACGTGCAGCCAATCAAAACCCTGGTCCTCGAAGGCCTTGGCCTGGGCCGCCGGATCGTCATTGTAGACGGTCGCGGTCGCCATATCGCCGTGCTTCAGCCGCACGCACTTGCCGTCCTTGAGGTCGATGGCGGGAAACAGGATCACCGTTCAGACCCCTTCCACAATGGCGAAATGCGAGGTCGAATAAGCGCGCCGGAATTTCAGCGCTGCCTGGTATTCGGGGGAATGGAAGCAAGCCAGCGCGATCTCGTAGCTTTCGAACTCGACGATCACATGGCGATTGCCGGATGGCCCTTCCGGGCTTGACGACTGACCGCCTCGCGTCAGGAATTTCGCGCCGTATTTGTCGAACGCCGCTTTGTTTGCGGCGATGTATTTTGGATAGTTTTCCGGATCGGTCACATCGACCATCGCCATCCAGTAGCCCTTCTTGCTCATCTCAAGGCCTCCAGCGCAGGAAATTGGTGATCAGTGCCAGGCCGAGCGCCTGGCTCTTTTCCGGATGGAATTGCGTGCCGGCAAGGTTGCCGCGCGCGACCGCCGCCGTTACCGGGCCGCCATAATCGGCGACGGCCAGCACCTCGTCCGGCCTTGTCGCGTCGAGATGATAGGAATGAACGAAATAGGCGTGCAGACCCTTGGGTCCGGTTGCAATGCCGGAAAACAGCGGATGCTTGCGCTCCAGATCGATGGTGTTCCAGCCGATTTGCGGGATCTTCAGCGCCGGATCGGCGGGCGTGATCTCCTTGACGTCGCCGGCAATCCAGCCGAAGCCCTTGGTCACGGTCTTTTCCAGGCCGCGCTCCGACATCAGCTGCATGCCGACGCAGATGCCGAGGAACGGCCGCGCCTTGGCGATCGCTACCTCTTCCACCGCTTCCCACATGCCGGCGACGCCGCGCAGGCCCGCCGCGCAATCGGCATAGGCGCCGACGCCGGGCAAAACGATGCGGTCGGCGCTGCGCACACGCTCGGCATCGGCGGTCAGCTCGATGGCAGCGGCAATGCCGGCTTCATGCGCGGCGCGCTCGAAGGCCTTGGTGGCCGAGCGCAGATTGCCCGACCCGTAATCGATGATGGCGACCCGCATCTCAGGCTTTTCCCGGCGTATGGCTCAGGCCCAGCGTCAGCCCGATCTGAGCCGGCCGGGCCAGGCTGGCGTCCGGCACGATGCGCGGCAGCGGCGCCGGCTCATCGGCAAGCGCCTCGGCATCCAGCGTCAGGCGAATGTCGGCATCGTCAGGATTGTCGGCTTCGATGACGCCCCATTCATGCCAGCCGCGGCGGCGAAGGGCTGCGAGCCGCAACCCTTGGCCTTCCAGCCCGATATAGAGCAAGACCAGTAAAGACAGTGCGGAGCCGGCCCAGTCCAGTCCCAGCCATTGGCCGAGCACCGAGATAAGCCCCATGGCGACGAAGGCGAGCGCGGCCTCGATCCAAAGCCGGTGCCAGGCGAGCCACAGCGGCGCCACCAGGAAAGCCAGCCAGGAAAAACCGTCGCGGACAAAAATGGGTGCGTCGGCCGCCTCGGTGCGGCCTGGCGGTTCCATCACGACATAGATGGCCATCAGCCTACCCTTTCAGAGATCCCTTGGTGGAGGGAACCGCTTCCGGCTGGCGCGGGTCGCGCTCCAGTGCGAAACGCAGCGCGCGCGCCACCGCCTTGAAGCAGGTCTCGGCAATATGGTGATTGTTGGCGCCGTAATGGTTGGTGACATGCAGCGTGATGCCGGCATTCTGCGCCAGCGCCTGGAAGAATTCACGCACCAGTTCGGTGTCGAACGTGCCGATCTTGGGCGACGAGAAGGCGACATTCCAGACCAGGAACGGACGGCCCGACACGTCGATCGCGGCCCGCGTCAGCGTCTCGTCCATGGCAAGGTCGACAGAGGCATAGCGCATGATGCCGCGCCGCTCGCCCAGCGCCTTGGCCAGCGCCTGGCCGATCGCAATGCCGGTGTCCTCGACCGTGTGGTGGTCGTCAATGTGCAGGTCGCCCTTCGCCTTCACCGTCATGTCGATCAGCGAGTGGCGCGACAGCTGGTCCAGCATATGGTCGAAGAAGCCGACGCCGCTCGACATGTCGGATTTTCCGGTGCCGTCGACATGGACCGAGACACTGATCTCGGTTTCCTTGGTCTTGCGGCTGACTTCGGCGGAACGGGACGCCATGACCTTGTCCTTGGCTGAGGGGTTCGAAACTCAAGACGGGGTTCCAAGCTGTCATTTGCTTGAAAACGAAAGCCTTCTAGCAGCATGATCCGGCGATTGCCAGTTGCGATGCGGACAGCCACCGGCCATGGCGGACGCCGTTTGCAATCACCCGCCCCATGCATACATATGGCCGATCGAAATCACTCGTACCGCGCGCCAATCGCCTTATCGGGATCGCGCGAATCGGAGCTAAAAATGTCGAATGAACTGAGCATGCACGCCACGACCATCGTGACGGTGCGCAAGGGCAACAAGGTGGTGATCGCCGGCGACGGCCAGGTCAGCCTTGGCCAGACCATCATGAAAGGCAACGCCAAAAAGGTGCGCCGCATCGGCAAAGGCGGCAATGTCATTGCGGGTTTCGCCGGCGCCACGGCGGATGCTTTCACCCTTCTGGAGCGGCTGGAAGCCAAGCTCGAACAATATCCCGACCAGTTGACGCGCGCCTGCGTCGAGCTCGCCAAGGACTGGCGCACCGACCGTTATCTGCGCCGGCTGGAAGCAATGATGCTGGTGGCCGACAAGTCGGTTTCGCTGGCGCTCACCGGCACCGGCGACGTGCTGGAGCCCGAATTCGGCGTCATGGCCATCGGTTCCGGCGGCAACTATGCGCTGGCCGCTGCCCGCGCGCTGATGGACAGCGACAAGGATGCCGAGGAGATCGCCCGCAAGGCGATGCAGATCGCCTCCGACATTTGCGTCTACACCAACAACAACTTCGTTGTCGAAACGCTCGATGCCGGCTAACCCGCCGGTGCTCTATGATTTTCGACCGGTTACCGAAAAAGACCTGCCGATGATCGCCGGCTGGCTGGCCGAGCCGCATGTCGCCGAATGGTGGGACGATCCGGAGACGGAAATCGCCGAAATCCGGGAGCACATTGACTCTATTTCTGTAGAGCCGCTGATCGTCGAGCTCGACGGCAGGCCGATCGCCTATCTGCAGAGCTACGATCCGCATCTGGAAGAGGACCATCCCTATGCCGACCAGCCGTTCGGCACGCTCGGCATCGACCTGTCGATCGGCGTGCCTGACCTGGTTGGCAAAGGTCATGGCTCGGCGATCGTCAGGCAATTCGTCGAGCAACTGTTCGAGGAAGGCGCGCCGCGCGTCATAATCGATCCGCATCCCGGCAATGGCCGTGCCATCCGCGCCTATGAAAAGGCCGGATTCCGCGTCATTGATCGCAGGCACTCTAGATATGGCGACGCCGTGCTGATGGCTGTCGATGGCAAAGAGAGCGACGTGGAAGAAGGGGAATGAGTTGATGGCGACACCGGGCACTGCCAAAAATTACTCGGCCTACGAAGACAGCTGGCGCATGGGGCTTCTGCTCGTGCTCGCTCTGCTCATCTTCCAGGCCGGTGCGCTTTACGGCATGGGCCGCACGCCGATCTGCACCTGCGGTTACGTCAAACTCTGGCACGGTGTGGTGAACAGTTCGGAGAATTCCCAGCATATTTCCGACTGGTACACCTTCTCGCACATCATCCACGGCTTCCTGTTCTACGCCTTGGCCTGGTTCCTGTTCCCGCGCTCGCCAATCGGTCTGCGCCTGGCTTTCGCCGTCGTCATCGAGAGCGGCTGGGAACTCCTGGAAAACAGCCCGTTCATCATCGAGCGCTACCGCGCCGGCACCATTTCGCTGGATTACTATGGCGATAGCATCATCAATTCGGTGTCCGACACGCTGGCCATGGTGCTGGGGTTTGTGATGGCCAGAAAGCTACCTATATGGGTGGTCGTCGGCCTCGCCCTCATCTTCGAACTGGGTGTCGGCTACCTCATCCGGGACAATCTGACGCTCAACGTGATCATGCTGCTGCATCCGTTCGAGTCCATCAAGCAGTGGCAAAGTGGAATTCAGTGATATGACCACCTTCTCTCCCCGTGAAATCGTTTCGGAACTCGACCGCTTCATCATCGGCCAGAAGGACGCCAAGCGCGCCGTGGCCATTGCCTTGCGCAACCGCTGGCGCCGCCAGCAGCTGGAAGGCCAGATGCGCGAAGAGGTGATGCCGAAGAACATCCTGATGATCGGCCCGACCGGCGTCGGCAAGACCGAGATCTCGCGCCGCCTGGCGCGACTCGCCGGTGCGCCCTTCGTCAAGGTCGAGGCCACCAAGTTCACCGAAGTCGGCTATGTCGGCCGCGATGTCGAGCAGATCATCCGCGACCTGGTCGAGATCGCCATCAGCCTGGTGCGCGAGAAGATGCGCGAGGACGTGAAGGCGCGCGCGCACCTCAATGCCGAGGAGCGCGTGCTGGAAGCCCTGGTCGGCAAGACGGCGAGCCCGGCGACCCGCGATTCCTTCCGCAAGAAGCTGCGCGACGGCGAGCTCGACGACAAGGAGATCGAGATCGAGGTTGCCGACACCGGCACCGGCGGCATGCCCGGCTTCGAGATCCCCGGCATGCCGGGCGCTAATATCGGCGTGCTCAACATCAACGACATGCTGTCGAAGGCGATGGGTGGCAAGAAGACCAAGGCGCGCAAGACGACGGTCAAGGAATCCTACGCGCTGCTGGTCAACGACGAGTCCGACAAGCTGCTCGACCAGGACGAGGTGGTGCGCCGGGCGCTCGACGCGACCGAAAATGACGGCATCGTCTTCCTCGACGAGATCGACAAGATCGCCTCGCGCGAAGGTGGCATGGGCGCCGGCGTTTCACGCGAAGGCGTGCAGCGCGACCTGCTGCCGCTGATCGAAGGCACGACGGTGGCGACCAAATATGGACCGTTGAAGACCGACCACATCCTGTTCATCGCCTCGGGCGCCTTCCATGTCTCCAAGCCGTCCGACCTGTTGCCGGAATTGCAGGGCCGCCTGCCGATCCGTGTCGAGTTGCGGGCGCTGGAGAAGGACGATTTCATTCGCATCCTCACCGAGACCGAGGCCAGCCTCATCAAGCAGTATATCGCGCTGATGAAGACCGAAGGCGTCGACCTCACCTTCACCGACGATGCCATCGATTCGCTGGCCGGCATCGCTGTCGACCTCAACGCTAGCGTCGAAAACATCGGAGCGAGACGCCTGCAGACGGTGATGGAGCGCGTGCTGGACGAGATCTCCTACGACGCGCCCGACCGCAACGGCACCAGCGTCGCCATCGATGCCGCCTATGTGGAAAAGCATGTCGGCGACCTCTCGCGAAACACAGATTTGTCGCGATTCATCCTTTAAACGAGGGCGCCGGTTCATCCGGCGCCGGTATTAGAGCGCCGCGCGTCCTTTGGACGCGCAAAGGTCGCTCTAACAGTATTGAATCGACGCATCGGACTTTCCAAAAATCGGTTTCGATTTTTGGGCCGATGCTTAGGCAACAGTTTCCGGCAAACATCATCGTGTGTGGCCGGATGGTATCATGCGGCCACCTTTCGTCTTGCTGGCTGCAAGGGCGCTCTCGACTCGACCGGGAGCTTTACCTAATTTGCGCGGCAATTCTCTAGGCGGCGGCGCATGAAAAAACTGATCCTGCTCATTCTCGGCTTGACGCTGGCGGCGACGCTGTTCGCGGCTGACGCGGCGACATTGGTGCCGGCGGGCAACCGCAATGTCGTGCAGCCTGACATACCGGGCGCCTCCAGCCGCCGCACCCAGGCCACCAACACCACCTTCCAGGCCAAATACCGCAAGGTCTACGCTCTGTTGCAGAACGACGCCGAATTGCGCGCCAAAATCAGGAAGGCGGCTGCCGCTTACGGCATCAACCCCTTGCACATCGTCGGCGCCATCGTCGGCGAGCACACCTACAATGTCGATGCCTACGACCGGCTGCAGACCTACTACGTCAAGGCGATCTCCTACCTCTCCAGCAAGCTGTCCTTCGCCTATGACGGCGAGGACATCACCGATTTCGTGCAGCGGCCGGAATTCAAGAAGTGCACGATGTCGGACAGCTACGACCTGTGGGAATGCCGCGAGCAGGTGTGGAACCGCTCCTTCCGCGGCAAGACCGTCGGCGGCACAAGCTTTCCCAACGACCGCTTCGGCGCAACCTTCTTCCAGCCCTACTATGCCGGCCAGACCTTTGGCCTCGGCCAGCTCAACCCGCTGACCGCGCTGCAGATGAGCGATCTCGTGCACAAGGTGTCGGGGCTGCCCGAGCTCGATGTCGGCGATCCCAATGGGGTCTACAAGACCATCATGGATCCGGACCTGACATTGCCCTACGTCGCAGCGACGATCAGGAAGTCGATCGACGCCTACAAAAACATTGCCGGCTTCGACATCTCAGGCAATCCGGGGCTGACCGCCACGCTCTACAATGTCGGCAATCCCGAGCAGCGCGCCTATGCGCTGAAGGCCGAGAACGACAAGCGCCGCGCGGCGGGTGAGGCGGTCAAACTGCCCGAGGAGAATTATTACGGCTGGCTGGTCAACGACAAGCTGGACGAGCTGAAGGCGCTGTTTTAGCGGGCTTAGCTCAGCCGTCTACCTCCCCCTTTGTGGGGAGGTCGGACCGCAGGTCCGGGTGGAGGCCGGTGCCGCACCCCCGCCCCGCTGCTTCGCAGCGACCCTCCCCACAAGGGGAGGGTAAGTCAGTCCTTCACGCTGCCAGCAACGACTTCAGCTTCACATCCGGCGACCCCAACGCCTCCGGCGCCGGCCTAGCCCGCTTGGCGATCAGCATCTCGGCCAGCCTGATGTCGCGCGCCACGGCATTGCCCGTACCGAGGCCGCTCGCCGCCACCAGCCTGCCATCCTCGGCCAGATGAAACAGAATAAAAGCACCGTCGCCGAGATCGCGGCGGACCGTGCTTTTGCCCTCGTCCGAAAGGCCGGCGACCTGCAGCGACAAACCATACTGATCCGACCAGAACCATGGCACCGCGGCATGCGCTTCGCGGGCGCCCAGCATGTTCTTCGCGGCCAGCGCACCCTGTTCCTGCGCATTGCGCCAGGCTTCCAGCCGCACCCGCCGGCCAGCATAGACAGCGAGCGGAAACGAGCAGCAATCGCCGGCGGCGAAGATGTCGGGATCGATTGTTTGGAGTTCGCCATTGACGGCGATGCCGTTATCGACGGTCAGGCCCGCTTCCGCGGCAAGCCCGGTCACCGGCACGGCGCCGATGCCGATGACGGCGAGATCGGCGACGATGTCCTGCCCATCGGCGAGCATGATGTGCACCTCAGCGCCGTCGTCGGCGATATCAGCGATGCCCTGACCGGTGAGCACGGTCACGCCTTCGGCCTCATGCGCCTGATGGATGATTTCAGCGATCTCCGCCGGCACCCCGCGCAGGAGGATGCGCGGCTGCGCCTCAATGACGGAGACGGCAGCCCCTGCCTTGCGCGCCGAAGCGGCGAGCTCCAGGCCGATAAAGCCACCACCAATGATGGCGATGCGGTTTGCCGGGCTGAGGTGGGCGCGAATGGCCAGCGCGTCGGCAAAGGTGCGGAGGTAGACGCAGCGCGACCCCAATCCCGGCATCGGCAGCTTGCGCGGTGTCGAGCCGGTCGCCAGCAGCAGCTTGTCGTAGGGCAGGGCCGAACCGTCCGACAGCCGCACCATATGCGCCGGGCGGTCGATCGCCACCGCTTGAACGGAATGGATATGCCGGATCGATTTCTCGGCCAGAATTTCGTCGCTGGCGATCGTCTTGATCTCGGCCGCGTCGCTCGTCATTGCGTCCTTGGACAGGGGCGGCCGCTCATAGGGCAGATGGGGTTCCTCACCCACCAGCGTCACCGGCCCGTCATAGCCCAGTTCGCGCAGAGCAAGGGCTGCCCGCCCGCCGCACTCGCCGGCGCCAATGATGACCATTCCCGCCTGCATGGTCCTACCCGATCTGGATCAGCACTTTGCCGGCCTCGACCTTGACCGGATAGGTGGCGAGATTGACGCAAACCGGCGCGCCGCGTGCCGCCCCCGTCTTGTAATTGAAGCGGCCATTGTGCTTGGGGCACTCGATGATGTCATCCATCACCAGCCCGTCGGCCAGATGCACCTTTTCGTGCGTGCACAGGCCATCGGTGGCGAAGTAGTCGTCATCGGGGCTGCGATAGATGGCGAAGGTGCGGCCGCCATGATCGAAGCGCATCACATCTTCTTCGTCGATGTCGCCGGCAGCACAGGCTTCGATCCAGTCGCTCATGTGTTCCTCCCAAAAGCAATTCCAGGAAAAGTGCGTTGCGGTTTTCCGTTCGGAGTTGCGTCAAAACAAAAGCTTAATCGCGCGATCATTCCGCCGCGGCGGCGACGGCGTCTTTGTGGAGTTCCTCGCGGTACGGCCGCGCCGTCGGCGGCAGTTCGCGCTTGAGGAAATAGTCCTCGTTGCGCAGCTGGCGCAAAAAGGCCGGGATCATCTCGCGATAGCCCGCCAGGATCGACGGCGTCGGCGCCGGCAGATCGTGCTTGATCAGCGCATGCAGTTTAGGCAGCGCATGATAGGGCACCATCGGGAACATGTGGTGTTCGACGTGATAGTTCATGTTCCAGTAGATGAAGCGGCTGACCGGGTTCATGTAGACGGTGCGGCTGTTCAGCCGGTGGTCGACGACATTTTCCGCGAGCCCGCCATGCTGCAGCAGGCCGACCATGACATGATGCCAGGCGCCGTAGAGCCGGGGCAGCCCGACCAGCATCAGCGGCAGCCATGAACCGAAATACAGTGCGATCGCGATGGTGACGGCATAGATGGCCGTCCAGATTCGGGCGATGCGAATGGCTTTAGGCTGCTCCTGTTCGGGGATAAAAGTCTTTTCCGCCGCGCTGATATTGCCGGCGGCGTTGCGCAGCATGTCCGACATCGCCTTCCAGGCGTCGATCACGCCGACGAAAGCAAGCGCGACGCGCAACAGGTCCGGCGGGCGCATCACCGAGATTTCCGGGTCGCGGCCGACGATGATGGTGTCGGTGTGGTGGCGGGTGTGGCTCCAGCGCCAGGTCACCGGATTGCGCATGATCATGAAGCAGGCGATCTGGTAAACCGCGTCGTTCATCCACTGCGTGCGGAAGGCGGTGCCGTGGCCGCATTCGTGCCAGCGTGAGTCGGTGGACGAGCCGTAGAGCACGCCATAGACGAAGAAGAACGGCACGCACCACCAGCTGCCCCAGAACCAGGCGCCGCCGGCGGCACTCAGGATCAGCGCGGCCAGCCAGATCGTGGTGTCGCGGATCGCCGGCCCGTCGGAGCGCTGCATCAGCTCCTTCATCTGCTTGCGCGGAATATCGGTGTGATACNCGACACCAGGATCGCGGCGACCCAGATGATCGTGTCGCGGATCGCCGGCCCGTCGGAGCGCTGCATCAGCTCCTTCATCTGCTTGCGCGGAATATCGGTGTGATACCACTCGGCCGCCGCCAGCCCGTTCTCGACGGCGAGCTTGGAATCGCGGCCGATCAGGCTGTAGTCGCGCCGGGACGGTGGTGTGGATAGTGTCGCTTCCATAGGGGCTGCCTCCGTCGGCCACAGCATCCGTCAGGACGGATATGTCCATTACAGGCGGTTATGTCCGAGCGCAAAATAGCGCCATGCGGTGATAGTCTCAACATCACAAAGATAGTTTCTATCATTTTCCATCAGAACGATGTAAGCAGTTGCAGGCACTCATGCGGGACAGTCATGGCAAAACGGCCAACCATCACCGATCTGGCGCGCATCTCCGGCGTCAGCGTCGCAACTGTCGACAGGGTGCTGAACAACCGGCTGCCGGTGCGCGAGGAAACCGCGCGCCGGGTCTATGAGGCGGCGACCGGCATCGGCTACCACGCCGCCGGGCTGATCAAGCGGCGCATGCGCCAGGAATTGCCGGAATTCCGCCTCGGCTTTCTGCTGCTGCGAGGCAATGATGTTTTTTACGGCGATTTCGCGAGGGAGCTAGAAATGGCGGTCTCGCAATCGCAGCGCTTCCGCGGCGTCGCCACCATCGATTTCGCCAGCTCGCTAGCCGCCGACGAGATCGCCGCCCAGATGCGCAAGCTGGCAGCGAAATCCAGAGCAATCGCCGTTGTCGGTCCGGACCATCCGACGCTGACGGCGGTCGTGGAGTCGCTGAAAGCGAGGGGGCAACCTGTCTTCTCGCTGCTGTCCGACTTTGCCGCTGGCATCCGTGAGGGATATGTCGGCCTCGACAATCGCAAGGTCGGTCGCACCGCGGCCTGGATGATCGCCAGGGCGGCAAAGAACCCCGGCAAGGTCGCCCTTTTCGTCGGCAGTCATCGCTTCCACGGCCATGAACTGCGCGAGATCGGATTTCGCTCCTTCTTCCGCGAACATGCGCCGGACTTCACGGTGATGGAAACGCTGGTCAATCTGGAAGCCAACCAGGTCACCCACGATGCGATGATCGATCTCCTGGTGCGGTATCCGGATCTTGCCGGCTGCTATGTCGCCGGCGGCGGCATGGAAGGCGCGGTCTCGGCGCTGCGGGCTGCGAAGCCCGCAAGCATGCCGGTGGTCGTCTGCAACGAGATCAACGCCGAATCGCGCGCGGCACTCGCCGACAACATCCTGACAATGGTGATCTCGACGCCGCTCGCCGCCTTGTGCCGCGAGCTTGTCGACCTGATGGCGCATTCCATCGAGGCCGGCGCCGCCAACGCGCCGGGCCAGACCTTTCTGCCCTTCGACATATATCTGCCGGAAAATATCTAACGCGTTGCCGCGCCGACCCGTTCGGCGCGGGCTCTCCGGCGATGATAGAATCTATCAGAGTCTGCCTTCAGACACGGCCTGTGCCGCTGCCGGCCTTGATTCGACGTGAAATTGCGGCGAGGCGACCGAAAATCCGCTTTCCGACTTAGGAATCGCTCTTGACGTCTCGCGAAAAAATGGAATAAATATTTCATCAGATTGGTATTTTGGTTCTTTCGTTCCGGAACATCTGTTTCAAACTGGGAGCCTGGCGTTCCATCGCTTGGACAAAACGCCATACGGAACAGGAAGGCATCAGGGAGAGATTCCTCGGGCTATCGGGGATTCCGGGTAGATCGGTGCAGCCGGACACCAATGTGGAGGAGAAACACAATGAAGAAACTGATTTTGGGCGTCGCCTTTGCGGCGCTGATGAGTTCGTCCGCTTTTGCCGCCAAGGTCGGCGTGTCGATGGCCAAGTTCGACGACAACTTCCTCACCGTGCTGCGCAACGGCATGATCGAGCAGGCCAAGGGCATGAGCGGCGTGGAACTGCAGGTCGAGGACGCGCAGAACGACGTCGCCAAGCAGCTCGACCAGATCAAGAACTTCGCCGCCTCGGGCGTCGACGCCATCATCGTCAACCCGGTCGATACCTCGGCCACGCAGGCGATGTCGGACGCCGCCGCAGCCGCCAAGATCCCGTTGGTCTATGTCAACCGCCAGCCGGTCAATGTCGACACGCTGCCGGACAACCAGGCCTTCGTCGCGTCGAACGAGGCCGATTCCGGCACGCTCGAGACCAAGGAAGTCTGCCGCCTGTTCACCGAGGCCGGCAAGAAGGAGGCCAATGTCTATGTCATCATGGGCGAGCTTTCCAACCAGGCCGCCGTGCAGCGCACCAAGGACATCGAAGAGGTGATCGCCACGCCGGAGTGCAGCTTCATCAAGATCATCGACAAGCAGACTTCGAACTGGAACCGCGACGAAGCGCAGAACCTGATGACCAACTGGCTGTCAACCGGCAAGCCGTTCGACGGCGTCATCGCCAACAATGACGAAAGCGCCATCGGCGCCATCCAGGCGATGAAGGCCGCCAACATCGACATGAAGACGGTCGTCGTCGGCGGTGTCGACGCCACGCAGGACGCGCTTGCCGCCATGCAGGCCGGCGACCTCGATGCCACCGTGTTCCAGGATGCGGCCGGCCAGGGCGCCGGCGCTCTGGACGCAGCGCTGAAGCTCGCCAAGGGCGAGAAGGTCGAGCACAAGGTCTACGTGCCCTTCCAGCTGGTTACGCCGGCCAACATCGACAAGTTCCTGAAGAAGAACTGAGCCGGCAACTCACGCGTAAGCAATTCCAGGAAAAGTGTGAAGCGGTTTTCCGTCCGGAATTGCGACAACAAACAAGAGAGCGGCGCAACCGCGCCGCTCCCGTTTCCCCCACCGCCCTGAGGGGAGGGAGGGCAAATGCCGCCTCACGGAGGACAGACATGTCACAGACATCTCATGGCGTCGGCGGGGTCAGCTATGACGCGAAGAGGCGGACATGGCCGGCCGAATTCAACGTCTTCCTGGCGCTGGTCATTCTGGTCGTCATCTTCGAATTGATCGGCCGCATCTTTCTTGGCGACAGCTTCCTGTTCAACACGCGCGACAACGTCGCCGGGATATTCAATGAGGCCCGCCTGCAGATCATCATCCTGCAGGTGTCGATCGTCGGCATCATCGCCATCGGCGTCACGCAGGTGATCATTTGCGGCGGCATCGACCTGTCCTCGGGCTCGATCGTCGGCGCCACCGCCATGATCGCCATGAGTTTTGCCCAGGTGGCGACGGTCAACGGCAATCCCAACCCCAAGGCGATGTTCCTGGCGCAGGGCTGGACCGACCTGCCGGTCATCGTGCCGGTGCTGGTCGCCATCGCCTGCGGTCTGTTCGCCGGCCTCGTCAACGGCTCCTTGATTGCCTATACGCGCATTCCGCCGTTCATCGCCACGCTCGGCATGATGGTGACCGCGCGCGGCATTGCCAAGTGGTGGTCCAAGGGTCAGCCGATCTCGTTTCCGACCGAAAGTTTCGCTGGTATCGGCAAGGGCCTGATGCCGGTCATCATCTTCCTGTCGCTGGCGGTGCTGTTCCAGCTGATCATGACCTACACACGCTACGGCAAGCACTGCTACGCCATCGGCTCCAACGAGGATGCCGCGCGCATGTCGGGCATCAAGATCGCCAACCACAAGATCCTCGTCTATGTCATTGCCGGCATCCTCGCCGCGCTGGCCGCCGTCGTGCTCTCCTCCAAGAACCTGACGGCACAGTCCGGCATGGGCGTCATGTACGAGCTCGACGCCATCGCCATGGCGGTCATCGGCGGCGTCTCTTTGTCGGGCGGCCGCGGCTCGATCGTCGGCACCGTGATCGGCGCGCTGATCTTCGGCGTCATCATTTCCGGCTTCACCTTCCTGCGCCTCGACGCCTACTATCAGGAGATGGTCAAGGGCGTGATCATCGTCGGCGCGGTCGTTCTCGACCAATGGCGCCAGCGCATGCGGGCATTGAGGGCTTGACCATGCCAGATATCTCCACGACAGACATCGTCCTGAAGACCGAAAACCTGACCAAACGCTATGGCGGCGTCCATGCGCTGGAAGGCGCGAATTTCGAGCTGCGCAAGGGCGAGCATGTCGCCATCATGGGCGACAATGGCGCCGGCAAATCCACCTTCGTGCGCCAGATCACCGCCGTCGAGCAGCGCACCAGCGGCCAGATCTGGTTCGACGGCAGGGAAGTGAATTTTGCCGGGCCGATCGAAGCGCGCACGGCGGGCATCGAGACCGTGTTCCAGAACCTGGCGCTGGCCGACGATCTCGACGTGCCGTCGAACCTGTTCCTCGGCCGCGAAAAGGTGCTTTTCAATCTCGGGCCGTTCTCGATCCTCGACCGCAAATACATGCGCAAGGCGACCGAGGCGGCGCTGATCCGCACGGCAGTGAAAATCCCCAATTTGTCCAACACCATTCGCCACATGTCGGGCGGCCAGCGCCAGTGCGTTGCCATCGCCAGGACGGCGACCTTCGCCTCCAAGCTGATCATCATGGACGAGCCGACGGCAGCCCTTGGCGTGCAGGAGACTGCGCAGGTCGAAAACATCATCCGCACGCTGAAGGACAATGGCGAACCGCTGATCCTGATCAGCCACAACATGCGCCAGGTGTTCGATCTGTGCGACCGCATCGTCGTCTTCCGGCGCGGCCGCATCGTCGCCAACCTGCGCAAGGAAAACACCGACGGCAACGACATCGTCTCCTACATCACCGGCGCCAAGACCGGGGAGGCGGAACTCGCGGCCTGAACAGGATGGTCATCCTGTTTTCTGGCGTGCTCGAAAAATAATCTTGCCACCTTTCTCAAAAGGAAGGTGGAGACACAACTCTCTCGAACCCATCCCCCTAGAGGAAATACCCCATGACTGTTCGTTTCGCCCTCCTCGGTGCCGGCCGCATCGGCAAGGTCCATGCCCGCGCCGTCGGCTCCAACCCGCAGGCCAGACTGGTGGCCGTTGCCGACGCTTTTGAAAAGGCGGCGACCGAGTTGGCAACCGCCTATGGCGCCGAGGTGCGCACCATCGACGCGATCGAGAAGGCCAAGGACATCGACGCCGTGGTCATCTGCACGCCGACCGACACCCATGCCGATCTGATCGAGCGTTTCGCCAAGGCCGGCAAGGCGATCTTCTGCGAGAAGCCGATCGACCTCGACGTCAAGCGTGTCGAGAAATGCCTGGCCGTGGTCGACAAGGCCAAGGCGACGCTGATGGTCGGTTTCAACCGCCGCTTCGATCCGCATTTCGCCGCCGTGCGCAAGGCGATCGACGACGGCGCCATCGGCAAGGTCGAGATGGTCACCATCACCTCGCGCGATCCAGGTGCGCCGCCCGTCGACTACATCAAGCGCTCGGGCGGCATCTTTCGCGACATGACAATCCACGATTTCGACATGGCGCGCTTCCTGCTCGGCGAAGAGGTGGTCGCGGTCAGCGCCCATGCCTCGGTTCTGGTCGACGAGAAGATCGGCGAAGCGGGCGATTTCGACTCTGTCAGCGTCATCCTCGAAACCGCGTCCGGCAAGCAGGCCGTCATCTCCAATTCGCGCCGCGCCACCTATGGCTACGACCAACGCATAGAGGTGCATGGTTCCAAGGGCATGGTCGCCGCCGAAAACCAGCGGCCGGTGTCGATAGAGGTCGCCAACGAGAAGGGCTATACCCGCCCGCCGCTGCACGATTTCTTCATGACCCGCTATCTCGACGCCTACGCCATCGAGATCGCCGCCTTCATCGCCGCCGCGACGTCGGGCAAAAAGGCATCGCCGAGCGGCGCCGACGGCCTCGTGGCGCTGAAGCTGGCCGATGCCGCGCTGAAGTCGGCGACATCAGGCAAGACCGTCCGTCTCGACAAGTAAGAACCGGAACCAAGGCACAGGAGCAGAGCGATGAGCACATCCGCCGATCGCAATTCGAACACGCGCGCCATCGTCACCGGCGGCGCGCAAGGCATCGGCTTTGCCGTCGCCGAAGCGCTGGCCGACGAGGGCTGCAAGGCGCTGACGCTCGTCGGCCGTTCGCAGGAGAAGGGCGACAAGGCTGTCGCCCACTTCAAGAAGGCAGGCGTCGATGCGATCTTCATCAGCGCCGACGTCTCGAAAGTGGCGGACTGCAAGCGCGCCGTCGCCACCGCCGTCTCGCATTTCGGCACCGTCAACGCGCTGGTCAACGCCGCCGCCACGTCCGCGCGCGGTTCGCTGGTCCAAACCTCCGAGGAGACCTTCGACCAGATTTTCCAGACCAATGTGCGCGGCCCGTTCTTCCTGATGCAGGGCGTGGTGGCGCATCTGCTGGAGAAAAAGGCGCCTGGCTCGATCGTCAATGTGCTGTCGATGTCGGCACATTGCGGCCAGTCGTTCCTGGCGCCCTATTCCTCGAGCAAGGGTGCACTGGCGACACTGACCAAGAACGTCGCCAACGCCTATCGCTCCAACCGCATCCGCTGCAACGCCGTGCTGCCGGGCTGGATGGACACCGAGGGCGAGGACATCGTGCAGAAGAAATGGCACGGCGCCTCCGACGACTGGCTGGCAAAGGCAGAGGCCGGCCAGCCCATGGGCCAACTGGTGAAGCCGGATCAGTTGGCGCGGCTGATCAGCTACATGGCCAGCCCGCAATCCGGTGTCATGACCGGCTCGCTGGTTGACTACGACCAGAACGTCGCGGGGACCTCGCCGGAGTAGCCTCAAACCCTGTTGCAGCAACATCGCCATTCCCACATAGTCATGATAGTCGGGCTAGTCACGAGCATGCGATGCTAACGTCATCCAAAGACACCAACTGGACGGTTGCCGGGGCAAAAGCCCGGCTCTCCGAGGTCATCGAGCGCGCACAGTCCTCGCCGCAGACGATCACCAAGAACGGCAAACCAAGCGTGGTTGTCGTCTCGGCCGAGGAATGGCAGCGCAAGATCGCACGCAAGGGTACGCTTGCCGAGTTCCTGCTGGACTCGCCGCTGCGCGGCGCAGATCTCGACCTTGAACGTCAGCGCGACGAACCGCGTGACCTGCCGCGGTGAGACTGCTGCTCGACACGAATGTCCTGTCCGAGGTGACGAGGCCAGCGCCTGTCGCACGTGTCCTAGGCTGGCTGGACGAGCTTGATGAGGACCGCTCCTTCATCAGCGTAGTGTCGATCGCCGAGATCCGGCGCGGCGTCTCTCCGATGGATGAGGGCCGCAAACGCGAGGCGCTGGCCGAATGGCTCGCCCGGGACCTGCCCCAGCGCTTCGAACAGCGGGTTTTGCCGGTGGACGATGCGGTTGCCTTGGCCTGGGGCGACCTGATGGGTTTTGGCAAGCGCCCCGGTCGTGGTCTATCGTCGATGGACGGCCTGATCGCAGCCACTGCGATTGCGCACGAGCTCACCTTGGCAACGCGCAATTCGAAGGATTTCGAAGGCTTGGGAATTGAACTTCTCGATCCCTGGACCGCATGAGCCGCTCCGCGTTATACGTGTTGGCGATTGGCGAAACCGCCGGCACTTCGTCATCCACGGGCGGAACAAGGAGCGTAGCGACGCAGCGCAGACCCGAGGATCCATGCCGCGACTTCAGAGCGCTGCTACGGTCCAGAATTCTGCTCCGCCGCACTCCACGGCCCAGGTCACGGAATGGATCCCAGGGTCTCCGCGACGGAGCTTCGCTCCTGCTCCGCCCAGGGATGACGAAATCGCGAGGATTCGGCCCATCCCGAATTGTCTCCGCATACCCCACGTGACAAGCGCCTCCGCATCGACTATATGAGCCTCATGATCAACCTGACCGCCTCGTATTGGTACTTTAGCAGCTCGCTGGCGGCGGGAGGATTGCGCTCGATCTGAAGATTGCAGCAACAAGTCCGAACAGCCGCCAGACCTGGCGGCTTTTTTGTATCAGCCGGCAGGTCTCCTAAAAACAGGAGCAGAAAGCCGTGTTGACCACCACAGACGATCTTCGGGTCAAGGAAATCCGAGAATTGAGTACGCCGGACGAGGTGATGCGGGAGATCCCGCGCACGCTGACGGCAACGCGCACCGTGAGCGCATCACGCAACGCCACCCATGCCATCTTGAACGGCACCGACGACCGGCTGCTTGTCATCGTCGGCCCGTGTTCGATCCACGACCCGGTCGCGGCCGTTGACTATGCCAGCCGGCTGGTGGCGCTGCGCGAGACCCTGTGCGACCGGTTGGAGATCGTCATGCGGGTCTATTTCGAAAAGCCGCGCACGACCGTCGGCTGGAAGGGCCTGATCAACGACCCCGACCTCGACGGCAGCTTCAACATCGACAAGGGGCTGCGGATGGCGCGCAACGTGCTGTCGGCGGTCAACAATCTCGGCCTGCCCGCAGCGACCGAATTCCTCGACATGACGACGCCGCAATACATTGCCGACCTCGTCGCCTGGGGCGCCATCGGCGCGCGCACCACCGAGAGCCAGATCCACCGCGAACTGGCTTCCGGCCTGTCCTGCCCGGTCGGCTTCAAGAACGGCACCGACGGCAATCTCAGGATCGCCGCCGAGGCGGTGAAATCCGCCGCCCAGCCGCACCATTTCATGGCGGTGACCAAGGGCGGACGCAGCGGCATTGCGACTACAACCGGCAATGAGGACTGCCACGTCATCCTGCGCGGCGGCGTTCAGCCGAATTACGATGCGGCGAGCGTCGAGGCGGCCTCGGTCGAACTTGCCCGCATCGGCGTCGCCCCCCGTCTGATGATCGATGTCAGCCACGCGAACTCGAGCAAGAAGCCGGAGAACCAGCCGAAGGTGGCGGCCGATGTCGCCGGCCAGGTGGCAGCAGGGGACGAGCGTATCATCGGCGTCATGATCGAGAGCAATCTCGTCGCCGGCCGGCAGGACGTGGTATCAGGCAAGCCGCTCGTCTATGGCCAGAGCATCACAGATGGCTGCATCGACTGGGCGACCACCGAGACGGTGCTGCACGGCCTCGCCGGCGCCGTAGAATGGCGCCGCTCAGCCCGCCGCGCCATGATGGAGAACCGGCCGGGCGCCGCCTGATACGAGGCGATGCGCGGGAAGGACGCTGCGGCTCCCCTTGCACCCCGGCCACCGGTCTGCTAGATACTGAACCATATGGTTCAGTATGCCGACTTGGACTCCTCGTTCGCCGCGCTCTCGGACGCCACCCGGCGTGGCGTTCTGGAGCAGCTCGGACGCGCAGATGCTTCGATCACCGAGCTTGCCGGAAAGTTCCACATGACCCTCACGGGCATGAAGAAGCACGTCGGCGTCCTGGAGCAGGCGGGGCTCGTCACCACGCAGAAGGTTGGCCGCGTGCGGACCTGCAAGCTCGGCCTGCGCGGACTGGAGGAAGAGGCGGCCTGGATCGAGCGGCACCGCCTGCTCTGGGACGCACGCTTCAACGAGTTGGACAAGGTTGTCGAGGAATTGAAACGGAAGGAGAAAGCCGATGCGCCAAAGAACCGAGAGTGAGCCCACGAACAACCGCACGACGGTCGAACGGACGTCCGAGCGCGAGCTGGTCGTCACGCGAACAGTCAACGGTCCGGCGCGCATCGTGTTCGAGGCGTGGACCAAGCCCGAGCTGTTCAAGCAGTGGTGGGTGCCGAAGTCGATGGGCATGTTCCTGCGTTCCTGCGAGATGGATGCTCGTTCAGGAGGCACGTACCGCCTAGTGTTCGGCCACGACGCCTCGGACCTTCACGAATTCTTCGGCAGGTATATCGAAGTGACACCGCACTCACGCCTCGTCTGGACCAATGAGGAAGGTGGTGACGGTGGACCCGTCACCACGCTGACCTTCGAGGAAAAGGGTGGCAAGACGCTGCTGGTCATGCACGAACTCTATCCCTCGAAGGAGGCTCTCGACGCGGCCGGTACCGGGGCGGCGGATGCGATGGGCGAGACGTTCGAGCAATTGGACGAGCTTCTCGTCGTCTTGGGCGAGGGCGTGAGGCGGTCATGACGTCATCGGTCTCGCGGACGGGGTAGTTGCCGCCCTCGACGACGAAAAGACCGGGACAGTGATCCGCAAGCGCCGCGCCGAGGCGAAGAAACGCGGCGTCATCGCTTGATCGGGATCACGCTGCCCTCAACCCTTCCCATGCCGTAAACACCGAGACCGCAAACAGCAGCAGTCCGGCCGCCCGGCCCGCAAAAGCGGTCGCCCGCGGATTGGCCACCAGCAGATTGCGGCTGCGGCCGGCGGTGATGGCGAGCCCGCCATAGATCGCGGCCTGAGTCGCCACCGTCAGCAGGCCCATGACCGTCGCCTGCATCCAGATCGGGCCGTAATCCGGCTTCAGGAACTGCGGATAGACGGCAAATATGAAGAGATAGGCCTTCGGGTTGATCAGGCAGGTCACCAGTCCCTGGCGAAAGGCCTTCCAGGCCGTGCGGCTGCCGGCGGGCCCGTCGTGGCCGACGGTGATGGAACTGCGCATCAGCGAGATGCCGATGAAGGCCATGTAGGCGGCGCCGGCTATCAGCAGCGGCTTGTACAGGATCGGTACGAAATTCATCAGCAGGCCGACGCCGATGGCGCCGTTCAGCGTGTGCACGATGCCGCCGACCATGATGCCGCCCGTGGCGGCGAGGCCCCGGTCGCGGCCGCCGGTGAGCGCATTGGCCAGCACGAACAGCATGTCCATCCCGGGCACGATGATGATGCCGGACAGCAGGATAAAGAACAGCCAGAGATTTTCCGCGTAGCTCATGTCAGTTGCTTGTCGCTTCCTGCTGGGGTGCCGTGGAGGAATTTGTTGATTTTCAACCCGATAGGCAGTCCAATAAATCATCCCAACTGACGGGGATGTGTCAGTAGCGTTCATCAGGGAGAGGAAATGCGCAAGGCGTCGCGGCTGTTCGAGATCATCCAGATCCTGCGGCTGGCGCGGCAGCCGGTGACGGCAGCCATGATCGCCGGGCAGCTGGAAGTCACGATGCGTTCGATCTATCGCGACATCGCCGCACTGCAGGCGATGCGCGTGCCGATCGAAGGCGGGCGCGGTATCGGCTATATATTGCGGCCCGGCTTCGACCTGCCGCCGCTGATGTTTTCGATCGAGGAGATGGAAGCGATCGTCCTGTCGCTGGCGCTGCTGGAGCGCACGGGAGACAGCGAACTCAAGCAGGCGGCCAAGCGCGTCAGCGCCAAGATCGCCGGCGCCGTGCCGCCGCCGTTGCGCCAGGCGTTCGACGCCAACGCACTGCATGTCTGGGGGTTCGCAGCACCGGCAATCGGCACCATCGATCTGGCGCTGGTGCGCCGCGCAATCCGCGACGAGGAAAAGCTCGACCTGTCCTATCGCGACGAAATCGGCCGCGCCTCCGAGCGGCTGATCCGTCCGATCGCGCTGATCTACTATTCAGAGACCGCCAACATCGTCGCCTGGTGCGAATTGCGCCAGGCCATCCGCAATTTCCGCAGCGACCGCATCGAGGCTTGCCAGCCGACCGGCCTGCGCTTCAAGGGCGAAGGCGATCGCCTGCGGCAGGTCTGGGTCAATGGCTGGGAGGCGAACGCTGTCGCTGGCGGCTGAAGCGAGCGGATCTTACCGCACATCCACCCAGCGCTTCTCCTCGAACGACCTCGCCATCGCGTGCACGGTGCGCTCGATCTCCAGCCCTTCGGCAAATTCGATGACCCGCGCCGGCTTGCCGGCAAGCCGCGTCAGCAATTCGTGGCACTCGATGATCTTGAGGTCGTTGAAACCGAGGCCATGGCCGGGCGCCGGGAGGAAGGCGTCGTAGGGCTTGTGATGTGGCGCCACCAATATGGTGCGGTAGCCCTGTTCGGTCGGGCGATCGGCGGTGACATAGAGCTGGATTTCGTTCATCCGCTCCTGGTCGAACAGGATCGATCCCTTGGAGCCGAAAATCTGGATGGCGATGCGGCCCTTGCGGCCCCAGGCCGAGCGGTTGACCAGGAGCGTGCCGGCAATGCCGTTTTCCAGATGCATCAGCACGCTGGCGATGTCGTAGGTCTCGACGGCGCGGCGGCCGCCGGCGGCCAGCTTGCGGTCGACATAGGGCTTGGCCATGTCACAGATGACTTTTGCGACGCGGCCGAACAGCGTCGAGACCAGCGACAGCGGATGCACGGCGAAATCGTCGAGCGCGCCATAGCCGGATGCGGCCTCATGCTTCCAGAAGAACAGTGCTTCGGGGTCAGCCATGAAGTCCTCGTCCATCTCGATGCGCAGATGGTTGACCTCGCCGATGATCTTTTCCTCGAGCAGCGCACCGATGTGGCGGATGGCCGGGCTCTGTATGTAGTTGTAGCCAAGGGCTGCGACCTTGCCGGATTCCCTGGCAGCGGCCGCCATCGCCGCTGCTTCGGCAAAGCTCGGCGCCATCGGCTTCTCGCACCACAGATGCTTGCCGGCTTCGAGAATAGCGATGGCCATCTCCGGATGGAACTGGTTGGGCGTGGTCAGCGAGACGATATCGACCTCGGGGTCGTTGACGACCGCGCGCCAGTCGCCGGACGCCTTGGCGAAGCCGAACTCGCCGGCCTTACGCTTGGCCAACTCCTCGTTGACCTCGCCGAGATGGACCAGCTTCGGCTTGGCGACATCGGGAAAGACGGCGCCGACGGCGCTCCACGCAATGGCGTGGCATTTGCCCATGAAACCCGTGCCGATAAGACCAACGCCGACCATTTCTTTCTCCCAATACCTGAAGCGATCGATGGATGAATTAGTCCATTTCTTCTCCGAATGGAATGTCTGCCTCATTTATTATGGCCTTCTTGCGCAGGCTCGCTATGATGGGGCAGAGAGGACGTCACTTGAGTTAAAGAGAGCATGATGTCGTCCGAAAACCGCTGCACACTTTTCGGCATCATGCTCTAGATGAGCTTGGACGGGGCGACGATGGACGAACGGGTACCTCGCGACTTCGAGACGCTGCGCGCCACGATCCTCGATCGCCGTGAAACCTTGCCCAAGCGCATCGCCCAGATCGCCGCCTATGCGCTCGACAATCCCGATGACATCGCCTTCGGCACCGCCGCCAGCATCGCCGCTTCGGCGGGCGTGCAGCCGTCCACCTTGATCCGCTTTGCCCAGCAACTAGGCTTCGACGGCTTCACCAGCCTGCAGCAGGTGTTTCGCGAGCGGCTGCGCGAGCGCAATTCCTCTTATGACGAACGCCTGCAGGCGCTGCGCGCCAAGGCCGATGCGGGTGCTGGACACCGCGCCATCTTCGACGGCTTCGTCGCCGCCGCCAGCACTTCGCTCAACGACATCTCACGCTCGCTGGACGAGGCCCATCTGGAAGACGCAATTGCGCTGCTGGCCAAGGCCGAGACCATCTATGTCCTGGCCAAGCGCCGCTCCTATCCGGTGGCGAGCTACATCGCCTATGCGCTGGGCAAACTGAAGATCCGCAACCAGCTGATCGAATCCGCCGCCGGCCTCAATGCCGAAATGGTCGCCTTCGCCACCCCGGCGGACGCCGTCATCGCCATCAGCTTCTCGCCCTACGCACCGGCCACCATCGAGGAGGCCCGCACCATTTCCGAACAGGGCGTGCCGATCGTCGCCATCACCGACAGTTCGTTTTCGCCACTCGCCCAGTTCGCCAAGGTCTGGTTCGAGGTCGCCGAGGCCGATTTCGCCGGCTTCCGCTCGCTGTCGGCCACCATGGCGCTGGCCATGGCGCTCACCGTCGGCGTCGGCGAGAAGCGGCGCAGCACCGGAAAGAAGCGTAAGGCCTAGGCCGGCGCCCGGCGCTCGAATTCGCGGAGGAATGCTCATTCCATATTGACTATGGATTGGAATTATTATTTCATATTCCCGGCGCCACGCTGCCGCTCGCGCGTGTCCCCCAACTACGTTGCTCAAGACAACAAGACCGACGGGAGGTTCCAATGAGCGAAGCCATGGACGCCAAACAGGCGACGCTCGATGTCATCACCATCGGTCGCGCTTCCGTCGACCTTTACGGCCAGCAGATCGGCTCGCGGCTGGAGGACATCACCTCCTTCGCCAAATCGGTCGGCGGCTGCCCGGCCAACATCTCGGTTGGCACGGCGAGACTAGGCCTGCGCTCGGCGCTGCTCACCCGCGTCGGCGACGAGCAGATGGGCCGCTTCATCCGCGAGCAGCTCAGGCGCGAAGGCGTCAATGTCGATGGGCTCAAGACCGACCAGGAACGGCTGACGGCCCTGGTGCTGCTTTCGGTCGAGAGCGAAGGCGTCTCGCCAATGATCTTTTATCGCAGCGACTGCGCCGACATGGCGCTCGCCGAAGAAGACATCGATGAAGCCTTCATCGCCTCGGCCCGTTCCATCGTCGTCACCGGCACGCATTTTTCCCGGCCCAACAGCGACGCCGCCCAGCGCAAGGCGATCCGCATCATCAAGGCCAGGGGCGGCAAGGTGGTGTTCGACATCGACTACCGCCCCAACCTCTGGGGCCTCGCCGGCCATGCCGAAGGTTTTGAGCGCTATGTCAAATCCGACCGCGTCTCAGCCCAGCTGAAGACGGTGCTGCCCGATTGCGACCTCATCGTCGGCACCGAGGAAGAGATCATGATCGCCTCGGGCGCCGACGATTGCCTGAGCGCGCTGAAGACGATCCGCGCGCTGTCCAAGGCAACCATCGTACTGAAGCGCGGCGCCATGGGCTGCATCGTCTATGACGGGCCGGTCAGCGACGATCTGGAAGACGGTATCGTCGGCAAGGGCTTTCCGATCGAGATCTACAATGTGCTCGGCGCGGGTGATGCCTTCATGTCCGGTTTTCTGCGCGGCTGGCTCGGTGGCGAAAACCTGGCAACGGCGGCGACCTGGGCCAATGCCTGCGGCGCCTTCGCCGTGTCGCGGCTGCTCTGCGCGCCGGAATATCCGACCTTCGAGGAATTGCAGTTCTTCCTCAAGAACGGCAGCAAGCACTTAGCGTTGCGCAAGGACGAGGCGATCAACCACATCCATTGGGCGACGACCCGCCGCCGCGATATCCCCTCGATGATGGCGCTCGCCTGCGACCACCGTGTGCAGCTTGAGGACGTCGCGGCAAAGACCGGCGCCGATCCGGCGCGCATCCGCGATTTCAAGGTGCTGGCGGTCAAGGCTGCGGCGAAAGTCGCCGCCGGACGCGACGGCTATGGCATGCTGATCGACGAGAAGCATGGCCGCGAAGCGATGTTCGAATTCGCCCGCCACCCCTTTGCCTGGCTCGGCCGTCCCGTCGAACTGCCGGGCTCGCGGCCGCTGCGCTTCGAGTTCTCGCAGGACATCGGCTCGCAACTGGTGGAATGGCCGGTCGACCACTGCATCAAATGCCTGTGCTTCTATCACCCCGACGATCCGGCAGCGCTCAAGGATGAGCAGCAGCAGAAGCTGCGCTCGCTGTTCGAAGCCGCGCGGAAGGTCGGCCGGGAGCTTCTGGTCGAGATCATCGCCGGCAAGCACGGCAAGCTCGACGAAACGACCATCCCGCGCGCCCTGGAAGAACTCTATGCGCTTGGCATCAAGCCGGACTGGTGGAAGCTCGAACCGCAGGCGTCGGCCGGCGCCTGGGCCAAGATCGAAGCGGTGATCCTGAAGCACGATCCCTGGTGTCGTGGCGTCGTGCTGCTGGGTCTCGAAGCGCCGCAGGACGAACTGGAAGCGGCCTTTGCCGCCACCGCCAAGGCACCGATCGTCAAGGGCTTTGCCGTCGGCCGCACCATCTTCGTCCACGCCGCCGAACAATGGCTGGCGGGCAAGATGACGGATGACGAGGCTATCGCCGACATGGCCGCGCGCTTCGGACAGTTGACCGAAGCGTGGCTTGCCGCGCGTGGCCGTAAAGCAGCATAAAGGCGCGGCAAGAGGACTGCGGAGGAAAACNAAGCAGATGACCGAGATCGACGGCAGACGAGTGCCCATCTTCGGCGGTGTGTGGGCGATCTTCGGTCACGGCAATGTCGCCGGCATCGGCGAGGCGCTGTACCAGCTGCGCGACGAATTGCCGACCTTCCGCGCCCACAATGAGCAGGCGATGGCGCATGCGGCGATCGCCTATGGCAAGGCCAATTTCCGCCGCCGCTTCATGGCCGCGACCTCTTCGATCGGCCCCGGTGCGCTCAACATGGTGACGGCGGCGGCGCTCGCCCATGTAAACAGGTTGCCCGTCCTGTTTTTGCCGGGCGATGTCTTCGCCAACCGCATTCCCGACCCGGTGCTGCAGCAGGCCGAGGACTTTTCCGACGGCACCGCGACGGTCAATGACTGCTTCCGTCCGGTGTCGCGCTATTTCGACCGCATCACCCGTCCCGAGCAGATCATCCCGGCATTGGCGCGGACCATGCAGGTGCTGACCGATCCGGCGGAATGCGGCCCGGTGACGCTGTCGCTCTGCCAGGACGTGCAGGCCGAGGCCTATGACTATCCCGAGAGCTTTTTCGCCGAGCGCGTCTGGCACCAGCGCCGTCCGCGTCCGGACCGGCATGAATTGGCGGCGGCGGTCACCGCGCTGAAGGGTGCGAAAAAACCGCTGATCATCGCCGGCGGCGGCGTGCTGTATTCGCAGGCTTCGGATGAACTGGCGAAATTCGCCGAGAGCGCCGGCATTCCGGTCTGCGAGACGCAAGGCGGCAAATCCTCGCTGCCCGACACACATCCGCTCAACATGGCGGCGGTCGGCGTCACCGGCACGTCCGCGGCCAACCGGCTGGCGGAAGAAGCCGATGTCGTGCTCGCCATCGGCACCCGCCTGCAGGATTTCACCACCGGCTCGTGGGCGCTGTTCAAGAACTCCGGCAAGACCATCATCGGGCTCAACGTGCAGCCTTTCGACGCCGGCAAGCACCGCGCGCTGCCGCTGGTCGCCGATGCGGCCGAAGGGCTCGCCGAACTCGGTGCTGCGCTGGGGAAGTGGAAAGCACCGGCGACATGGACCGACAATGCGACCCAAGGCAAGAAGGCCTGGCAGGCCGAAGCCTCCAAGGTGACGGCGTCGACCAACGCCGCCTTCCCTTCGGACGCGCAGGTGATCGGCGCCGTGCAGCGCGCGCTGGGATCCGGCGTGACCTTGCTGAACGCGTCGGGCGGCCTGCCGGGCGAGTTGCACAAGCTCTGGCAGGCAGGCGCGCCCGGCTCGTACCATGGCGAATATGGCTTCTCGACCATGGGCTACGAGATTGCCGGCGGGCTCGGCGCCAAGATGGCCAAGCCCGACCAGGAGGTCGTCGTCATGGTCGGGGACGGCTCATACCTCATGATGAATTCCGAAATCGCCACGTCGGTGATGCTCGGCCTGAAGCTGACCATAGTGGTGCTCGACAACAGGGGTTATGGCTGCATCAACCGGCTGCAGATGGCCACCGGCGGCGCCAACTTCAACAACCTCCTGAAGGACGCGCGCCACGAGATCCTGCCCGACATCGACTTCGCCGCGCATGCGGCGAGCATGGGCGCTATTGCCGAGAAGGTGCCGTCGATCACCGGCCTGGAGACCGCGCTGCAAAAGTCGAAAACCAACGACCGCACCACCGTGCTGGTCATCGACACCGACCCGCTGATTTCCACCGATGCCGGCGGCCATTGGTGGGATGTCGCGGTGCCGGAAGTCTCCGCACGGCCGCAGGTCAACGCAGCCCGCAAGGCCTACGACGAAAAGCGGCAGATGCAGACAATCGGCGATTGATGTACATGCACCCGGCCCCTACCTCCCCCTTGTGGGGAGGTCGGACCGAAGGTCCGGGTGGGGGTCTGGCGCCGCACCCCACCTCGCTGCTTCGCAGCGACCCTCCCCACAAGGGGGAGGTGAACAAGAAACCGGAGCTAAAACTTGAAAGCCAAACTGGGCATGTCCCCCATTGCGTGGTGGAACGATGATCTTGCCGAACTCAGCGACGACGTCTCGCTGGAAGAGTGCCTGCGCCAGTCGCGCTCGGCCGGCTTCACCGGCATGGAAATGGGCCGCCGCTTTCCCAATGACCCCGAAATCATGCTGCCTATCCTGAAAAAGGCCGACGTGACGCTGTGCGGCGGCTGGTTCTCCGGCACGCTGGTCGATGAGGACATGGGCAAGAACAAGGATCGCATCCAGCCGATGATCGACCTGTTCAAGGCGGTGAATGCGCCTTGCATCGTCTATGGCGAGGTCGGCCGCTCGATCCAGGGTGATCGCTCCAGGCCTCTCGCCACGAAGCCGAAATTGTCCAACGACGAGATGAGGGCCTATGCCAGGCGCCTCACCGAATTCGGCGAATGGTGCGCCGAGCAAGGCATGCCGCTGTCCTATCACCATCACATGGCGGCGGTGGTCGAGACCGAGCCGGAGCTCGATGCCTTCATGCGCCATTCCGGCGAAGGCATTCCGTTGCTGCTCGATGCAGGGCATCTCGCCTTTGCCGGTGGCGACGTGCTGCACGCCATCGACAACCACCACAAGCGCATCAGCCATGTCCATGTGAAGGATGTGCGCATGGGTGTGATCGACGGGCTCGACCGCACAAAGCAGTCCTTTCTCGACGCCGTGGCGCTCGGTGCCTTCACGGTGCCTGGCGACGGTTCGCTCGATTTCGGCGCCATCGTGCAGCGCTTCGCCGACCATGGCTATGAAGGCTGGTTCGTCGTCGAGGCCGAGCAGGACCCGAAAAAGAACCCGCCGCTCAAGATGGCGCAGGTCGGCCACAAGGAATTGATGCGCGTGATGACGGCTGCCGGCTACACGGTGGAGACGCAAGGCTTTCCCAATGCCTGAGGCGATCCGATGAAGGATTACGAGCACCCGTTCTTCCGGCCGCTGTGGCGGCGCGTTGCCGTCGTCGCCGTCTGCGTGATCTGGGCGGGGATAGAATTCGCCTCCGGCACCCCATTCTGGGGCATCATTGCGCTCGGCTTTGCCGCCTACGCCGTCTGGCAGTTCTTCTACCTTTACAAGCCGGTGGAGGAGAGCAAGGCTGCGCCTGATCGACCGAAGACCGGCGAAGCGAAGGCGGACGCCGAACCGAAGGAATGAAGCGGCCGTGGCTCGGAAGGGCTTGCGGGTCGGACACTGGACACCTGGCGTATCGCCTACGTCGGTGATTGGCCGGAACGTCCCTCGCTTCGTCATCCTAGGGTCTTCGCGACGGAGCTTCGCTCCTGCTTCGCCCTAGGATGACGAAGTTGAGAGGCCGACCTCGAAGACTTGCGATAGGAGAGACAAAACATGTCGAAACTGCTCGTCAAAGCCGACAAGGGCCATGGCCGCGTCGCCCATGTCACGCCCAAAAGCGCCGGATGGACCTATGTCGGCTTCGACCTGCACCGCCTGAAGCCGGGCGAGACCGCATCCGGCAAGACGCAGGATCGCGAAGTCTGCCTGGTGTTCGTCACCGGCAAGGGCACGGCAAGGGCCGGCGGCCAGGAACTCGGCCTGCTCGGCGAGCGCATGTCGCCCTTCGAGGGCAAGCCGTGGTCGGTCTATATTCCGGAGGGTTCGGACTGGTCGGTCACCGCCGACACCGATCTCGAACTCGCGGTCTGCTCGGCGCCGGGCCTGGGCGGCGGCTTGCCCGTTCGCGTCATCGCACCCGACGACCTCGGCCAGGAGACTCGGGGCAAAGGCACCAACACGCGCTACGTCACCAACATATTGCCCGAGGGCAAGCCCGCCGACTCGCTGCTGGTGGTCGAGGTCATCACGCCCGGCGGCCACACATCGAGCTACCCGCCGCACAAGCACGACCAGGACAATCTGCCTGCCGAATCCTATCTTGAGGAAACCTATTACCACCGCCTCAACCCGCCGCAGGGCTTTGCCTTCCAGCGGGTCTACACCGACGCCGACAAGTCGGGCGCCCGCGAACTGGACGAGGCGATGGCGATCGAGGACGGCGATGTCGTGCTGGTGCCCAAGGGCTATCATCCGTGCGCGGCCTGTCACGGCTACGACCTCTATTACCTTAACGTCATGGCCGGGCCGAAGCGGACGTGGAAGTTCCACAACGCGCCCGAGCACGAGTGGCTGATGAAGGCCTGATCGGCCTTCGCTTGTGGCGGAAGCTGTTGGTCCAGCAGCGAAAAATCGTCGGCTAAGGACCTGCGGGGTCGATTTGCCTTCGAAAACCCGCATAAGCTTCGTCAATCCGTCATGGAAATCACCTATGGCAGCGGGCTGACGAGGATTTTCGATGCGCTACGCCATCTATTTCACCCCGATGCAGGACGAGCCGCTGGCGCGGATCGCCGCCAACTGGCTGGGTCGCGACCCCTTTGGCGCCGCCACCAGGCCGGTCGAGGCGGTGGGCGAGCTGTCGGCGGCCGAAGTCGCTTTTCACACCGCATCGGCGCGGCGCTACGGTTTTCATGCGACGCTGAAAGCGCCGTTCCGGTTGGCGGCCAACGAAACCGAAAGCTCGCTGCGCGCGGCGCTGGACGCCTTTGCCAAAGCAACGCCGACGGTCACCATCCCGCGCCTGGTCGTCAGCCAGATCGATGGTTTCTTCGCTTTGGTGCCGGAAGGTCCGCTGCCGCCGCTCAACCGTTTCGCCGATGATGTCGTGCTTAGCTTCGACCGTTTTCGCGCGCCGCTCACCGAAGCGGAAATCGAACGGCGCAGCCCGGATTCGCTGAAACCGGCCGAGTTCCGCAATCTCTGTCAGTGGGGCTACCCCTACGTGTTCGAGACCTTTCGCTTCCACATGACGCTGTCCGGCCGGGCCGGGCCGCAGGAAAGCCAACGTCTGCGCGCGGCAATCGACAGCCTGTTCGCCGATGTGCTGCAGCAGCCGGTGCTGGTGGATGCGCTGACGCTGTTCGTCGAAACCGAACCGGGCGCTCCGTTCATGGTGCTTTCGCATCATGCGCTCGGCCGCCGCGCTGCCCGAAAAACCGCCTGACCGCAATTCGTCCGAGTAACCAGGGACCGCCTGAAATGACCGCCGAAACTGTTCTCCACAACGCCCGCATCGTGCTTGCCGACGAGATCGTCGAAGGGTCGCTCGCGCTGCGCGACGGTTTTATCTCCGGCATCGACGCCGGCACCGGCCAAATCGGCGGGAACATGGCTGGCGAGGACATGGGCGGCGACTACATCATTCCCGGTCTGGTCGAGCTCCACACCGACCATCTCGAAGGCCATTATGCGCCGCGCCCGAAGGTGCGCTGGAACCCGATCGCCGCCGTGCTCGCCCATGACGCGCAGGTAGCGACCGCCGGGATCACCACCGTGCTCGACGCGCTGCGCGTCGGCATGGACGAGGACGCCGACCTTTCCTCCGACGACATCCGCAAGCTGGCCGACGCGATCGAGGACAGCGTCGCGAAAGACCGGTTGCGGGCCGACCATTTCCTGCACCTGCGCTGTGAGGTCTCGGCGCCGGATTGCTTGCGGGCTTTCGCCAATTTCGATGGCGACGAGCGGGTCAAACTGGCCTCGCTGATGGACCATGCGCCGGGACAGCGCCAGTTCGTCAATCTCGAGACCTACGCCTATTACTACCAGCGCAAGCTGAAGCTGACCGATCGCGACTTCCAATTGTTCTGCGAAAAGCGGATGTCGGAATCAGCGAAGAATTCGGGACCGAACCGGGTGGCGATATCAGCCGCCTGCAACGAGCGGGGCATTGTGCTGGCGAGCCATGACGACGCCACATCAGGCCATGTCGACGAGGCGATCGAACAAGGCGTGCGCGTCGCGGAATTCCCGACCACGCTGGAAGCCGCCAAGGCCTCGAAGGATGCCGGGCTCGGCGTGCTGATGGGCGCGCCCAACGTCATGCGCGGCTCCTCGCATTCGGGCAATGTCTCGGCTCGAACGCTGGCCGGCGACGGCCTGCTCGACATATTGTCGTCCGACTATATCCCTTTCAGCCTGATCCAGTCGGCCTTCTTTCTCGGCGACGTCGTCGAGGGCATTTCCCTGCCGCAGGCGGTCGCCATGGTGTCGAAGAACCCGGCCGAGGCCATCGGCCTCAACGACCGCGGCGTCATCGAACAGGGCCGCCGCGCCGACCTCGTGCGGGTGCGCGTCGACGATCATGTGCCGGTCGTGCGCACCGTCTGGCGCCAGGGACGCCGGGTCGCCTGATGGTCTCGGCGTCGATCGAGCGCGAACTGACCAGCGAGGCCTTTCCGGTCCGCAACGGCGTCTTCGTCGCCGTCGTCGGCCCGAGTGGCGCCGGCAAGGATACGGTAATCGGTTATGCCCGCACCTTGTTTGCCGACGAGACGAGGCTGGAGTTCGTCCGCCGGGTCATCACCAGGCCGAGCGATGCGGCAAGCGAGGATCACGACACGCTGGCCGACGCGGCCTTTGTCGAAGCCGAGGCCGACGGCGCCTTCGCCATTTCCTGGGAGGCGCACGGCCTGCGCTACGGCATTCCGGCCGATGTCGACTGGTCCATCGCCAATGGCCATGTCGCGGTCGCCAATGTCTCGCGCGCAGTCATCCCGGTGCTGCGGGAGCGCTATGCCAATCTGGCTGTCGTCGAGATCACCGCCTCGCCGGAAATCCTCGCCGAGCGTCTCGCCCAGCGCGGCCGCGAATCGCGCGGCGAAGTGCTGGCTCGGCTCGCCCGCGGCGCCAATGTCGCTTTGTCCGGACCCGGGGTCACCTCGATCGACAATGGCGACCGGCGCGAAGCCGCCGGAGAACGCTTCGCCGAGGTGCTGCGCAAGGCGATGGCCTTCTCCGACATATCCGGCGTGATGTAGCGCTACTCCGCCGCGACAGTCTTGCGGCTGGCGTCGAGCATCAGCCGCCTTGCGCGGAACACGCCCCATTGCTGGTCGACCAGCACGCCGATCAGGATCACGCCGCCCATCACCGCGAAGTTGAGCGAGGACGGGATGCCGAGCAGGTTGACCAGGTTCTGCAACTCCTGCAGCAGCACGGTGCCCAGGATGACGCCGACCAGCGAGCCTTCGCCGCCGCGCAGCGAGAAGCCGCCGAGAACGGCGGCGGCAATGGCGTAGAGTTCGTAGAACTGGCCGTGGCTGGCCGGCGAGATCGAGCGCGTGTACATGGCGAAATAGATCGCCGACAGCGCCGTCAGAACGCCGCAGATGACATAGGCGGCCATCACGACGCGGCCGGTGCGAATTCCTGAATATTTCGCCGCCTCTTCGTTCTTGCCGATGGCATAGAGGTAGCGTCCGAACACCGAGCGGTGCAGCACCACCCACATGACGATCGAAATGACGATCAGTGCGATGAAGCTGTTGGGCACGCCATAGCTGCGGCCCGCGGTGAGGAATTCGAGCTCGGGAAAATTCTGGCCGAAGGCGAAGCCGGCGGTGCCGTCGGCGGTATAGAAACGGGCGACCCCGCGATAGATCAAAAGGCCGCACAGCGTCACCACGAAGGGCTGCAATTTCAGCCTTGTGATCAGCCAGCCATGCGCCAGCCCGATGATGCCGCCCAGCACCAGGATCAGCGGCAGCGCCACCGGCCATGGCATGTCGCGCACGGCGATGAAATCGATGAACAGCGTGCCGAGCAGCGCCACCAGCGATCCCACCGACAATTCGATGCCGCCGGTGATGATGACGAAGGCCTGACCGATGGCGAGGATCCCAAACAGGCCGATCAGGTTCGAGGTGTTGGCGAGGTTGATCGGTAAAAGGAAGCGCGGGTTGATGGCGGTCACCACGGCGCCGACCACCAGGATCAGGATCAGCAGGCCGAGATCTTTTTTGCTCATCGTCTTCTCCCCAATGCGCCGGACCGGCAATCGCCTGAAGCCCGCTAGTTTGCCGGCTTGCCGACCGCCAGCAACAGCACGTTTTCCTGGCTGAATTGTTCCTTGTCGAGAATGCCCGAGATCTGGCCCTCATGCATGACGGCGATGCGGTCGGACACGCCGATCACCTCTTCCATGTCGCTGGAGATCATCAGCACGGCGACGCCGGCATCGGCCAAGGCTCGCATCAGCCCGTAAATCTCGGCCTTGGCGCCGATATCGATGCCGCGCGTAGGCTCATCGAGGATCATCACCTTCGGGTTCATCGCCAGCCATTTGCCCAGCACCACCTTCTGCTGGTTGCCGCCCGACAGCGTACCGGTGCGCGTCTGCACCGACGGCGCTTTGATGCCGAGATTCGTCTTCTGCTTCTCTGCGGTGGCGGCCTCGGAGCTTGCCGACACCAGCCGACGCTTCGCATGCGCCGGCAGGTTGGGCAGCGAGATGTTCTGCGCGATCGACAGGTCAAGCAAAATGCCGGTCAGCTTGCGGTCTTCCGGAACCAGGAAAATGCCATGCGCGACCGCATCGGCCGCCGAACCCAGTACAAGCGGCTTGCCGTCGAGTTCGAGCCCACCGCCAAGCGTGCTGTCGATGCCGAAGAACACCCGCGCCAGTTCGGTGCGGCCGGAACCGACAAGACCGGCAAGGCCGAGGATTTCGCCGCGCCTGATGTCGAGGTCGACCGGCCGGGCAGGGTAGGCGGGGGTGCGGATGGCTTTGGCCGAGAGCGCAGTGGCGCCCGGCGCCCGCGCCGCCTCGGAGGCCTTTTCGCGCTCCTTCAGCATGCGGCCGATCATCAGCTTGACCATCTGGTCGTGGTTGATGGCGCTCTTCGGCAAGGTGCCGGCCAGCATGCCGTCGCGCAGCACCACGACGCGGTCGGCGACGCGCTCGACCTCATGCAGCCGGTGCGAAATGAAGATGACGCTGATGCCATCGGCCTTCAGCGCCTTGATGACGTCGAGCAGCTTGTCGGTTTCGGCAAGCGGCAGGCTGGATGTCGGCTCGTCGAGGATGACCAGCCGTGCCTTGATCGACAGCGCCTTGGCGATCTCGACCATCTGCTGCTGGGCAAGCGACAGCGAGGCAACCGGCGTATCGGCGGAAAAGTTGGCGCCGACACGCTTCAGCAGCGGCGCCACCATTTCGCGCAGCTTGGCGCGGTCGACCAATCTCAGCGGCCCGCCGCGCAACGGCTCGCGGCCGAAGAAGATGTTGGCGGCAACATCGAGGTTTTCGAAAAGGTTGAGTTCCTGGTGCACGAAGGCGATGCCCGACCCCAGGCTGCCTTCGACGGTGAGCCCGTCATGCGCAACGCCGTCGACGGTGATGGCGCCGCTGTCCGGCCTGGTGACGCCGCCGAGGATCTTCATCAAGGTCGATTTGCCGGCGCCGTTTTCGCCGACCAGGCCGATCACCTCGCCCGGCCTGACCTCCATGGAAAAGCCGTCCAGCGCCACCACGCCCGGATAGGTCTTGCGCACGTTCTCGAGGCCGAGGAACGGGGTGGTTGCGATGATAGATGGGTCGGAATAATTCATCACGCCATATTTGATCAGGCTTGCCAGCAGCCGGTGGGCTACAGACTGACGGGCCTTGGCCGACCCGTCAACACGATCGCCGGCGCAAGGCGAACCCTGAGCCGGCGCAACTGCTCGTGGTCTCAGTTTCCGGACATCGCCTTCAGATTGGCGGCATAGGTGTCGACATCGTCCTTACCGATGATCTTGGTCGGGATGATGATCAGGCCGCCTTCCGGAATGCCTGATTTGTCGCCCTTGAGATAGGCGGCCATCAGCTTCATGCCCTGATAGGCCCATTCGAAGGGCTGCTGCACGACGGTGGCCGCCACGGTGCCTTCCTTGACACCGCCCAGCGTGATCGGATCGTCATCGAAGCCGACGACGGTGATCGAGCCGAGCTTGCCGGCGTCGCGCAGCGCTTCATAGATGCGCGGCGTGTTGTAGGAATAGAAGCCGACCATGCAGGTGATGTCGGGGCTGGCGACCAGCGCGTCCTCGACATTCTTCTTGGCGCGCGCCTGGTCGATGTCGTCGCCGCGCACGTCCACCAGTTCGATCTTGCTGCCGGCGAGGCCGTCCTTCATGCCCTGGATGCGTTCCTTGGCATTGTCGGCGCCGAGCAGGCCGACGAAGCCGAGGCACTTGCCGCCGTCCGGCATCGCCTTCTTGGCGATCTCGGCCGCCTGCTTGCCGGCGTCGACATTGGACGAGCCGATATAGGCGACGCGCTTGGTCTGCGGGGCATCGGAGTCGGTGGTGAACAGCGCCGTTTCCGACGCGATCTTGTTCAGACCGTCGGTCGAGGTCTTGGGGTCGACGGCCGAGACCATGATGCCCTTGACGCCGGCGGTCACCAGATCGTCCATCAGCCGCTGCTGGATGGCGACCGAGGACTGCTCGGGATATTTGAGTTCGAGATTGTAGTCGGGCAATTCGGCCTGCGCCTTCTTGACGCCGGCTTCGGCGGCCTTCCAGAAATCGGAAGCGCCGTTGACGACGAAGGCCAGCGTCGGTTTGTCGTCGGCGCGCGCAATGGCTGTCGCGGTCAGGCCAAGCAGCAGGGCTGCGGTGGCCACGGATGCATGTCGTATCAAGGATTTCATGTTCAACCTCCCGTTTTGGCTCAGTCGTCGGACTGAACCGATCTTGCATTCACTGACTTGCCGCTCGCGATTTGGACGCCCTCCTCCTCAGGGGTTCCCGGCGCTGAAGAATGGCGTCGTCGGTCGCGATCACGGACTTTAGAGACTCATCCCGTGCTCGTAAATAGTCTGATTTGTCTGACATATCACATGTCCGAGACCAGGCTTGCGGAGGCAAGCCCCGCTCGCCATCGGGCTATTCACGTGGCACTTCTCGCCGCACGGGGTCCCACCTGACCGGACACGGCGGATTGACGTTACAGCGTCGTTTTGTATTAGTAAACACTATTAGCAGAGGTCTCGCGCGGACACTCGGCGGTGGCCCTAGGTCTAGTTTGCCCGAAGAGGTGCAGCACGGCTTCGCGCAAGCAGATGCCTTGCAGTCCTCGAATTTCACGCGGCCCGCAGCGGCATGGCGGGAACTTCAAAGCTGCTAATAAAGATAAACGCCTTCGACTATTTCCATCGGTCGACGGCGCGACACCATCTTGTCGGTGTGGCAGGCTTGCGACTAGACAGGCTGGGGATTGGGACGCAATGCCATGAGCGAGACGAGGGATCCGGACGACACGGCGAAGCGGCGCAAGGCGCCGGCGAGAGCCGCCAAGGGCGGCCGCGTCACCATGACCGACATCGCCAGGGCAGCCGGGTGCTCGCAGGCGACCGTCTCTTTCGTGCTCAACGATTCGCCCGGCATCCGGCTGTCGCAGCAGACGCGCGAGCGGGTGATCGACGCCGCGCGTGCGCTCGGCTACGCAGCACCCGCCTTCTCGGCGCTGCGCAAACCTGTTCCCGCCTTCGATGGACTTGACAGTGTCATCGGTTTCGCCGTCGACCAGCTGGCGACAAGCCCAGAAGCCGTTGTCGCCATCGAGGGCGCGCGCCAGGCGTCGTGGAACGCCGGCAATGTGTTGCTCGTGGCGCAGACCATGGGCGACGCCGTCATGGAGCCGCGCGCCGTTGCGGCGCTCACCAGGCGCGGCATCTCGGCGCTGATCTACATGACCATCTTCACCCGCGAGATCACGGCGCCGGACTTCCTCTACGGCCTCGACATCCCGGTCATCCTGCTCAACTGCTACACGGCCGATTATGCCTTCCCGGCCGTGGTGCCGTCCGAGATCGCCGGCGGCCAGAACTCGACCCGGCATCTGATCGGCCACGGCCACCGCCGCATCGCCACCATCACCGGCGAGCCGTGGATGCAGGCCGCGCAGGACCGGCTGAAAGGCTACCGCAGAGCGCTCGCCACCGCCGACATCCCGTTCGATCCCGAACTGGTGGTCGAGGGCGACTGGTCGGCGAGCGCCGGCTATGCCGCGACCGTTAAGCTTTTGGCGCTCAAGGAGCGCCCGACCGCCATCTTCTGCCAGAACGACCGCACAGCCATCGGCTGCTACGAAGCGCTGAAGGAGGCGGGCCTGCACATCCCGCAGGACGTCTCCGTCGTCGGCTATGACGACGAGGAGATCGCCCGCCACCTGTTCCCGCCGCTGACAACATCGATCCTGCCGCACATGGCGATGGGCCAATGGGCGATCGAACAGCTCGAAGTGCCGCCGCCTCCCGGCCGCGGCCGCTATCCAATCACCAAGCTGGAATGCCCGCTGGTGCAGCGGGATTCGGTGGCAGCTGTGGCTGGATAAAGCTGAACCAGCCCATCCCGATGCAAATCGGGATGGGTCTGTTTGGTGTTTGCGCCTCAGGGCAGGGTCAATCCGGGAACGTGCCGCGGTTAGAACCGCAAGACGACGAAGGAGCGCCTGCGATAGCAGCGCCGGCGCAACCGGCCATGCCGCCAGAACGTGCGGCAGTGCCGTCTCCAGACATGCCGCCTGTGGTGGCGACGATGGTGCCATCGCCGATGCGATATCTGCTCGACATCGCCCGGGCCTTCGTCGTCATCAAACGAATTGGCATCCTGCTTGTCGAGTTCATCGAGAATGCCGTTACCGATATTGGGAACCCCGGCCACGGCCTCGAGAGGCCGAACCGCGGTAGCAAGCGCCGCGGCCCCCGCAACGCCGAACAATGCTGTCAAGAATGATCGCCGATCCATCAAAACCTCCATCAGCAAGACAAGGCTAACATGACGAGCCTAACACAAAGCAGCTAGAGCGGGTGATACAAAAGGCCAGAGGCGAATCTTCGAGCCGGCCCAAACGGGTGACCGGACGGACGGCAGAGGTCGGAGCAAGGCCGCTACCGGGCGGCGCGCTTCCTTCGGCTCGGCGACCAAGCCATGCGGAATGCCGCCGATGAAAGCGCACAGCCTGAGCGGTTCCGCCTTTCCGCGAAACTCTGAACCGCTTGGCAAAGCTACCCCCTAAGAATGCCCGCCACCTTGCGGCAGTGGCTGGCTGAGAGACTGACGCCCCACGGCAGATGCGATGTTGCGGTACTCAGCGCCGCGCCAATATCCGGCAGAGCTCCTTCAGGTCCCGGTCGTAGGTGCCCTTTCCGCTGAGCACGCTGGCGCAGCGTTTTTTCATCTTGGCGATCTGGCCGGCCGACATGGCGCTGATGGCAACCACCGCCGGTCGCGTCGGCACCGCCGGCGTGTTGGGATCCCTGGGGCTGGTGGGCGCGGTCGGTGCGCCTATGCCGACGCCGACCCCGGCCGTCACCCCATTGCCCACCCCGACACCGGCGCCGACCCCGACACCGCTGCCGACGGTTGCGCCGACGCCAACCCCGACGCCCGTGCCCACCGATGCGCCGACCCCGGCCGCAACGCCGCTGGTGCCGCCAACCGTAGCGCCGACACTGGCGGTGGTGCCGCTGGTGCCGCCGACCGTTGCGCCGACATTGGCGCCCTTGCTCCCGCCGACCGACACACCGACGCCAAGTCCGCCGCCACTGCCGCCGACCGAGACGCCCACCCCACCGCTGCCGCCGATGCCCACACTGAGCCCGCCCGCGCCAGCCGGAAAGCACAAAGCCACGGAAACCGCGCCGCCGGCCAAGACCTTTGTTAAACTTTTAAAGAAATCCATAACGCCGCTCCCCGCGTTGGTTGCCTGGACGCAGGTTGAACAGCATCCGTTACCAATATGATTACGCGAGTGTAGCGTTTTTAGTTTCTGCGAGAATAGGTAGTATTGGAAATCGTTGTTATCGCTGCTTGCGACGATCGGAATACATATTTTGGAATTGGCAGAAAAAACCGAGGATTTGCGGTTAGACTCGGAATCTTAGAGAGGCAGGACGAGTGCTCGCATGCGGGAATTTACCGGGCGCATGCCTCAGGCCATCTTGCGAAGCCGCTTCCCTAGGCTGCGGTGGAGAATGGACCCTCGAGAATGGGCTCGTACTGGGGAAAGGGGACGATCCAAGAACCCGCGACGATCCACCGGTGTCGGGCGCGTTGAGCGTCACATCGTTCCCCTGCTCGCAGTCGACGGCGTCAGCGCTACCCTTGCGGAAATACCTTCGCCCCGTTTGGCGTTTCTGCCCTTTGGATCGGATGCCGATCGTCCGCTGGCGTTTCGATCTCTTCAACTTACGTCGAGTTTCGCAAATCCACTTTGCATCCTGGCTAACGTTCGAAGGGTTCGCCAAGCGAGGCGACACCGTTCAGCCTGAGCAAGCGGCGGTCCGCCGAGATGACACCGAGCACGACGATCGTAACGAGATAGGGAAGGCTGGAAAGCAGTTGCGATGGCAGGTCCAGACCGGTCGCCTGGGCGGCGAGGCTCATCAGCGAAACCGCGCCGAAGAGGCAGGCACCCAGGAAGATGCGGCCAGCGAGCCACGTACCAAAGACAACGAGTGCGATCGCGATCCAGCCACGTCCGGCAATCATACCGTCCGCCCAAAGGGGCGTGTACACCGCCGCCGCATAGGCGCCGGCAAAACCCGCCATCATGCCACCAAAAGCTATGGCCGCGACACGGATAGCGATGACCGGATAGCCGATGGCGTGGGCTGCCTTGGGATTCTCGCCGATTGCCCTCACGACAAGGCCGGCTCTCGTATAGGCAAACATCGCCCAGATCGCAAACGTCACGGCAAGGGAAAGCCATACGACGACGTCCTGGACAAACAGCCTGCCGACTACCGGGATTTCCGAGAGGCCGGGAAAGGCAAGTTTCGGGAGCCCCTTGACCGTCAAGCTCTCGTAGCTTTTGCCGAACAGCGCCGAAAGGCCCTGGCCGAGAATGCCGATTGCAAGGCCTGTCGCGACCTGGTTTGCCCGGAATCCGAGTGCCAGCACTGCAAAGACGAGGGACAGGACGGCGCTACCGAGGCCGGCGGCAACGAACCCCAGCAGGTGTCCACCGCCGTGGTAGACGACGATGAACGCGAGCACCGCGCCGAGGGCCATCAGGCCCTCTACGCCGAGGTTAAGAACGCCGGCGCGCTCGACCACCAACTCGCCGAGTGCGGCAAGGAGAAAGGGGGTTGCCGCTGCGAGCATGCCCGAAATAATGAACTCGACGGCGTTCATGGCTGGCTCAGGTGATGGGGGCGGCGCCACTCGATGCGGTAGCGCACGAAGGCCACAGCGCCGAGATAGGCGAGCAGCAAGCTGCCTTGGAAGACGCGGACGGCGGCGATCGGCAGGTTTGCCGACACCATCGCATTGTCGCCGCCGATATAGAGAACAGCCATAAAGAGCGCGGAAAAGATGATGCCGACTGGATGCAAGCCGCCGAGATAGGCGACAATGATGGCCGCATAACCGTAGCCGGTCGAGATCGAGCGCTGCAGCTGGCCGAGCGGACCCGCGACTTCCGCCGCGCCTGCCAGTCCCGCCGCCAAGCCACCGATCAGAAGCGATAGCCAAATCGCACGCCCTTCGCTGAAGCCGGCGTAACCGGCCGCGCGCGGGGCAAGGCCGCCGACCTTGAGCTTATACCCCATGAAGCTTCGCTGCATGAAAACCCAGGCCACCAGCGAGAGCGCAAGTGTGATGAGCAGCGAGACGTTGACGCGGGTACCGGCGATCAGGGTCGGCACCATCGCGTCGTTCTGAAACATGACGGATTGTGGGAAATTGAAGCCGGCCGGGTCCTTCCATGGGCCGAGCAGCAGGTAGTTGAGGACTTGCGCCGCAACGAGGCTCAGCATCAGGGAGACCAGGATCTCGTTCGCATTGAGCCTGACGCGCCAGAAGGCGGTGATAGATGCCCAAAGCGCACCGCCGAGGGCACCGAGAAGCAGCATCAGCGGCCAGATCCACTGCCCGGTCGCCTGCGGAAACCAGACGGGGATCGCCGAGGCGAAAATAGCGCCCAGGATAAACTGGCCCTCCGCGCCGATGTTGAACACTTTTGCGCGGAAACCGATCGCCAGCCCCTGAGCAATGAGGAGAAGAGGCCCCGCCTTCAGCAGCACCTCCGCGAACGATGCCCAGGAGAGGAACGGCTCGAGAAGCATCGCGTACAGGACGGCCGCCGGATCTCGGCCTATCAGCACATAAAGGCCCAGATTGAGGATGATCGCCATGCCAAGCGCGACAGCCGGGGCCAGCATGGCCGCGACGAGCGAGGCATGCTCCCGGCGGACGAGCGCGGGGAGGAACGGCGCGGCCCAAACGCTCATGCAGGAACCTTCTCTGGCGAGGCATGTGCTCCGATCATGTATCTGCCGATGTCTTCGGGGCGCGTGTCCCGCGTGACCAGAGGCGGACTCAGCATTCCATGATGGAGCACCTGGATGAAATCGCAGAGTTCGAAAAGTTCCTCGAGTTCCTCGGAAATTACGAGGATCGCCACGCCCAGGTTGCGCAACGCGATGAGCCGCCTTCTGATGGCGGATGCAGCGCCAATGTCTACACCCCAGGTCGGCTGCGCCACGAAAAGCAGTTTTGGCGACAGCATCATCTCGCGACCGACGATGAATTTCTGCAAGTTGCCGCCGGACAGCGAGCCCGCTTCGGCATCCGGGCCGGAGGCGCGGACGTCGTACCGACGGATGCATTCGCTGGTGAAAGCCGTCGCTCCGGCGCTGTTGATGAGGCCGCGCCTCACGAGATCGAAAGGATGGGCGGTAAGAACGGTGTTGAGCACGAGCGACATTTCAGGGACCGCGCCGCGTCCCAGCCGGTCTTCGGGCACGAAGGCGAAGCCAAATCTCCTGCGCGCGGCCGCATCGAGTGCGCCTACGTCGCGGCCCATCATGTAAATCCGGTCGCGTTGTTCCTTCAGCAGCATCGCTTCGCCCGAGATAAGCGCGGCAAGCTCGCCTTGGCCATTGCCCGATATTCCGGCTATGCCAAGAATCTCGCCTGATCGTACCGTGAGGCTGATGCCGGAGAGCGGCGTGGCAAAGGGGTCGTCCGGCGTGTAGTCCATGTCGATTATTTCCAGCCGCTTCTCCCCCTCGGGCATGGCCAACGCGGGCATCACCTCGGGCATGTCGCGGCCGATCATCATCCGGGCGAGGTCGTGCGCATCATAGTCGCGCGGGTCGACGGTGCCGATAACGCGCCCTCCACGCAAGACCGTCGCCTGGTCACAGATCGTGCGAATTTCCTCCAGTTTGTGGGAGATGAACAGGATGGACACGCCGCGGTCGCGAAGGCGCCTGAGCGTGTCGAACAGCTTCTTCACCGCCTGCGGCGGCAAGACCGAGGTCGGCTCGTCGAGAATGAGCAGCTTCGGGTCCGTCATCAGGCAGCGGATGATCTCCACCCGCTGCCGTTCGCCGACCGAGAGCGCGTGCACATCGGCGAGAGGATCCACTTCAAGGCCAAAATCCTGGCCGAGGCTGCGGATGCGCGCCGCCAGCTCCGCCTTGCCGCCGGGGACGACGAGTTGGATGTTCTCGACGACAGTCAGCGTCTCGAACAGCGAGAAATGCTGAAAGACCATGCCGATGCCCCTGCGCCGTGCCTCAGCGGGCGAGGCAAGGCGCAGAGGCTCTCCGTTCCAGACGACGGTGCCTTCGTCCGGCTGTTCAACGCCATAGATGAGCTTCATCAGCGTCGATTTGCCCGCCCCATTCTCCCCGAGGATCGCATGGATCGATTGGGGCGCCACGTCCAGATCGATGGCTTGGTTGGCCCGGATCTGGCCGTAGCTCTTCGAGATGCCGCGGAGCGACAGAAGGGGCGGGGTCATGACTTACTTCGGCAGTGGTGTGGTGACACCCTTGACGTGCCAGTCCATCGCGACGATCTCGGGATCCGCTATCGTCGCACCGGCGGCGGCGGCTTCGCTGCCGTCGGCCTTGGTGATTGGACCTGTGAAGGGCGAGAAGCTGCCGTCGGCGATCTTCGCCGCCACTTCCTTGATCTTCGTCATCGTGTCGGCTGGGATATCTGAGTTCCAGTCCACGACCTCCACCACCTTTTCGGCGACGCCGAGGAAGGTGTTGGCGCCCTTGAAGGTTCCGGCCAGATGGGCATCCACGGAAGCCTTGAAGAAGGGCGACCAGTCCGTCGCGATGCAGCCGAGATATTTCTTCGGTGCATATTTCTTCATCGACGAATTGAGGTTGAACGCGTAGACGCCAGCCTCCTCGCAGGCCGAGATCACGGAGGGTGTGTCCTGCGCGTTCGAGAAGATCACGTCGCAGTTCTGTGCCATCAGCGCCTTGGCGGCTTCCTGTTCCTTGGCCGGGTCGAACCAGGAGTTCACCCAGACGACCGATACCTCGATATCGGGATTTACGGTCTGTGCGCCGAGCGTAAATGCGTTGATCGAGGTGATCAGCTCCGGAATGGCGAAGGCCGAGACGGAGCCGACCTTGCCGGTCTTGGAAAGAGTTGCGGCGGCTATGCCGAGCAGGTAAGTGCCCTGGAAATACTTCGCCGCGAAGGGCGAGAAATTCGGCGCGGTCTGGAAGCCGGAGGCATGCAGCACGGTGACCGCAGGATCGCGGCGGGCGATCTGTAGTGCACCATTCTGGTAGCCGAATGAGCCGGCGATCAGGAACTTGTTACCGTCGGCGACGGTCTTGTTCATGATCCGGTCGGCGTCCGGCCCTTCGGCGATGTTCTCGATGACGGTGATCTTCACCTTGTCGCCGTATGCGGCCTTGACCGGCTCGAGGCCGGCGGCGAGCGCATGGCCCCAGCCGACATCGCCGACCGGCGACGGGAGCACGAGCGTGATACCGAGCGGCTCGTCGGCCGCAAAGGCGGGACGGCTGCCAAGCGCGCCGGCAAGCCCTGTTGCGGCAAGGCCCTTCATCAGAGTTCTGCGGGTCAGATAGTTCAGCATGTCAGTTCCCCTGTCTTAAGTTGTTAGAATTCCACCGCGGCAAAAGCGGTTTCCGCGTCCGCAGCAAGCCGGGCCTCGTTCAGCCCGGTAAACGCACCCTTCTCCCAGACGATGCGGCCGTTGATCATGGTCATGTCGGTGGGCATGCCGATGCCGACCTTGGCGATCAGGCTCAATGGATCGTGGCGCGTGCCGACATAATCCATGCGGCGCGTGTCGATCGCGAAGAGGTCGGCGGCCATGCCGGGCGACAGTCGGCCGATGTCATTGCGGCCCAGAAGCGCGGCCCCGCCCGTTGTCGCATAGCCGAGGAAATCGACCGGCGCAGGCACGGGATGAGCGCGCGTCGAGGCCGCCAGGCATTGCAGCATGTAGGCGGAATGGATGCAGTGCATGAGGTTGGAGTTGTCGTTCGAGGCAGCACCGTCGCAGCCGAGACCGACGCGCAGGCCAAAGGCGGACATGGCGGGAATATCAGTCACCTCCGCACCCACCAGATAGACCGGCTCCGGGCAATGCGAGACACCGGTGCCGCTCGCCGCCATCAGCCGCAGTTCGTCATGCGTCAGCTCCCAGCAATGGGCATAGAAAGTGTCTCGGCCGGCAAATCCGAGGTCCTCGAGATAGTCCACCGTACGCATGCCATGGCGGGCCTCGATGATCGGGCTTTCGCCCTCGCCGACATGGGTGTGCATCCGCACCCCGCGATCACGCGCCAGCGAAACCGATTCCACGAAGGTCTCGCGGTAGCAGTTGACCGGCTGGCAGGGAGCGACCACGACCTGACGCATGCTGAAGGGACTGGTGTCGTGATAAGTGTCGATGAGGCGTGCGCAGTCGGCAATGAATTCGTCCGTGGTCTCCAGCATCTCGTCTGGAATGGTCGAGCCTTCCGATTTTGGCAGCGTGTTGCCGCCGCGGCCGGCATGGAAACGCATGCCGAGAAGATCGGCCGCTTCGAACTGCCGGTCGATGAGCCGTTTTCCGGCATGGCGCGGAAAATTGTACTGGTGGTCGAAGGCCGTCGTGCAACCGTGCTTTATCATCTCTGCCATCGCCGTGATCGAGGCGTGGTAGAAACAATCCTCGTTGAGCCGGGAGAAGATCGGATAGATCCGGTCGAGCCATTCGATGACCGACAGCTTCGTCCAGTCGAGTTCGGCACGGTTGCGCACAAAGCACTGAAAGAAGTGATGGTGCGTGTTGACGAGGCCGGGATAGACGAACCAGCCGTCGGCGTCCTGCACGATAGTACCGGCCGGCAACTCGCTTCTGTGCAGGCCTTGCCCGATTGCCTCGATCTGCGGGCCATTCGTCAGCACATCGACATTGCGCCGGACGCTCGGACCCCTGCCCTCGTCGGTGATGACCGCTGCGCAATTCTTCAGGAGATAGCCGGTCACCTCACGCCTCGTCCAGCATGGGTCGCGGTTCGGGCTTCAACTCGTGCAGCCGGTGGATACCGGGCATCTCGATGAAATTGTCGAGGCTGCGGAGCGCTCGCGACCAGAGCCGGATCGTGGGATACGAATCGAGGGAAACGCCGCCGTCGGGCGCGAGCGCGACATAGGGAAAGCAAGCAATGTCGGCAATCGTCGGCCGGTCGGAAGCGAGAAACCGGTCGCCACGCATTTTTTGTTCGAAGAGGCCGGCTTCCAGCTCACGTAGTGCCGCTATGCCATTGGCCTGAAGCGCACCGATGTCACCGGGGCGCAGCAGCATCTCATGCAGGCGCGCGCCGCCGAGGTTGGCGGTCAGCCTGTGCGAGAAGGAAAGCCATTGCTGGATGCGCGCCGTCTCCTCGGGGGCGCCGCTGCCGAGCCAGGCCGGTGCTGCCTTCGCGGCGAGATAGCCAAGCATGGCGGAAGACTCGGTCAGGATCAGGTCGCCGTCTTCAAGGATCGGGATGGAGCCTCCCGGATTAAGCGCCATAAGCTCGGGGCCACGATGCTCGGCGCCGGGATGGAAGTCGACCGGGCGGATTTCGAGCTTCACACCTGACAGCGTCGCCATCAGGCGCACCTTGTAGCAACTTGGGGAGAGGATGTAGTCGTAAAGCTTCACTGTGCCACCAATTGCGCGCCGTAGGTATAATTGTGGCGCTTCAGCCAGCGGCGATAGGCGACCGAGGTCAGGTCGGCGCGCGTCGGGATTTCCATGCCGGGATCGAGCGGCAGAAGACGCGGGATCTGGTTTTCGAGGATCGAGCGGTCCTGCAGGAAAATCGTCTGCTGGAAATGGATGAGGTCGGTCTGTGGCGTCTCGTCATCGAAAAGCGCCATCCACGGCCAGACGTCGCAGAGATCCTCGGCAAGCGGTTGGACGAATAGCGTAATGACATCCCATTCGCCCGGGCGCGGCGGGCAGGTCTTGTAGAGGACTGAGCAGGTCGGAGCCGGCACGCGGTACATGTATTCCGTCGTGATACCTCCGCTCGCGGATTTCGCCGCCTGCGGCTGGTAGAACTTCACCTGGGTCGCCCAGACCTCGTCCTCTTCCTCGCGGATCTCGACCTTGTAGTTTTCGACCTCGGTATGCGGCTCCGAGCCGAGGATGTCGGTATGGACGAAGGGGAAGTGTGCGATGTCGAGGAAGTTCTCGACGGCGCGGAGCGGCGAGCAGCGCACCCGCACCACGCCGACATCGACGAAGCGGCGCCCGGGCTGGTCTGCCTCGGGAATTGGGAAGACCGGTTTCTTCGGTTCGCCGAGCGACGACCAGATATGGCCATAGCGCACCGAAACCGGCAGCACGCGCCCGTTTTCGCCTGTCACTTTCGCCGCGCCATCGGCGTCGAGCGCAACCTTGATCGGCTCGTCCATCAGGGTGGTCTCGCGCCCATAGCGGTCGAGCCGGCTGAAAAGCCCGACCGGATACCATTCGTGGCGCATCGCATCGTCGATCATGGCACAGTCCCTTTCGCCTCGATCCCTTCGGCCATGCGCCGAAGGCTCTCGGCGGCTCGCGAGGCCGCGATGCGCTCGGACGCATCGCAATCGGCTGGAACAAGGACGTGGATCAGCGTCTCGCCGGCTTCCTGCGGGATAGGCAGCAGGCGGATTGCCGGCGCGCCGGGCGCCTGCCAGACGCATCCTTCAACGGTGGCCTTCGTACCGGCAGCGACAAAGAGCGCCGAACTTCCGGCGCGGGCCGTCAATGAACGGAGCGGGACGTAACCCTCAAAAAGGGGTGGCTTGCCGTCAGGCTCTCCATCCGCGACCCAGATGATCCCGCCGGCCTCTTCGACCAACCGGGTCGCAACGCGAATCGTCTCCGGCGGCGTGAGGCTGGGATGGGCAGGAATGCGCAGGCACTGACCGGCCTGCGAATAGGTCCAGCCGTGATAGATGCAGGAGAGCGCCTCGCCGCGCACGAAGCCATGGGAGAGGCGCATGCCGCGATGCGGACAGCGATCCGCCGATGCCGCCAAGCGCCCCGATTGGCTTCGCCAGAGGGCAATGGGACCGGCGGGCGTCCGCGCCGGCATTACCTGTCCTGTTGGCAGATCCTGGGAAAGGGCGACCGGCACCCAGGTGTCCGTCTTGTCGGACAGCATGACCTTACTTTCCGTACTGATACTACTGTTTCCCGACCAGAGAGATGCCGGCGCAAGGAGTTGGCGAACCGCTCGATGCGGCTGACGTATGCATAATTATTTCGCAATTGCAATATTGATTAAATTAAGTGCAAACGGAGGGTAACCACACGCAAAGCTATATGTTTTTTTGCTCGACAGGCGCGCGGTCGATCGTCTCGACCCAGACTTCAATGGGCCCAAGCGAACATCCCATCTCCATCATGTCGATCAGTTCCGCCGCACCGGCAATATCGAGTTCGATGCGATCGGTGCTTGCATGAGCGATGTGGTGCGCGAGACCGAGCTTGGCCGCATGGCGCATGATCCAGGGCAGGAAGGACGCGGGTTCGAGGTGGCCGCGAATGGTCATCCGCTCATGCAAGCGGTGTTGACTTTGCTTCATCACGAACGGAACGCGCGCCTTGGTGTCACGGTCAGCAGCATAGCGTCTGACTGAACGGGCGGAAGTGGTAATCGACGCGCCAATAACACCGAATATCGACTGATCGCCCGTGCCTAGACCCGGGCACTCATGCATGTCGCCCAGAAGTGCCGAGGTTGTGGGACAACGACATGCATTAAACAAAGACTTTAAAGCGCGTCGCATGAATCCGTTCAGCGCGACGCTCTTTAGGGTTATCTGAGCTATTGTAATGCATCTGCCCTTCCCGAGAGATGGGTGACAGTTCATTCCGGAGACATGGGTTACACTTTCGGCCCTTTGCAAGGAGAGCA
>NZ_AYWB01000025.1:0-65332 GCF_000503035.1 Mesorhizobium sp. LSHC412B00 | reverse complement strand
GAAGTCGACGACGGCATTTGGCTCATCAGCTTCATGCACTATGATCTCGGATATATCGACCTGGAACAAAGGACCTTGCAAACCATCGACAACCCGTTCGGCACGAGGTTGTCACCCATGTCTTAGGTACAGAATGTTACCCATGTCTCCGGGCCGTACACAGATAGTGTGGAGGCCTGAGTGGGAATTGAACCCACTACGTCGGTTTTGCAGACCGATGCGTCACCGTCCCGCCCTCAGACCATGGCTCCTTGTGCATTGACCGCGACAGCTAGTCAACTTGGCCGGCCTCTGCTCGCAGGTTCGGACCGCGATCCGGCTGCCACCAGTCGAGATGTTCGGAACGCGGCTCGCGTTCAGGCGTTTGTTGCTGATGGCACCGACAACCCCGACCATTGCGCGCATCTGGCGCGGCAGGACCTTGCCCGACAAGGCCGACGCCTATGAGCGCTACAACTACGAGGTCGGTATCAAGCCGCTGATCGAGAAAGCGCTGGGCGTGCAGACTTTTCGCGAGGACACGCCGACGCATTCGGAATTCATCACCATCTCCTATTGGGAGAGCGTCGAGGCGATGGCCGCCTTTACCGGCGGCGATCCGCAAAGCATCCACCATCTCGACCGCGACAAGGAGTTCCTGATCGAATTGCCGAAGGGTGTCCAGGTGCTGCGAATCCGTTCCAGCCACGGAATGGTTGGCGGCAGCTGATGTTTGCGGGCTTTGACGCCAGGACCGTTCAAATGGAGGAGACATCGATCTTCGTCAGGGCCGGTGGCTCAGGGCCGCCGCTGCTGCTCCTGCATGGCTTTCCCGAAACGCATGTTATGTGGCGGGACATCGCCGTGGCATTGGCGCCGCACTTCAGCGTGGTTGCCGCCGATCTGAGAGGCTACGGACAAAGCGCCTGTCCGGCTTCCGGAGCCAATCATGCCGCCTATTCCAAACGAGCGATGGCGCGCGACATGGTGCAGGTTATGGACGTTCTCGGTTTCGACCGTTTCATGGTTGCCGGCCACGACCGTGGCGGTCGCGTCGCCTACCGGCTGGCGCTCGACCATCCCGAAACCGTGTCGAAAGTCGCCGTTCTCGACATCGTCCCCACGGCCTCCGCCTGGGATCGGGCCGATGCCAGGTTGGCGCTGGCCTTCTGGCCGTGGAGCCTGCTCGCCCAGCCGGAACCGCTGCCTGAGCGCCTGTTGTCCGCAGCACCCGACGCAGTTGTCGACAATGCGATCGCCGGCTGGGGCTCGGCTCCAGATGCTTTTCCCGCTGAGGTCAGGGCCGCCTATATCGAGGCGCTGCGTGATCCCGCCCATGCCCACGCCATCTGCGAGGAATATCGCGCCGCCGCAGGCATCGACCGCGAGCACGACGCGCAGGACCAGGCTAATGGCTGTCGCATCAGATGCCCGCTGCTTGCGCTCTGGAGCGGCGAGGGCGGGTTGGAGAACTGGTATGCGGAGGAGGGCGGCCCGTTGGCGATCTGGCGGCAATGGGCTGATAACGTCGGAGGCGGCTCGGTCAAGGGTGGGCATTTCTTCCCGGAAGAGCACCCCGAAGACACGGCTGCAAGGCTGTCGAGATTCTTCGCAAGCTGACTGCGGGCCGATTGCTAAAATCCGGGCCTGTGTGTTCCTGTGTCGACTATCTCAGATGGCCGAGGGATTGCAGGATCAAAGTGCTCGAAAGACCAAGCAGGGCGATACCGTAAAACCGGTCGATCCACACGGCGTTTGGCCCAGCCAGAAGCCTTGCAGCCCGCGCGCCAAGGGCTGCGTAAAACGTCAGCACAAACACATCGGCAAGCGCGGCGATAATGGCCAGGATGCCATACTGGATCGCGATCGGCTCATCCACGCGGACAAAATGCGGCAGGATCGCGGGGAAAAGCAGCCAGGCCGCCGGATTTGTGACCGCCACCAGGAAGCAGCGCCCAATGAGTGCCTTGGCTGAATGGCGTGTTTCGGGAAGGTTAGGGTTGAACGAAGGTCGGGATGCGGCGCGCAGGGTACCGATGGCGACGAAAAGCAGATAGCCCGCGCCGAACATCCTGAGAGCCGAGAGATAGAATTCCGAAGCCAGCAGAAGAGCGCCGAAGCCCAGCGCGACGATGCTGATAAGAACGAAATCAGACAGTACGACGCCGGCCATGCCGAGAAACGCGCGTCGAAAACCGTAGCGGGAGCCGTTGGTGATGGCGAGCACGACGTCCGGTCCCGGAACCGCCATTCCGAGCACCGACACGAAGGCAAATGTCACCAGCGGCAGGTTTCCCATGACGCCGCGTAATGTACCCGGCGCTCACCGTCCGTAACGCCCTTCACACAGCGGCTTGGCTATCGCCGATTGTTGTTGGCCACCTTGGCTCAGTGCCCGCCGCGCATCTTCACCACCACAGTCCTCACCGCCAGCACCAGCACAGTGATGATGATCAGGATCACCGAGAGCGCGGCGATCGCCGGGTCGATGTTGTCGCGCAGGCCCATCCACATCAGCCGCGGCAGCGTGATGGCGTTGACCGAGGTGATGAACAGGGTGACGCCGATCTCTTCCCAGGACAGCACGAAGGACAGCAGCGCGGCGGTGACGATGCCGAACTTGATGTTGGGCATGATGATGCGCGTGGCGCGTTCCCACACGCCGGCGCCAAGGCCGCGCGCGGCAAGGTCGATGCGGCGGTCGAGCTGGCTGAGCGAGACCAGGATCAGCACCGTGGCGAAAGGCACCGTCATCACCGAATGCGCCATGGCGACGCCGAGCCAGGTGTCGTAGCCGAAGAACGAGCTCATGCCCGAGATCGACGTCAGCAGGAAGTAGAGCGTGATCGCCGAGACCACCGGCGGCACCACCATCGGCAACAGCACGAAGCCGACAAGGGTGGCCGTGAAGCGCGGCTGGAACATCCAGGCGCCAAGGCTGAAGCACAGCGCCAGCACGGTGGAGATGACGCTGCTGACGATGCCGATGCGGATCGACAGCAGGATGGCGTCGAGCCAGCGCGGATCCTCGATCAGCGCGCGGTAGTGGCGCAGCGACAGTTCGCCCGTCGGCATAGCCAGCATGCGGCTTGGCGTCAGCGACACCGGGATGACCGCCAGCAGCGGCAGCAGCAGGAACAGCGCCACCAGCACGGCGAGGATCAGCGAGACGGGACCGGGGCGATAGGTCGGCATCAGATCAGCTGCTTCGGTCTGACATAGCGGAACAGCAGCGCCATGAGCGCGCCGACGAACAGCACCAGCACGACGCTGATCGCCGCACCCAGTCCCCAGTCGGGGCTTTGGAATATCCTGAGGTAGATCAGCTCGGCGATCATCACGCTGCGGCCGCCGCCGAGGATCGCCGGCGTGACGAAGAAGCCGAGCGAGAAGACGAACACGATCATCGCCGAACCGATGATGCCGGAGCGCGTCATCGGCACGAACACGGTCCAGAAGGTGCGCATGCGGCTGGAGCCGAGCCCGCGCGCCGCGAGCAGCACGCGCTCGTCGAGGCTGCGCATGGCGGAGGCCAGCGGGAACACCGCGAATGGGATCAAAAAATGCGTCATACCGACGATGACGCCGAACTCGTTGCGCACCAGCGCCAGCGGCTCGGAGATGAAGCCGATCGATTGCAGCCAGGTGTTGATCAGGCCGCGGTTGGACAAAAGCGCCACCCAGCCGAAGGCGCGGGTCAGCACCGAGATCCAGAAGGGGACGAGAATGCAGAATTCAGCGATTATGCGCTGTGCCGGGCTGCCGCGCACCCACACCATGGTGATGGCGTATGCCGCCGCCACGGAAACCACGGTGACGATCAGCGCGATGCGCAGCGTGCGGATGAACACAGACTGCACCAGGGCATCGGTGGCGAGCGCGCCATACTGGCCGAGCCCCGGTGTCGGCAAGGTGACGCTCCACTTGACGACGCCGAGGAACGGCCAGGCGTAGGCCAGCACAAGGAACAGCAGCAGCGGCGCCATCAGCACCGCCGCGCCCATCCTGTCGGAGAGGGTGCCTCTCATCGAAGCTCGTGCCCGGCCTGGTCAGGCCGAGATGATCTTGGTGTATTCGTCGAGTGCTGCCCCGTAATTCTTGGCGTACCAGTCCATGTCGAGCGCGATCTGCTTCTTCATGTTTTCGGGATCGACCGGGTTGATGCGCTTCTTGTCGGCGGGGATCAGCGCATCGGCGGCCGGATTGGCCGGACCCTGTCCGAGCTTGTCGAACATCACCAGTTGCTTCTCCGGATCCTGGGCGCTGGCGATGAACTTCATCGCTGCGTCCTTGCCGCCGGGGTTGCCCTTGAGCACGGCCAGCGCGCCGGGCGAAATCAGGCCCTGATCCCAGATGAACTTGATCTTGCCGCCCGAGTCCTGCTCGATCAGCGAGGCGCGGGTCGACCACACGATCGCCATCGAGGCTTCGCCGTTGAGCAGCACGCTCTGGCTCTCGGCGCCGCCGCCCCAGTAAGCCACGACGTTTTCCTTGAAGGCGGCGATCTTGTCATGCGCGCGCTTCAGGTCGAGCGGGTAGAGCGAGGTCGGCGCGATGCCGTCTGCGAGAAGTGCGGCTTCCCAACTCGACACGCCCCATTTGTAGAGCGAGCGCTTGCCCGGAAACTTCTTCACGTCGAAGAAGTCGGCCATGCCGGTCGGCGCGTCCTTGCCGTATTTCTCGGAATCATAGGCGATGACATAGGAGAAGAAATAGGTCGACGCCGCGTATTCCCAGCCGAACCCCTCGCGCATCTTCTTCTTGTCGACGACGGCGTAGTCGATCGGCTCGAGCGCACCCTGCGCGCCGAGCGTGATGGCCGAGAACGGGTCGACGTCGACAAGGTCCCAGGTCGGCGCGCCGCTCTTGAACTGTGCGGCAATCGCGCCTTCGGTCGGGCCCGAACCGTCCATCTTGACGGCGATGCCGGTCTCCTTGGTGAAGGCCTGGCCATAGGCGGCGTCATAAGCGGTGAGGGCATCGCCACCCCAGTTGACCAGCACCAGTTCCTTGGCCTGCGCAAACGCGCCGGTCGAGCGCAGCAGCATCGGCGTGCCGGCCAGCACGAAGGCTGCAAGCTGGGTGAATTGCCGGCGCGAAATCTCGCCGCGCACAGCCCGGGCGGATAGCGCGTCCATGGCTTGTTTTTTGCTTTGGTCTGTCATTTTAGTTCCCCTTTTTCGTTGTTGGTTCCGGTGGTTATGGCGCGCTCCAGATTCTTTGCTGGAAGACTTCGCCGTTCTCGTCGTCATCCTCCGTCCGGAAGGAGGAAACCCTTTTCCGCCGGCCAGGTCAGCCAGACGGAATTGCCTTTGCTGAGTGCAGCCGCGGCGACCTCGTTCGGCACCGAGACGGTCACCTTGGCGCCCTGGCGCGTCGTCAGATCGAGTTTGGTCGCCGCACCCAGATAGGTCGAGCCGATGGCGGTGGCGGCGATGCCATTCTCGCCGGCGGCGGCTTCGCGCGCGATCGACATATGCTCGGGCCGGATCGCCAGGATCGCATCGCCACGGACTTTCTCGGCCTTGCAGAGCATGTTGACCGCGCGGTCCTCGCAGAGGCCCGTCGAGCCATTGTCGGCGGGCTTGACCCCCTTCAACGGCAGCATGTTGATCTCGCCAAGGAACTCGGCGACGAAGCGGTTGTCCGGCCGGTCGTAGACCTCGTCCGGCGCTCCGACCTGCAGCAATTTTCCGTGGTTGAAGATGGCGACGCGCGACGACAGCGCCAGCGCCTCGCTCTGGTCGTGGGTGACGAAGACGAAGGTGGTGCCGGTCTCCTGATGCAGCCGCTTCATCTCGGCCTGCATCTGGCCGCGCAGGCTCTTGTCGAGCGCCGAGAACGGCTCGTCGAGGAGCAGCACGCCGGGTTCGAACACCAAAGCGCGGGCCAACGCCACGCGCTGCTGCTGGCCGCCGGAAAGCTGCGCCGGCAGTTTCGTCTCATGGCCCTTGAGGCCGACGCGCTCGATCATCTCGGCAACGCGGCGCTTGATCTCGGAAGCCGATTTCTTGCGTACCTTGAGCGGGAAGGCGATGTTGGCCTCGACCGACATATGCGGAAACAGCGCATAACCCTGGAACACCATGCCGGCGGCGCGCTGCTCTGCCGGCCGATCGGTGATGTCGAAACCGTCGCTGAAAAGCTTGCCGGCGGTCGGTTGCACGAAGCCTGCCAGGATCATCAGAAAGGTGGTCTTGCCCGAGCCGGAGGGGCCGAGCAGCGTCAAAAACTCGCCGCGGCCGATATTGAGCGTCAGGTCGTCCAGCGCCCGGAACGAGCCGAAGCTCTTGCCGATCCCGATTGCCTTGATCTCTGCGGCCCGGCCGGGTTGCTGCATCCTGCCTCTTCCTTGATCGTGGCTTGAGCGTAGGGCAGTGCGCCGGCTCACCGCAACCGAATAGTTTTCGCCTGATCGGCAAATTTGATTCACGGATGGGAGGCTAGTACGGGCTGATCCGGTTCTCCGACAGCTTCGACCTCAACCAGCCATTGAATGCTTCCAGCACCGGGTGGCTGGCCTTGGCATGTTCCGACACCAGGAAATACGAGCGCGGCGAGGGGATCGCGATGTCGAAGGGGCGCACCAGACGGCCTTCGCTGAGCGCCCGGCGGCTGGTCAACTCGTCGCCCATGGCGATGCCCTGGCCGGCGATCGCCGCGGAAAAAACGAGGTTCATGTCCGAGAAGAAGATGCCGCCTTCGGTGTCGGGGTTTTCCACCTTGGACAGCGCCAGCCAGCGCGCCCAGTCCTCGGTGTCGCCGAGATGCAGGAGATTGGCGCGCAGCACGTCGGCCGGTTTTGAAAAGCCGCCGACCTTGTTGAGCAGTGTCGGGCTGCAAAGTGGCGTGAACGAGATTTCGCACAGCAACTCCACCGAGCGGTTCGGCCAGTTGCCGACGCCGAAGGCAATGAAGGCATCGGCGTCCGGATTGCTGACATCGTCCAGCCGTCTGGGCGTCAGGATCGACAGCGCCACGTCCGGATACATCTGCCGGAACTCGCCGATGTGCGTGCACAGGAACAGAGAGGCGAAGCCCGGCGTGCAGGAAACGGCGAACGAACCGCCGACGCCCGTGCCGGCCTGGCGCGTCACCGCATCGCCGAGCACCGTCAGCGCCTTTCTCACATCGGCGGCATAGCGCTGGCCGCGCGGTGTCAGCGCCACGCCCTTGCCGATGCGCTCCAGCAGGTCGAAGCCGAGGTCGCGTTCGAGCAGCCGCAACTGATGGCTGACGGCGCTGCGGGTCAAATGCAGTTCATCGGCTGCGCGCCAGACACTGCCGTGACGGGCAAAACTGTCGAGGGCGCGCAGCGCCTGTGTGGAAGGTATTCGCAAGAGGCCTCAGGTGAACCGAATTTGCATGAACCGGAAAAACATATCACTTTTTGCAATGCCGCTTCACTGCTTTCTTGGGCCGCATGGAGAAACCGGTGACGACCTCGGCGCAAGCCACCGCGCTTGCCTGTCTCGATAGCATCCAGCCGTCGCTGTCGGCGTGGACGCGCACCATTTTCGATTTCGGCGAAACAGCCTGGCGCGAATACCAGTCGGCGGCCTGGTATGTCGCGCGGCTGAAGCATGAGGGCTTTTCGGTCGAGGAAGGGTCGGCCGGCATGCCGACCGCCTTTTGCGCCCACTGGACGAACGGCCCGGGGCCGACCATCGGCATGTACGGCGAATACGACGCCGTGCCCGGCAACTGCCAGGACGCGGCAACGGTGAAGCGATCGCGGCCGGGCCTCGGCAGCGAGGCCGGCGGCCACACCGATCCGCATTCCGGGCTTGGCATTGCCGGCCTCGGCGGACTTCTCGCCACCAAGGCGGCAATGCAACGCCACGGCATCGAGGGGACGTTGCGCTTCACCGGCGAGCCGGCCGAGAAGGTCAGGGGCTCGAAGCCGATCCATGCGGCCAAGGGCTACTATGACGGCCTTGCCGGCATGATCTCCTTCCACCCCTTCTATATGCTGCCGCTCTGCAACACGGCGCGCTGGGACACGCATTGCGGCGCGGCCTACGCGATGATCTACCGTTTTGTCTGCGACGAACCCGAAAACTGGGTTCGCGCAAGCGATGGCGCGCCGATCCCGCAGGCGCATTCGGCGGTGCGGGCGCCCGGTGCCAATGACGCGCTGATGGCGATGTACATGACCTCCAAGGCGCTGCGCGATTCCATGCTGCCTCACCAGGGCGGCTGGTCGATCAGCGAGGCGATCCTCACCGCCGGGCAGGCGACCGCCGACAATCTGCCGGCGGGGCTGGCCGAGATCCAGTACATGATCCGCGTGCCGACCATTGCCATGGCAGAGCAGGTCACCGCGGTGCTCGACCGTAATGCGGCCGCGGCCGCGGCGATCAGCGGTTGTCGCTATGAGCGCCATTGGGTGTCGAAGTCGAGGCCGGGCCTCGCCAATCACGCCATGGCGGGGATTGCCTGTGAGGCGCTGTCCACCGTTGGCGCTCCGAGCTGGGACGAGGCGGCGAAAGCGATCGGTCGCGAGGTCCAGGTCAATGCCGGCGGCACCGCGACCGACAACCCTTTCATCGACGAGATGGAGCGGCTGGTTGCGCCGCAAGAGGCCGAGGCAATCCTGCGCCGCGATTTGCCTCCGTCGCAGATCAACTCGACCTCCGACGACTACACCGACATGTCGTGGCACACGCCGACCGCACGCTTCTATGTCGCCCGCCCGGCGCTGCGCTCGGCGAATGGCCATGCCTATCCATCCTGGGCGATGAACGCGCTGGGCGGTATCTCGGCCACCATCGACCCGATGGTCATTTGCGCCGCCAAGACGGTTGCGCTTGCAGCCCTCCGCCTGCTCGAGGACAAGTCCGCGCGCGATGCGGCCATGGACGAATTCGTCACCCGCACCGGCGGCGGCATTGGTGGCTCCAACTGGATCGCGCCGCTTTGCGACTATGACCCGCCGATCAATTTCCGCTGGCCGGAATATGTCACCACCGCGCGCGGACGCGATTGGTGGATTCCGAGCAGCCAATCCAATCAAGCTGCATAGTCAAATCGAGGAGAACCTTATGACCGTCCATGATCGCATCGTCGCCGAACCGTTCTCGCTGCAGCGCCGCAATCCCGCCGGCGGCACCAAGCCGCTGACATCATGGGGCTTTGCCAACGAGACCGACGTGCTGACAGACGTGTTGCTCGGCTCGCCAAACTTCCTGCGCCACCTCTCGACCAGCTCGCTGTCGCGCAAGCATTTGCGCGAAGCGCCCTGCAACGTTCAGATCGCCCAGGCGCAGCACAAGGACCTCGTCGCCGCCTATGAGCATTTCGGCGTCAACATCCACTGGCACGAGCCGACGCCGGAACTGCCGATGCAGGTCTATTCCAGAGACTCCAGCGTCATGACGCCCTACGGCGCCTTCATCACCGCCATGGCCAATTGGTGGCGGCGCGGCGAGAACTATGCCGCCATCCGCACCTATGAAAAGCTCGGCATCCCCATCTACGACATGGTCACGGCTGGCACCTTCGAAGGCGGCGACTTCAACGTCATCGAGGAGGGCGTGGTGCTGATCGGCTGCGGCGGCGCCCGCACTCAGGAAGAGGGCGCCCGCCAGGTGCAGGACTGGTTCGAAAAGGAAGGCTGGGAAACGCGCCTCGCCTTCATCGACGAATATTACGTCCATATCGACCTGATGGTGGTGCCGATCGCCGAGAAGCTCACCGCGGTGTGCCTCGCCTGCACCGAGCCCGGCATCGTCGACTGGCTGAAGGGCAAGGGCCACGAGATCATCGACGTGCCCTTCCAGGACACGATGGCGCTCGGCTGCAACTTCATGTCGCTGGGCAAGGACAGGGTCATCGCGCCGACGTCGAGCCAGTCGCTGATCGGCCAGCTCAAGGCACGCGGCTTCGAGGTTGCTGCCGTCGACATGAGCGAGATTTCCAAGACCGGCGGCGGCATTCACTGCATGGCGCAGGCGCTCAAGCGCGAGCCGGCGTAACGGCACGAATTGCCGCCGGGACCTGTGACGGACTGCTGCCAGATTTGACAAAACAGGCCTGGCAGAGGAAATTGATGCCATTAGAGGAGGGATTCTGTGAAGAAAACTTACGAAAAGCCGAGTCTGGCCAAAGCCGGCAAACTCGGATCGCTGGTCGCTTCAAACCCGTCGAAGCCCGCCCCCTGAGCGCAACCAGCCGCTGAAGGCCGAAATTCGGTCGTCCTGGTTATCGGCGACCGGATCGCGCTGTATGATTGAAGGGAGCCCGCCGGCTTTGAACGGCGGGCTTTTTGCTTTGCGCCAGAGCGCTGCCGCGTCTGCCGGCTAGTCCAATCTGCCCGAACCTGAATTGAACTTGCTCCGGGCGTTTTCCAGATGCGCCCGCATCGCTTGGCCGGCCGCTTCCGGGTCGCGGCGCTCGATCGCCTCGAACACCGCCTGGTGGCCGGCAAAACTCGTGCGGTTTCGATCTCCGTATTGGCCACGTGGATGCGCTGATTGATCAGCCATTCGACCTAGCCGTTGATTTTGAAACCAAGCCAGCTTCCCCAAAAGATCATGCCCAAACAAAGCCATAGCGCGAAGACCACATGCGCGCCGTTCCCGCCCGCCCGGCGATCAGGGAGTGGCTGGCGTGAGATGGCCGCGCTGACGACGGAACGAGATCGCCTCGTCTGGCCGGCCGGACTCGCGACGGCGTGGTCCGGCCGGAATTCCATCTGCTATGCGGGTATCAATACGGCGATGCGATGCACGCCGACCTCCTTGCTTGTATTCGTCGCTTCATCGGTCTTGCCCTTGGAGCAGGTGTACATATCACCCGTCTTGAGCTTGAATTCCTTGTCCGCTTTCTTGATCGTGAATGCACCTGAGGTAATGGTGCACACCATGTCGTTGTCCATCACGGTTTGAGGAGCATGTGCTCCGGGCTGAAACACAACGTCGATAATTGCGATGCTCTTGTAGGCGGGAATGTCTGCATTGCCGGTGCCGACCTCCACCACCCTGACACCGGGCGCAATCTCCTTGCCCTCTTTCGGGCCGTATTTCTTGATTTTTGCCGATGCCGCCAAGGGGAACAAAGGCGCTACCGCGGCGGTCGTCAGACCGAGGGCAATTGCAGACCTGCGATTCATGGTTTTCATTGCATCCTCCCGATGCTCGTCATGCATGGATATGCACGACCGGCGATATATTAGCACAAACGAATTTACTTGTATGCAAAGTGACTGTGGCGCAGGCCAGCAAGAAATGCTCCGCCGGATAATGTCGCTTCACTGTACCTTTTGCCGGAATTTCGAATGACAGGTCGAGCAATCCTGCAGGATGAGATGCAGGATATGCTCCGCCGGCAGTTTGGTCGGATCGGCTTCCTCTGGAATCGAGCGCTTGCCGAGCAGGCTGCCGCCGCCCATCGCCAGGCCGGTGCCCATGCGCATGTCATCGGTGATGACGGCCGGCGCGCTTTCGGCCTTGGCGGCCAGAGCGTCGGCGAGCGTTCCGATATGATTTGCCAGGGCCTCGAATTCCGCCCGTGACTGATCGATCTCCAGCCTGGCCTGCGAAGGCGGTCCAAGCGAGCCGCTCGGAAATTCGGCAATCAGGGCAGGGCCGGTGCGCGCGCGCAGCGTGTCCGCTGCCGCCTTGAAGGCTGCCGCGTCATAGGCTTGCCTGCGGTCGAACATGCCGGCAATGGTTTTCGCAGCCGCCGCCATCTCCTTCATCGACGCCTGCCGGGCCGCGACCATCGGTCCGCCGCCGACGGAGGCGGCCATCGTAAGGGCACAGACCAGCCACAGCAGCGCCGCTTTCACAGTCCATCTCACGGCGCCATGTCCTTGCCCCATCCATCTGTGATCAGCCAGCCGCAGCAGGGGTTCGACCTGCAGTCGGATTCTTCGGTCGTGATGCCGGTTCTCATCGGTAAATTTCCGTCGCCGGAAGTCTCCGTCTCTGAGCGGATAGACCTTCCAGCCACCGGAAGGTCAACTGATTGAGAAGGCCGATCAGCGGGCAATCAGCACAGGCTTGCAGCAAGCTGACGCAGCGTTTCCTTGACTTGGATCGCAAAAACGGGCAGCAAGGCGGGGGTGAGGGAGAGCATTCTACCGTGGCGCAGACCATGGAGTGCTCTTTTTTTCGTATCAGGCGCCGCATAATCGGTGGCTGATGGAGGGATTGGTTAACCAACTTTGTCCATCTTTTGATTCAATCGGCAACAGACGCGAAAGGTGCAGGGGGCACCAGCGAACTGTGGATGTCACGGATGCGAGGGTCGCAAGCCTGCATGCCGATTGAGAGTGGTTGTATGGCGTTTTTGCGTTTGAAAGACCGGGGCGACACTCCTGAACGGGGTTTGACTTCGAAGAGATCCGGCCAGCGCTGGGTGGTGGTGCCGGTTGTCGGCGCGGCCTTGGCGCTGTGGTCGGTGGCAACCATGGCCGGCCTCTATTCGCTCGGTACCTCGCTCACCGCAGCCTCCAACAGCCTTCCGCACAGTCTGCTTCTGCCGAACGCAGCACTTGCCGATTCGCGCCGCAGCCTCGCCAATTCGTGGGCGCCGCGGCTTTCGGCGCAAAAATCACAGGCCTCGCTGCTCAGCCAATGCGACGCCGGCTGCGCGCATGCCGCCGCGAACTTCGCGCATGACGGCAAGATGGCGCGGCTGAAGCCGGCCGCGCACGCTGTGGCCCCGAGCAGTGTCGCCTCAAACATTGCGCCAAACACCAGCGTCGCTCTCGCCACTTCGCGCGGCATGCGCTTCGACGGCGTGGTGGCCAAGGCAGAGCTGTCGCCGCAAAAGCTGGCTGCCGCCTTCGCCAAGGCCTCGAATGCGCCCTTCATGCTTGCCAGCCTTCCGGTCGCTGCCCGTTTCGCCGAAGTCCGGCTGCCCGATCAGCATGGCCCAGCCTCGGAACGCTTTGGGCCGGAAGTGGCTGAGATCGAACGCTCGTCGCGCCTGGCGCTGGCGCTGGCCAACAGCTTGCCGGAAGACGCTGACATGCTGGCCCCGCCGCCGGCCGTTGAAGCAATCGCCGGAGGGCAGGATCCTGAGCAGGCCGAAGTTCAGGTCGCTTCGCTGCCGCCGCAGGACGATCTGCCCGACAACATTGCGTTGCCGGGTTGGCGTCCACGCGCCGAAACCGCTCAGCCTGCAGAGCCTCGGCAAGCCAGCAAGCCCAGGGCAGCCAAGCCACAGACCGACGGGACGGCCGAGAGCCCCGCACCCCAGTCGCCGGGCAATTCGTCGCCGCGCTCGCCACGCAGTACTTCGGAGGTCGCCGCACTGCCTGGCGTGCCAGACAGCCAGAGCATCCAATCAAGCCGGATCAAGCCTGGCAAAAGGTCGAAGACACAGGCCGGTGAGATGCTGGCCTATGCCAAGCCGGACGTCCCGGCGGGCGGTGTCGGTCGCGCCTTCAAGGATCTGTTCGCCACGCCCGGAATGGGCGGCGGCGTCGCCGTCTACGATATCTCGGCCAAGACCGTCTACATGCCGGACGGCTCGCGGCTGGAGGCCCATTCGGGGCTGGGCTCGATGGTCGACCAGCCGCGCTTCGTGCACAAGAAGAATGTCGGCCCGACGCCGCCCAACACCTATGATCTGCGGCTGCGCGAATCCCGCTTCCATGGCGTCGAGGCGCTCCGTCTCACTCCCGTCAGCGGCGGCAACAAGTACGGCCGCGACGGCCTGCTCGCCCACACCTACATGCTGCGCGGCGGCCGTGCGGAGTCCAATGGCTGCGTCGTCTTCAAGGACTACGCCCGCTTCCTTGCCGCCTACAAGAAGGGCAAGATCAAGCGCCTCGTCGTCGTGCCGCGCCTGACCAAGCCGCTGACGCGGGTCGCTCAGGAAGGCCGGGGAGCGTAAGGCAGTAGGCAGTAGGGCCCAGGAGCGTCCATCGCCTGTTCCTTGTTTTTCTGCCCCTATAGCCTATTCCCCACTGCCTATTCCCTTTTGACCCCCAGGCAGACTATGAGTGACCGCTGCGGGTCGGCTTCACCACGAGGACATCATGACAATACGCGCTGTCGTTTGGGGCGAGAACATCCATGAGCGGACCAATGAGGTGGTCGCCGCCCTCTATCCCGAAGGTATGCACACGACCATCGCCAAGGCGCTGAACGCCGACGAGGCGATCTCCGCCTCGACCGCCACGCTCGAGCAGCCGGAGCACGGCCTGCCGGCCGGCCGTCTGGCCGAGACCGACGTGCTGGTCTGGTGGGGCCACAAGGACCATGGCGCCGTTGCCGACGAGATCGTCGAGCGCGTCGCCCGCCGGGTCTTTGAAGGCATGGGGCTGATCGTTCTCCATTCCGGCCATTTCTCGAAAATCTTCAAGCGGCTGATGGGCACGCCCTGCACGCTGAAATGGCGCGAGGCGGGCGAGCGCGAGCGACTCTGGGTGACCAGTCCCAGCCATCCGATCGCCGAAGGCGTCGGCGAATATTTCGAGCTCGAGAATGAAGAAATGTATGGCGAGCAGTTCGCCGTGCCCGAACCGCTGGAGACCGTCTTCATCTCCTGGTTCCAGGGCGGCGAGGTGTTCCGTTCTGGGCTGACCTATCGCCGCGGCGCCGGCAATGTCTTCTACTTCCGCCCGGGCCACGAGACCTATCCGACCTATCACGACGCCAATGTGCACAAGGTGCTGCGCAATGCGGTGAAGTGGGCGCACAATCCGCAGGGCACCAAGTCGGCGATCCTTGAGGCGCCGAACGTGCCGGTCGAGAAGGCGCTGGAGCCGATCGTCGAGCGCGGCGGCAAGCTGCACGCTTCGGGCGAGGCCGGCTTCCGCTAAAGCAAAATCCAGGAAAAAAGGCGTGGCGGTTTTCCGCATGGGTTTCCTAGACCGTATCTGCGCCATATGATTGAATCGAACCAATTCGCTCGGAGTGCAGAAAATGCGGCTTTTGATACTGGGAACCGGCTGGATGGCGCAGGAGCATGCCCGCCGCTTCGGCGGTATCGACGGCGTCGAGATCGTCGGTGCTGTCGACGTCGATGAAAAGCGCGTTGGCGAATTTGCCGACGGGTTCAAGATACCGAAGCGGTTCACATCCCTGGAAGACGCGCTGGCGTGGGGCGAGTTCGATGCGGTCGCCAACGTCACGCCGGACCGCATTCACCACCCGACCACCATGGCGTTGATCGCGGCCGGCAAGCCGGTGCTGTGCGAAAAGCCGCTGGCCGAAGACTTCGGCAAGGCAAGCGAGATGGCCAAAGCGGCTGAGGCGGCCGGCATCGTCAACATGGTCAATCTCACCTATCGCAATGTCGCTGCCTTGCAGAAGGCGCGGCAGATGGTGCTGGTCGGCGAGATCGGCACCGTCCGCCACGTCGAGTCCTCCTATCTGCAGAGCTGGCTGGTCTCGAAATTCTGGGGCGACTGGCGCACCGACCCGAAATGGCTGTGGCGGCTGTCGCGCGACCACGGCTCCAACGGCGTGCTCGGCGATGTCGGCATCCACATCCTCGATTTCGCCAGCTATGGCGCCGCACTCGACGTCGACCACGTGTTTTGCCGGCTGCGCACCTTCGACAAGGCGCCAGGCAACCGCATCGGCGAATACGACCTCGACGCCAATGACAGCTTCGCCATGACGCTGGATTTCTCCAACGGCGCCTTTGGCGTCGTTCACGCCAGCCGCTGGGCGACCGGCCACATCAACGAATTGCGCCTGCGCATCTATGGCGACAAGGGCGGCATCGAAGTCGTGCACAATCTCGAGGGTTCGGAACTGAAGGCGTGTGTCGGCGAGGATATCGAGAACGCCAAATGGCAGGTGCTCGACGCCGGCACGGTGCCGACCAATTACCAGCGCTTCGTCGATGCGGTTCGCAGCGGCGTGCAGGCCGAGCCTTCATTCCACCATGCCGCCGAACTGCAGAAGGTGCTGGATCTGGCCATGGTTTCGGAACAGAAGCGGACGGAACTGAGGGCCAGCGCCGATACGCAGTGATGTGAAGGGAGGAAGAAACAATGGTCACGCGCCGCGCGCAATGTCTCTGCGGCCAGCTTTCAGCCGTCTGTTCGGGCGAGCCGGTGCGCATCTCGGTCTGTCATTGCCTCGACTGCAAGCGCCGCACCGGCAGCGCCTTCAGCTACAATGTCCGGTTTGCGCAAGCTGATGTATCGATCGAGGGACGGGCGAAGCAGTTCACGCGCACCGGCGACGAGGGCGGCCGCGTCATCTACAATTTCTGCCCGGAGTGCGGCGCCGCCGTCCACTATCGCATCGACACGCAGCCCGGTGTGATCGCCATTCCCGTCGGCGCCTTCGCCGACCCGTCGTTCCCGCCGCCATTTCAGTCTTTTTACCACGAAAGCCGGCGCTGTGAGTGGGTCGAGATCAATGCCGAGCCGCTGGCGACGTTCGACTGAAGGCCGCTTTTTGGATACCCGGAACCGTCCGCACGCTCCGCGCCTTCAAGAGGGCATCGCCCCTGATTGCCATTGCCGGGCCGTTAGCCATCGCGCTCGGCTGCCCCATGAATAGGCATAAGTCAAGACGAATCCGGCTTGCGGCCCGATTGCTGACATGCTTACCTGACGGCATGTGTTCAATGGGGGTATATGGATGGCTAAGGAATCTTCGAATTCCGCTTCTTCAGAAAAGAAGGCGGACGTAAATCTGATAGGTAACACAGAAGGAAACGGGCTGAACTTCATGGGAGTTCAGGCCCGCGAAAACGGAACCGCCGGCGACGCCGTCGGTGTCGACAAGATCCGTGACCTGCTGTTCGGCAACCAGATGCAGGACTATGACCGCCGCTTTTCCAAGCTTGAAGAACGGGTGTTGCAGCGCTTCAAGGATGTTGAATCCGAGGCCAAGCGCAATCTCGAAATGTACGAGTCGAATGCAAAGAAGCAGATCGATTCGCTTGCAGGGCAATTGCGGAGCGAAAAAGATTCACGAGCCGATGCCGACAAGGAGATCGACCGGAATCTTCGCGAGCAAAACCAGGCTCTTGAAAAGCAGGTGCGCACGTTGTCGGATCAGTTAAGCGCGCTCGAGCGCGATGTTTCGGACCGGATAAATCGAAACGATCATTTGCTGCGTGAGGAAATCAAGCAGAAGAATGAAGGCGTTCAGATGCTGATCGAGAAGATGTTTGCCGACCTCAGCAACGTCAAGACCGACCGAAATCTTTTGGCTGGCCTGTTTGTCGAGGTTGCAAAGTGTCTCAATCAGGATCCCGTCGGGAGCAAGAGCAACTCGGACCGTAGCTGGAAAGTGAGTTGATGGGACCTTGACGTCCACCGTCGACCCATTCAACCTTCCGCAAAGAACAGCCTCGAACGATACAGAGATTGATCGCGAGGCTCTGGCTCGTCTTTTGATCGAAATTGCCCGGAACGTTGATCCGGACTACCGTGCGCAGTTCGAGGCGGTTCCAACCGCCGATCCGCGCATGGAAACGCTGCGGCAGTTGCTGGTCAGCCGCGAAATCTCCGAGCTTTCACGCGTCACGCATCTGCTCGACGAACCCGAGCAGCTTGCGGCGGCCGTGGGCGACGTTCTTCCCAGTGCTGCCGGACGAGCGCCTTACGCGCAACTCGGCGAGGCGCTTGCGCCAGCTGTCGAACGGGCTGTGCAACGGTCGATCCAGAAGAGCCCGCGCACGCTGACGGACATATTGTACCCGGTGTTTCTGCCGGCAATTCGCAAGTCGATCGGCGAAAAGATCGACCAGACCTTTCAGTCGCTGAATGAAACTCTAAGGCACATATTCACCTGGCACGGGCTCAAGTGGAGACTTGAAGCCTGGAGAACAGGGGCAAGCTTCTCGGCAGTTGTTCTGAAGCATTCCCTTGTCTACCGTGTGGAACATGCGTTTCTCATTCATCGGAATTCCGGCCTTTTGATAACGCATGTAACGGCCGACAATGCAACGAGCGAAGATCCTCAGCTCATTTCTTCGATGCTCAGTGCGATTCAGGATTTTGTAAAAGACTCATTTAACGAGAAAGAGCAGAGCGGCCTGGACACAATCCGTTTCGGCGAGCTTCGTCTCTGGTCGGAAGTTGGACCGTTTGCGACCCTGGTTTCGGTGATCCGGGGAAATCCGCCGGAGGAATTGCATGAAATCGTTCGCGATGTGTTGCTTCGCATCCATGAGGAAAGCTCACAGGCCTTAGAGCAGTTTGACGGCGACGGTTCGCAGCTGGCCAGCGTAGAGGCGCAGTTGCAGACCTGCGTCGAGCTGAAGCAGGAGGAATCAAACGACGGATTTCCGTGGCTGGTGGCGGCCGTTGCCCTGCTGCTTTTGAGTCTGGCAGGCGGTTGGTACTTTCTTTCCTGGCAATCAGCGCAGCGCTGGCAGGCTTACGTGTCGCGCTGGCAGGCTTACGTGTCGCGAGTGGAGGCCCAGCCGGGCATCATCGTTGCCGAACAGCAGGTACGCGATGGCCAGTTCTATATTGCCGGCCTGAGGGACCCGCTTGCCGTCGACCCGCAGTCGCTGTTGTCAGGCACGGGAGTCGATCCGGCCGGGGTTCATTCGCAATGGCAATTTTATCAGAGCCTTGAGCCGGAGTTCGTGCTGAAGCGGCTGACGGCGTCGCTGGCTCCGCCGGATTCAGTGCGACTTTCGATTGTCGATGGCCGCATCGTCGCCGAGGGTGAGGCTCCCGACACCTGGATCAGCCGGGCGCGCGCGGCGGCCCAGCAGCTTTCGGCAGGCGGGCCGGTCTTCGATATCTCGGGGGTTCGTGACGTAAGTCCCCAAGTGCGCGAGGCGGAGCGCTGGCACGCCTATGTGTCGCGACTGGAGACCCAGCCGGGCATCATCGTTGCAGACCAAAAGATAAGCGACGGCCAATTCTATATTGCCGGCCTGCGAGACCCGCTTGGCGCCGATCCGCAGTCGCTGTTGTCGGGAACAGAGGTCGATCCCGCCCGGGTTCATGCGCAGTGGCAGTTCTATCAGAGCCTTGAGCCGGAGTTCGTGCTGAAGCGGCTGACGGCGTCACTGTATCCGCCGGAAACAGTACGACTTTCGATCGTCGATGATCGCATCGTTGCCGAGGGTGAGGCTCCCGACACCTGGATCGATCGCGCGCGCGCGGCGGCCCGGCAGCTTTCGGCAGGCGGACCCGAATTCGACATCTCCAAGGTTCGTGACGTGAGCCCCGAAGCACGCGCGGCGGAGCACTGGCAGTATTATGTGTCGCGACTTGAGGCCCAACCGGGAATCATCGTCGCCCAACAAACGGCGAGGGGCGGACATTTCTATATTTCCGGCTTGAGAGACCCGCTTGCCGCCGACCCGCAAGCCCTGCTGTCCGGAACGGACGTTGATCCTGCCCGCGTTCATGCACAGTGGCAATTCTATCAGAGCCTTGATCCGAAGTTTGTGGTGAAGCGGCTGACGGCGGCGCTGTCCCCGCCGAAAACCGTTCAGCTCTCGATCATCCAGGGTCGCATTGTGGCCGTGGGTGAGGCTCCTGCCGGCTGGATCAACCGCGCGCGGGCCGCCGCTGAACAACTTTCGGCGGACGGAGTGGTTCTGGATGTCTCGCAGCTGCGTGAGCTGAACCTCGCAGAACTTAATCATTTGAGGCAGGCGATCCAGACGACCGATATTTTCTTCTCTTCCGGCAAGGTTGTGCCGGGACCGGAGCAGACGCCGGTTCTCGACAGGTTGGCGGATCAAATAAAGGAATTCGCCCAGAGTGCCCGCAATTCCGGCGTAACGGCGCGGTTCATGTTGACCGGGCATTCGGACACCACGGGCCGTGAGACGGCCAACGCGTCGATCAGCGCCGCCCGCGCCGAGACAGTTCGTGCGCTTCTCAACAAGCGCGGCGTTGCTCCCGAACTGCTGCTGGTTCGGGGCGCGGGCACTTTTGAGCCGGCTGTACCTGAAAACAGTCTAACCGGTAGCTCCACCAATCGCCGGGTTTCGATTACGGTAAACCTGGACTAGCGGAGCCCAACATGTTGCAAAAAAAGATCTGCATGCTGGGCGGCTTCGCCGTCGGAAAGACGAGTCTGGTCCGCAGGTTTGTGCAGAGCATCTTCTCAGAAACCTACTTGACCACCGTCGGAGTGAAAATCGACAAGAAAAGCGTCGCGCTCCCGGACAAAACCGTGGATCTGATTTTGTGGGATTTGGCCGGCGAGGACGATATCGGCTCATTCCGCGTCAGCTATGTTCGAGGTGCAACCGGGCTCGTGCTAGTCGTCGATGGAACCCGCGCTGCTACTCTTGCCGTGGCACTCACGCTGCGCGAACGGGTCGAGGCCGAATTCGGCGCCATGCCGTTCGTATTGCTGTTCAACAAGTCCGATCTGGCCGATCGGTGGGCGATATCGGATGGTGAGATCAACGAGTTGAGGCAACGTGGATGGCAAATCTATCTAACAAGTGCGCTTTCGGGCGAGCAGGTCGATGACGCCTTTCGTCAACTTGCCTTGATGGTCACCAAATAGACCATGCATGAATTGCCAAAAGAAGTCAGAAATTGGTTTTTCAATTTCTTCTTCGACGGGCACGCTGTCGCTTATCTGAAAATCGACGCTGAGCTTTGCATAGCTGCCAAGGGCGGTAATGTTGAACATTACGGGCTGTCATCGCTTCGCATCGGCAAGCCTGTTGCGGAGCAGCTTGAATTCATGGAAGGTTTGCTGCCTTGCCCGGAGCTTCCGTTTCGCATGGATATGGTTGAACTGCCCGGCGGGCGTGTCGCCGACCTCCATTTTTTTGCTGACAATGCGTTCGTGTGGCTGCTTTTTCTAGACGCCACTGCCGAACGAGACAACAGGCAGCGGCTTCAACAGAAGGCCTATGAAATGACGCTCCTGCAAGAGAGGGAGCGTCAACTCAACGAAAAATTGCAATCGACGAACGAGGCACTGAGAAAGAGCCAGGAGGGATTGGCGCGTGAATACCAGCGCGCCGAAAACCTGCTCCTCAACATTCTCCCGGCGTCGATCGCGGAGCGATTGAAAGCGCAAAAGAAAATTGCCGACAACCACGCAGAGGTGAGTGTGCTTTTTGCCGACATCGTCGGTTTTACGGAACGAGCGCGCAGCGTCGGAGCGGTGACGACGCTCGCTATTTTAAACTACTTCTTCAAGGCGGCGGATCGGCTCTCGGAGCGATACGGCTGCGAAAAGATCAAAACAATTGGCGATTGTGTGATGGTGGTCGCCGGCCTGCCCACGGCGCGATCCGATCATGCAAGGGCCCTCACGCGCTATGCGATTGAGCTGCGCAAAGCGGTCAAGCGGGAACGCTTCGCAGGAGAACCGATAAGGCTGAGAATTGGAATTCACTCAGGACCGATCGTCGCCGGCGTCATAGGCAAGAGGCGGTTCGCCTATGACCTGTGGGGTGAGACCGTTAATCTCGCCTCACGTATTCAAACGTCCGCGGAGCCCGATGAAATTCGTATTTCCGATGCAACTTGCCAACTGCTTGGACCGAAATTTGCTTGCGACCCACTCGAGGAAACGGAATTGCGTGGTGCGGGTCGTGTGCGAATGTGGCGGCTCCCGAGCTGATCCGTCGCCTGCGGTGCGACCCTGGAGCGCCGATAGCGGCGCCCGACAGGCGTTGGCGTGACCTGATCTTGCGATCGGAAAGCACCCTTTGCGCTTGCCCGGAAGGCCTCTATTCTGGAGCACAGTGGCCGCTGGTGGGATAGAATGTCGGTACTGCCTTTCCTGAGAATCTACGCGCCGCTAAACGCGGTGCTGGCTGCGCCTGGGCTTCTGGCGGTGGCTGCGCTCACGATGCCGAACATGTCCGGACGAAGCAGACTGGCTCTGGCTGCCGTGCTTGCTGTCATTTGGGCCGCCTATCTTCTGCAGATGGCCGAGACCCTGCTCAAGCGCTGGGCGGGAGACCTCAGGGACAGGACGCCGGCAATCGCGATCGATGTGCTCGCGGTTTTGGTTCCAGTCGCCGCATTTCTGCTCGACGGCACGCCCGACCGGAGCCTCTACTGTGCTGTCTGGCTGCTGAAGCCGCTGCGCGACTCGACCTTCTTCCCGCTGCTTGGCAGGGTTCTGGCCAACGAAGCGCGCAACCTGGTCGGCGTCACCACGGTCTTCGGCCTGGTTCTGTTCGGTGTCGCACTCGCGGCCTATGTCATCGAGCGCGACGTCCAACCGGAAAAGTTCGGCAGCATCCCCGAGACAATGTGGTGGGCGGTGGTCACGCTGTCCACTACCGGCTATGGCGACGACATTCCGCAAAGCTTCGCCGGCCGCGTCCTTGCCGGGGCTGTCATGATGTGTGGCATCGGCATCTTCGGGCTCTGGGCCGGCATTCTTGCCTCCGGCTTTTATCAAGAAGTCCGTCGCGAGGATTTCGTCCGCAATTGGCAATTGATTGCCGGCGTTCCGTTGTTTCAGAAGCTTGGCCCGGCCACGCTGGTCGAGATCGTGCGCGCGTTAAGGCCTCGCACGGTGCCGGCGGGCGCCGTGATCTGCCGCAGTGGCGAGACCGGTGATCGGATGTTCTTCGTCGTGGAGGGCCGCGTCAGCGTCGCGACGCCCAACCCGGTGGAGCTTGGCCCTGGCGCCTTCTTCGGCGAGATGGCGCTGATCAGCGGCGAACCGCGTATGGCGACCGTCACTGCCGCGACTTCTGTCTCACTCCTGTCGCTGCACGCGGCGGATTTCCAGATGCTGTGCAGCAGTAGCCCGGAAATCGCGGAAATCATCCGCAGGACCGCGCTCGAGCGGCGCGGCGCGGCGCCGGTGGCTTGACCGTACAGCCGATGGTGGCCCGGCTGGAACTGGATGGTACGGCTCTATCGACCACGCGCTGAGGTTATGGACGGCACGTGGAAGTTCCCAGAGGCGTAGCCGGAGACCTAAACGTAGCCGATCCACTCTACGGGCGGCTCGTTGTTTGGCGCTATGCGTCGACAGTTCCTGCCCCGCGGCCTTTCGGACGACCGGCTTTGGCTAAACTCTAGTGCCTTAGAATCTTGCTTAGAAAAGCCCGGCTGCGGTCGGTCTTCGGGTCGGAGAAAAACGCTTCCGGCGTGCCGCTTTCGACGATGGCGCCGGCGTCCATGAACACCACGCGCTGCGCCACCTTGCGGGCAAAGCCCATTTCGTGCGTTACCACCATCATGGTCATGCCTTCCTCGGCCACCGCGACCATGACGTCGAGCACTTCGGAAATCATCTCGGGATCGAGCGCCGAGGTCGGTTCGTCAAACAGCATGATCTTGGGGCGCATGCCGAGGCAGCGCGCGATGGCCACACGCTGCTGCTGGCCGCCGGACAGCTGTGACGGGTAGGCGTTGACCTTGTCGGCGAGGCCGACCTTGGCCAGCAAGTCGCGCCCGGCCTGCTCGGCCTCGGCGCGGGGGATCTTGCGCACATGGATCGGCGCCAGCGTGACGTTTTCCAGCGCCGTCTTGTGCGGGTAGAGGTTGAACGACTGGAAGACGAAGCCGATCTCGGTGCGCAGCTGCGTCATGTTGGTGGCGGGGTCGCCGAGGCGCTGGCCGTCGACGACGAGGTCGCCATCCTTGATCGCTTCCAGGCCGTTGATGCAGCGGATCAGCGTCGACTTGCCCGAACCACTTGGGCCGCAGACGACGACCACTTCGCGCGGCTCGACGCTGAGCGTGATGTCCTTCAGCACATTGAGCGAGCCGAACCATTTGTTGACGCCGCGAAAGTCGATCATGCCCGTTTTGGTCAGGTTTGTCTTGGTCGGGCTTGGATTGGTCATGGCGGTCAGCCCTTTGGGTTCGATGTCACAGCTGCACCTCGCCATGCGCCGCGCCCATGCGGCGCTCCAGCCGGCGGGCGAGCATGATCAGCGGATAGCAGACGACGAAATAGCCGACGCCGACCAGGAAGAAGACCAGCAGGCCGTTGGGCACACGCTGCACCACCAGCCAGCCGACGCGGGTGAGGTCGGTCAGCCCGATCGCCGAGACGACGGAAGAATCCTTGATCAACAGTACATATTGCCCGACCAGCGGCGGCAGCACGATGCGCATCGCCTGCGGCAGCACCACCTGGCGCATGCGTTGCCAGCGCGACAGGCCGGACGCCAGAGCTGCCTCAACCTGGCCGGTCGGCACCGAGCGGATGCCGGCGGCGACGATCTCGCAGATGAAGCACGCGGCGAGGTTGGTGAGCGCGATGATGCCGGCGGTGAAGGCATCGAGCTCGATGCCGAATTCCGGCAGGATGAAGAAGATCAGAAAGATCTGCACCAGGAACGGCGTGCCGCGGATCAGGTCGACCCAGGCCCCGATCACGCTCGAGATCAGCCGGTTGCCGCCGGTGCGCAATATGCCGAGGCCGAAGCCAAGCAGCGTGCCCAGCACCAGGCTGATCGCCGACAGCATCACGGTCATGCCAAGGCCGCGCAAGGCGAGGGGGTAGCTGCCGGCCAGGCTTTGCAGCTGTTGCCAGATCATGTGCTGCTCCTTGCCGGCTGCAGACCGAGCCAGCGACTGGACAGCCCCGCCAGTCCTTTGAGGCCGTAATAGAGCAGCAGATAGAAGGCGGCGATGGTGATGAAACCTTCCGCCGGCATGAAGCGGTCGGACGCCAGCAACTGGCCGGCGCGCGTCAGTTCGGAAACCGAGATCAGCGACAAAAGCGCGGAATCCTTGACCAGCACGATCGCCTGGCCGAGCAGCGGCGGGATCGTCACCTTGAAGGCTTGCGGCAGGATGACCAGGCGCATGCGCTGGACATAGGTCATCCCCGAGGCGACGCCGGCCTCGACCTGGCCGCGCGGGATCGACAGGATGCCGGCGCGGATGATTTCCGCGACATAGGCGCCGCTGTTCAGCGACAGAGCGATGATGCCGACGACCAGCTCGGGCAGGACGAAGCCGAGACGCGGCAGGCCGAAATAGAGGAAGTAGAGCTGCGCCAGCAACGGCGTGGCGCGCACGGCATCGATATAGCCCTTGGCCAGCACGCGAAACAGCTGGCCGCGCTGCAGGTTCATGGCGGCGAGCACGATGCCGACGGCCAGCGCGCCCGCAAAGGACAGCGCCGACAGCCACACGGTCGTGATCAGACCCTGCCCGAACAAAGGCAGATATTCGATGATGGTGCGGAAGCTGAAATTTTCGAGCATGGCGGTGAATGGTGAATGGTGAATGGGCAGTAGTGAGTAGTGAGTAGTGAGTAGTGAGTAGCGTCCGGAATGGCCATTCACCATTCACCATTCACCATTCACTACTTCCTACTCACTACTCCCTGCTTACCTCTGCTTAGTGATCCTTCTTCCAGGCGTCGGAATTGACCCAGTAGTCGAGGTTCTTCTGCAGGCGGCCGTCGATGCTGACCTGGTTGAGGAACAGGTTCATCCAGATCAACAGGTCCGGCTCGTCGTAGCGGGTGGCGAAGGCAAGCGGCTCCTTCGACAACAGGTCCGGCATGATGGTGAAGGTGCCGGCGGGATAGGCTGTCGACTGACCCTTGACCGCCGAGACGTCGTTGACGCCGCAATCGGCCTGGCCGTTGTTGACTGCGTCGAGCAGCAGCGGGCCGCCGCCCTTGTAGCTCTTGATGTCGGCATCCGGGAAGGCGTTCTTGGCTTCCTTTTCGCCGGTGGCGCCCAACAGCACGGCGATCTTGGTGCCCTTGGCCTTGCAGTCCTCGGTTGTCTTGAACTTGCTGTCGGCCTTGGTGAAGACGGTGCTGCCCGTATACATGTAAGGTGTGGTGAAGGCGACCTTCATGCCGCGCGCCAGCGTCGGCGTCATGTCGGCGACGAGCAGGTCGGCCTTGCCCGAAAGCAGCGCCGGGATCAGCCCGTCCCAATCATAGTCGAGGAAGGTGATCTTGACGCCCATTTCCTTGGCCATCAGTTCGGCGAGTTCGACCGAACTGCCGGTGCGCTCGCCGGCCGCGCCGACCAGCGAGAAGGGAGGTCCTTGCGTCTGTACCGCGACGCGCAGTTCGCCGCGCTTGGTGATCTCGTCGAGCGTTCCGGCACTGGCAGCAGCGGTCAGGCCCGCAAGCGCAAGTCCGGCGATGAAAAGCTTGGCAATCTTCATTTGGCATTCCTCCTGTTATCGTTGTTGTTCCACTTTGTTATTCCACCCTTTTGGGTGTTTTTTGAGCGGCGGCACCGTTTGCCGGCGGCAGCCACCGTTCGAAAATCGTCAGTCCCAGGCCACCGTTTCGGTCACCTTGATGCCACGCCTCGCCAGCTCGTCAAAGAAGGGATCGTCCGGCACATGCAGCAGCGGGTTGAGCAGGCCAGGTGTGGCGATCTCGCGCCGCGCCAGCATCTGCGCCACGATGCTGGCGGGATAGCCGACGCCGAGGCTCATGCCGAACAGGCCGGATGCCAGGTCGCGTTCGATGATCAGGTCCGATGTCACCGTTTTGGCGCGACCGCCCTCGAGACCGGAAAAGACATTGCGCATCACGCAAAGGTCCTTCTCGTCAGCGCCATACTGCAATTGCGGGCCGAGCAGCCGGCCGAGAAATTCGCGGGGGCTGGCGCCGGTGCCGGGCACCTTGTCTTCGGAGAGGAAGCCGAGTTCCTTCAGCGGCGCCCAGAACGCCGACCATCCCGGCCAGCGCAGTGTATAGCGGCCCGAGCGTTGCAATCCCTTGGCGGCCGCCAGCATCTCGACATAGTGCAGCGCGTCGCCATTGGGGAAAGCTTCCAGCCGGCCGAGGCCCGCGACCTCGATCTCGTGGATGAAGGCATTGTCGTGCTGCCGCCCGGCCGGCACTTCGACGCGCTTGCCATGCTCGATCATCACGCTGTCGCGGTTCTGGCTGACCAGAACCATGTCGAAATTCCAGCTCACCTTGTAGCAGAGCGGCTTCGCCATCGCCTTCGGTTCGGGGATGCCGCCGCAATAGGAATCGATCGAGGAGATCCTAGAGAACTGCTTTGCGGCGCGCGCGTAGAGCACGAGGTCGATGCCGGGATCGAGCCCGCATTCGGTCATGATCGAAACGCCGGCCTGTTCAGCCTCCGCCGCCAGATCGGCAATCGCCTTGCCGTAATTGGTGGTGACCAGCGGCGTGAGCGTTGCGATCGCGGCCTGCACCGCCTCGCGCATCAATGGCTGCGGCAACAGATCGATGGCGGCGTCGACATCCGCCAGCACGGTGGCAAGTGCCGGGCCGATGGGGCCCTCGGGCACGACGAAACGCACGCGGGAAAGGTCGGTCAGCCCGGCAAGCCGGGCAGGGCCGTCGGCCGACGTATCGACGCAGACGACTTCCTCGACGCCGGCGCTGGCGACGAGATCGGCGATGGCCGCCCGTCCCTGCAGGCCGAGGCCGCCGAGAACAGCTATTCTCATGCCGGCTCCTTGCGTGACGGTGTTTCTTCCGACCAGCAGCCTTCGGGAAGGCTGACCCATTTGTTGCATGAAGCCATGACGACGAAGGTTTCGCTGCGCACGACTTCCCCGGGAATGCCGGCGCCCGGAATCAGCTCGCTGGTGATGCGGTAGAGGTCGGCGACATCGCCGGCGACGGTCACGTCGACGATGATGTCGAAGCGCCCGGTAACCACCGAGGCCGAGTTGACGAAAGGCAGTTCGGCAATGCGCTGCGCCAGTTCCCGGGCGCGGCCACGTCCCTGAGCGTTGATGCCGACAATGGCCGAGATCAACTCGGGGCGTTCGGTCAGATTGAGCAGCCCGACGATCTTCAAGAGGTTGCGGTCGAGCAGATTGCGCAACCTTGAGCGCACCGTCGGCACCGAGATCGCCATCGTCTCGGCGAGCCGGTTGATGCCGGGCTGGGCATCCTGCGACAACAGCTTTACCAGCCGTCGATCGGTTTGATCGAGATGCTCACGCAAAGGCAAGGCTTTCATAAAGGGAAAGAAACGATCGGATTTTCTTTCGGATATGAAAAATACCTTATGGGGAATTTTTTACAGCAGCAAGAGCTATGTCATCCCTCTGTGTCCCTTCCGTGTGCGTTCGGGCTAGACAGGATCAGGGGCCTCTGTCCTGCTGGACATCTCCTCACAAGAGGGAAATCGCTAGTTTCGTCGAGGTTGCCACATTTGTTCTTGTTTTGTTCCAGCAGCTATGCTACTAATTTGGGGTAGGTGCTGATTCGCGCCGCCAGCCCGCCTTCCGAGGCGGGTTTTTTGTTTTCAGCATACCTTTGAAGGTTCATCACCGCCTTTGAGGCTGGCGGGACAGCGCCGTTCGGGGCGCTGTGTTCGAAGGCGAAAAAGCAAACGGCGCAAGAGGTGTGCTTCGAATTTCATGGAAAGGAACGGTGAATCGATATGAAGAAGATTTTTCATCTGTTGGTGCTAACTGCAATCTGCACCATTGCTGCTACCATGGTGCCAATTGGCGCCGCATATGCCCAGAATGCGCCCTACTGGCGTGCGGACTGGGAGGAGGGGCCTTGCACCGGAGCCTCGTGCTATACCGACTGGTCTTTCGTTCAGGCGGAGGATCCCGCGGAAGCTGATCCCAACCTGAACGCAATTGTCAGCGGCTTGGTCTCGACCGGCGCGGGGAATGTATCCTCGCACGGCGGCAACAGCTTCGGAAAGTTCGAAACGACGGTGGCTGCCATCAATGCTGGAAAGCCCCATTCCAAAGTCTACAAAGAGTGGCTCTTTCCAGGCGGCCTGGCCAAGAACGACGCTTTCGGACGTCCGCTCCAGGCCGTGTCGCCATCAGGGATCGATGGGACCTATGTCTCGTGGTTTTTCATTCCGTCCAATTACCAGGCGGCCAATGGCTGGACGAATATCTTCCAGTTCAAGGTGACCGAGCAATCGCCTTTCTCGCAGGAACCAACGTGGTGGGTCAACTTGCGCGACAGTCAGACTGAGGATTTGCTGCTGCTGCATGTGGAAAATGCGGCAGCCGGAACCTACAATCCGGCTAATGATGTTCCCGCACCGAAGGGCCGTTGGTTTCAGCTGCGCGCGGATCTCTATGAAGGGGTGGGCATCGATTGGTATCTGGACGGGGTGTTTTGGCAATCATCGTCAAACGCAACGTGGCCGGTCGGGCGGGATTCAGACGGATCAGGTACACCTCAGTCATTTGTGTTTGGCGTGGGTCACTATGGTGGAGTTGGCAAGATCTATACGGACGATGCCTATTTGATCGCAAAATAGCTACTGCCAAATTGCCCTGGCGCATAAAACACTAAGCTGCTTCGGGTCCAAACGGGGCAGTTTTTTTGCACTTGAGCACGTCGCGTTTGAACGGGACCCTGCGACGCGCTTAAGTCTCTGTTCATGCATGTCGTCGTCCCAAAACCGCTGTGCATTTTGGGGCGACAGGCAGTCGAGGATGTGCGCGACAGCACTAGGCGACGGAGTTCGAAGACGATCTTGCCGCCGCCGTGGTCGCTTGAACGCGACGCGAGGTCGTAGTGAGCAACGCACCCGCATAGCAGGCCGACCGAGTTGCGGCGTAGCCGCAACTCACGCCTTCACCTGATAAGCGGAGAGGCTCATTCGCGACATGGCCAAAAGCGGCCTTTCGATAAAACTATAACTCGCCAGGGACACGGCGATGCAGGCGGTGACAATAGCTATGCCTGCAAGCCATGGTGACACATTGGCGGTTGCAACGACAGGAGCGATCGCGAGCAGCACGATAGGATGGGTCAGATAGAGAGAGTAGGAAGCATCTCCCAGCCTTGCCAGCACGCGAGGAGCAAAAAGTCGGAAGTAGCTCTCCAGGCTGATGCAACCCGCGACAAGGATCAGCGCCGGGATACCTTGAGCAAGGGTTCGCGGCAAGTTGAAGCCAAGTACCATCACCAGTGTGGACACAATAGCGAACCCGACAGCCGAGGCACCCAGGAAAGCGGGCAAACGCACCAGTCTGCCGACCAGATGGCCGACAGCCATGCCGGCAAGGAACTCAAACAGGATTGGCGTGGTATAGAAAAACAGCACAGTGTCGGCGGCGGGTTTGAAGATAATGCGTGCGGCTACGGCGATTGCAAAGACAACGCCAATGGTGGCCATTTGCGTCAGCGCACCAAAACCCATAGTCGCCGCGAACAGAATGTAAAACAGGATTTCCAGATTGAGCGTCCAACCCACGCCAAGCACTGGCTGGACATAGCCTGTGGCCGTATCGAGATAGGGCACGAAAAGCAGGCTGTTGGCAATCTGCTCAAAGGACACTCCACGACCGGCAAACAGCCAAAGTGCGGCGACCATGAGGAAGGTCATGACCCAATAGAACGGAACGACGCGCGTGAACCGCTGCATCAAAAAAGCACGGTGGTCGCGATGTCTGTTCTCCGTCGAGAGAACCATGACGAAACCGCTGATGACGAAAAACAGGTCGACGCCGCTGTTTAGAATGGTAATAGGCAAATCGAGCACGCCTAGTGCGGCCGGAAGATGATAGATAACAACCATAAGGGCTGCTAGCCCCCGCAGGGTCTGTATCGATGTATATTGTTGAATCCGACGCGGCGCAGTGTGATCATTATCCGGAATGACGTTCATTAAAAAAGTCCCCGATGCGGGAGAATATTAACATAGATGAGACCGTTGATGCGACTATTAACTGCCGGTTTAATTAATACATAAAATTTGAATAGCTTCCACCGACTTTCGCGGCCCGGGCCTTCGATCGCCATCGTCTCGGCGATGCCTTGGCGCGCTGCTTGTATGCGCTATCGCCCGGCCTGGAAGATCGCCACCGCTGCCGCCGTCAGCGCGGCATTGCCGGCCGCAACCGTGCCATCCGGCAGATGCTTCCCATCCTCCAGCCCGACGCGCGTCGACCAGTTGCGATCCGCCACACGGCGCACGAACGGCCACACCGTCGCGTTCTCGCCATGCAGCAGGATGGCACGGCGAATGCCGGCGCGCTCCAGGACCTGTTCGATGCCGTCGGCGACCGCAAAAGCCTCGTCTAGCGTCTGCTCGGAAATCTCGATCAGGACGCGCAGCACGCGCCCGCCATGGTCGAGGCTGACGAGACGCTCGGCGTCGGCGACTGAAGCCAGACCGGCTTCGATGCCGATGCCGCGCTGACGCAGGCTTTCCATGACGATGGGTGCTGCCGCCTCGCTGAGATTGACCGAGGCATAGTCCGGCAGTTCGCGCCAGGCGGCGATGGCGACCAGCGTGCTGACGTCGTCGTTCTCGATCCAGGCGCCGGTGGAGACGCCGATCAGCGTACCGGGGCATGCGCGGCGAAGTGCTGCGATCGTCGGGTCCATCGCCGCCGGCGAAAGGCTTTCGCGGCGGTCCGCTCCGCGCGCATGGACATGCAACTCGGCCGCGCCCGCGGCAATAGAAGCCGCCCCATCGCGCGCCATGGCTTCGGCGTCGAGCGGCAGCGTGGGGTGAAAATCGGCGGCGCGCGCGCCGTTGATGCAGGTCTGGACGATCATGGCTCTCGCGATCCTGTTGCCGATGGGCGAGCCTAGCAAAGGGCAGGGTGGAGAGGAAACGGGCGCGGTGAAGACTGCTGGCAGAGTGTTGCGCCAAACCTGGGCAATGCCGAGTTCCTTCGCACCCCCCTCTGGCCTGCCGGCCATCTCCCCCTCAAGGGGAGTGATCAGCTGCGCCTACGGCGTCGCAACGTTGGAGATTGGCGAAGGCAGAGGTGAGGTCCAATCTCCCCCCTTGAGGGGGAGATGCCCGGTAGGGCAGAGGGGGTGTCTCGCGGAAACCTCAGGTGGTGTTCGGCGTCGCCGCGCCCATCATCGCTACGATCAGCACCGAAGCACCCCGGCCTCCCTTTCAATCGCCGTCCTCGCTCCAGATCAGCCGTAACAGCCGCAGCAGTGTTGCCCGATCTTTTTTCGTCAGCCGTTGCAGGAACCGGTCCTCGTGGTTGCGCACTTTGAGCCGCCATGCCGGCATGGCGGCTTTGGCTGCCTTGGTCAGAGCGAGCACCTGCACGCGCCTGTCCTGCGCATGGTCATCGCGCTCGACCAGCCCGCGCTCCTCGAGTTCGGCCAGCAGCGGCGCCATGTTGGCGCTTTTCATGCCGAGCCGGCGGCAAAGCTCGGCGGCGCTGATGCCGGGTCGTTCGTCGATCAGCGCCAGCATGCCGTAGGTGACCGGGCGCAGTGAGGCATCGGCCATCTCGGCGGTGAAATCATTGAGCGCCAGGGTCGAAGCTCGCCGCAGATTGTAGCCGATCTGTGCATCGAGCCTGTCTTCAGGCGCCACCCTAGCCACCTTGCCGCTGCGGTCCGATGTCTTGTCCATGCTGCAACCGATCGCTGCGACCAAGGTTCTTGTCAAGCAAAAAAGACTATGCAACATAGCAATTCTAAAAGCTATGTCACATAGCGATTGATGCAGGGGAAGAGCACAACTCTTCTCCCCGCCACACAGGAACGCAAGCCGGAGGAGAGTTGCCATGACCGAAGAGACCGTTGCCTTCGACATCGAGGACGGCATCGCCTGGGTGCGCTTCAACCGGCCTGAAAAACGAAATTGCATGAACCCGGCGCTCAACCGGCGCATGATGGAGGTGCTCGACCAGCTGGAATACCGCGATGATGTCGGCGTGCTGGTGCTGTCGGGCGAGGGCAGTGCGTGGTCGGCGGGCATGGACCTCAAGGAGTATTTTCGCGAGACCGAGGCCAAGGGGCTGGGCGCCGTCCGCAAGGCGCAAGGCGAGGCCTATGGCTGGTGGCGGCGGCTGCGCTGGTATCGCAAGCCGACCATTGCCATGGTCAATGGCTGGTGCTTTGGCGGCGGCTACGGCCCGCTGTTTGCCTGCGACCTCGCTTTCGCCGCCGACGAGGCGCAATTCGCTCTGTCGGAGATCAACTGGGGTATCCTGCCCGGCGGCGGCGCCACCAAGGTGGTGGTCGATCTCCTGTCGATGCGCGACGCCATGTACCACGCGCTGACCGGTGAGTTGATCGACGGCAGGAAGGCGGCGGCCTGGAAGCTGGTCAATGAAAGCTTGCCGCTGGCGGAGCTGAAGGCACGAGTCACCGAGGTGGCGAACATCCTGCTCAAGAAAAACCCGGTCGCGCTGAAGGCGACCAAGGATGCTATCCGCCGCGTCGGCGAGATGACCTATGACAATGCCGAGGACTATCTGGTGCGCGCGCAGGAAGCGGCCAATTCCTACGACAATGACGGCCGCAAGGAAGGCATCCGCCAGTTCATCGACGAAAAGAGCTACAAGCCCGGGCTCGGCGCCTATGACAAGGCGAGGTGATCCCGGCGACCGACTGAGCCGAGAGTGAGGGCGCAATCCGGGGAGAAGATGCGAATGCCGGCCTGGACGACTTCAGACCCCGTGGCGCTGCACGCGGGCGCGCAGCCGCAGCGCGTCGCCTGCGTCGATCTCGCATCCGGGCGGCGCTGGACTTACCGTACGCTCGACGAGGCCATCCAGCGCGCCATGGCTGTGCTGGAAGACTACGGCATCGAGCCGGGACAACGCATCGCGACGCTCGCCCGCAACAGCGCCGATCTACTCATCGCGCAGCAGGCCGCCATGCGGCTCGGCGCCATCTTCGTGCCGGTCAACTGGCGCCTTTCCGCCGTCGAGCAGCAGACGGTCCTGGCCGATTGCGAGCCGGTGCTGCTGCTGCACGACGCGGCGCTGATTACGGCGCTGCCAAAAGGCTGTGTACCTGTGGAGGTCAGGGCCTTTGCCGCGGCGGTCGAAGCGCAAGCGCCCGCGCTACGACGCGCTTTGCCGGCGGGCGATGTACCGTCGATCGTCCTCTACACCTCCGGCACATCGGGCCGGCCCAAGGGTGTCATCCTGACCGAGGCCAATGCGTTCGCCACCGCGGTCAACTTCGGCGTGCTCGGCCGCGTCGGCAATTCCAGCATCTTCCTCTGCGACGCGCCGATGTTCCATGTCATCGGCCTTATCACCAGCCTGCGTCCGCCCTTGCTGCAGGGCGGCACGGTGCTGATCTCGTCCGGCTTCGAGGCCGGTCTCACCAACCGCCGTCTGGCAGACCCGGACCTCGGCGTCACCCACTATTTCTGCGTCCCGCAAATGGCACGGATGCTGCGCGACGGCACCGCGTTCGCGCCGGCGAACTGGACCACGCTGACGGCCATCTTTACCGGTGGCGCGCCCAATCCCGCCGCCGACATCCTTTGGTGGCTGGAGCAGGGCGTGCGCATGGTCGACGGCTTCGGCATGACCGAAGCCGGCACCGTGCTCGGCATGCCGGTCGAGGCACACCAGATCGCCCGCAAGGCCGGCTCCGCCGGCCTGCCGGCGCCGTCTTTGTCGCTGCGCATCGTCGACGAAGATGGCCACGACGCCGCAGCCGGCGAGCCGGGTGAGATATGGCTGTCAGGCCCCAATGTCACGCCGGGCTACTGGAACCGGCCCGATGAGACGGCGCAGGCCTTTACATCGGATGGCTGGTTCCGCACCGGCGACATTGCGCGCCGCGACGAAGATGGTTTCGTCACCCTCGTCGACCGCCGCAAGGACATGTTCATTTCGGGCGGCGAGAACGTCTATCCAGCCGAGGTCGAGATGGCGCTGCTCGATCATCCCGACATTTCGGAAGTCGCTGTCGTCGGGATCGCCGACGAGCGCTGGGGCGAGGTGGGGCGTGCCTTCGTCGTGCTGAAGGCTGGCTGCGTCCTCGATCCGGCGGCGCTCGCGGCGCACTGTGCGGCTCGCATCGCCCGCTACAAGGTGCCGAAGGAATTCCTGCTCACCGACGCGTTGCCCCGCACCGCCTCCGGCAAGATTCAGAAACACATTTTGCGCGGCTGCCGGTGACCCCACCGCCGTCCTTCACTGCGCCCGCGCTTTGGCCACGTCGGCCGGTGTGATGGCGGATTGCTTGCCGCCGAAATGCGCCAGCACATAGTTGCCGAGCGCCGCGATCTCGACATTCGAATAGGCATTGGCGAAAGCCGGCATCGCCTGCTTGCCGAGCGGCGTCGTCATATGCGCGCCCTTCAGGATGACCTGGATGAGGTTTGTGCCATCGGGGTCATTGACCGTGCGGCTGCCGCGCAGCGCCGCATAAGGTGTCTGCAGCCCTTCGCCGTTCCATCCGTGACAGCTGGCACAGGCGCCCTGGAACAGCTTCAGGCCGAGCCCGCCTTGCGCCACTGAATCGGCAGACGGAGCGTAGGCGACGGACGTCGTCAGTGTTGCCGGCGGCTCGACTTCGACGATCGCCTTGTCGCTGCTGACTTGCGGCGGCACGGTTTTCACATAGGCGACGATCGCCTTGATGTCTTCCGGCGTCAAATGGCGCAGGCTGTAGTCGACGGCTTCGCCCATGTTGCCGGTGGCCGCACCACGCCCTTCCGCATGACCCTTGGAGAGATAGTTGGACAGCTGCTGATCGTTCCAGCTGCCGATGCCGGTCGTCTTGTCCGAACTGATGTTGTAGGCCTTCCAGCCCTGCAATTCGGCGCCGGCGAATTTCTTGCTGTTGTCTAGCCCATAGAGCAGGTTGCGTGGCGTGTGGCATTCGCCGCAATGCGCCATTGCTTCGGTGAGATAGGCGCCGCGGTTCCATTCCGCGCTCTGCTTTTCGTCTTGCGGCAACGGACCGTCGGGAACGAACAACAGGTTCCAGAACCGCAGGACATAACGCTGGTTGAACGGAAAACTCAGATCGTTCTTCGGCGCCTCGGCGTGCACCGGCGGCAGGCTGAACAGATAGGCCTTGATCGCCAGCGCATCTTCCGTGGTCATCCTGGCGTAGGCCGCATAGGAAAAGGCCGGGTAGAGATTGCGGCCTTGCTTGTCGATGCCCTGATGCAAGGCACGCGCGAACTCCGCGTCGCTCCAGTCGCCGATGCCGGTTTCCTTGTCGGCGGTGATGTTTGGGGAATAGACGGTGCCGAACGGCAGCTTGAAGGCAACGCCGCCGGCATAGGGCTGGCCGCCTCCGGTTGTGTGGCAGGCGACGCAATCGGCGGCGCGCGTCAGATATTCGCCGCGATCGATCAGCGCCTGACCGGTCGGCAGTTTCGCCGCCGCCACGGAGACGTCCGGCAGCGACGCCGGTTTGAACAGGAAGATCGCAACGCCGGCGGCGATGACGACCACGACAGCGAGGAGGATGCGGACCAAGCTTCTCATGGCCTGGCCCTCACAGCGCTTCGGCTTCGGTTTCGATGCCGGTCTCCGGGCGCTCCCTGCTGTTCGCCAGCACCGCCCGCAAGGGTGCTGAAGGCGGCGGCACCATCGACACGCTGGTCTTATCGGCGCCGTCGCTCTTCAGCTGGTTGCGGTCGATGGGCAGGCTGCGCAGGCGTTTTCCCGTCGCGGCAAAGATCGCGTTGGCAAGGGCAGGCCCGGCCGAAACCGTTGCCGTCTCGCCGATGCCGCCGGGCGATTCCAGGCTCTTGACGTGATAGACCTCGATCTTCGGCGCCTCATTGTTGCGGAGGATGCGGTAGTCGTGAAAATTACTCTGGTCGACGCGGCCATTGCTGAAAGTGATGCCGCTGTAGAGCGCCGCCGACAGGCCGAAGATCAACCCGCCTTCGATCTGGGCTTCGACCGTGTTTGGGTTGATGGCGATGCCGCAATCGACGGCCACCACCGCGCGCTGCAGCGTAATCTCGCCGGCCGCTGAAACCGAGATCTCCAGCACCGCGGCCATGAAGCTGCCGAAGGCATCGTGCAGGGAAATGCCGCGGCCGCTGCCGGCCGGAAGCGGCGAGCCCCATCCCGACTTTTCGGCCGCAAGCTCGAGCACGCCTGCGGCCCGCGGCTGGTTCTTCGTCAGCGCCCGGCGATACTCTACCGGATCCCTGCCCACCGAATGGGCGAGTTCGTCCATGAAACTTTCGACCACGAAGACATTGTGCGTCGGTCCGACGCCGCGCCACCAGGTGATAGGCACCGGCGGATCCTCGCGCACCCAGTCGACCTGGATGACCGGCAGATCATAGGGCGGTTTGGCGGCGCCCTCGACGGCATCGTCGTCAAGCTTGTCCTGAGGCCAGCCGCCGGGGATGTAATTGCCCAACACCGAACCGCCGGCGACATGGTCGATCCACACCGTTGGCAGGCCGTCGGCGCCGAGACCGGCTGATATCCGGTCGTAGTAGGTCGGCCGGTAGAGATCGTGCTGGATGTCTTCTTCACGCGTCCAGATAACTTTGACCGGGTAGCTCACCTGTTTGGCGATCGCCACCGCCTGGCCGACATATTCGGCGACCAGCCGGCGGCCGAAGCCGCCGCCGATCAGGTGATTGTGCACGATGATCTTGTCGAGCGGAAAGCCCGTGACCTGTGCCGCCCAGCCTTGCGCCTGGGTGGGCACCTGGGTGCCGAGCCAGATCTCGCATTCATCGGCGCGCACATGCACGACGCAGTTGACCGGCTCCATCGGCGCATGGGCCAGGAACGGCAGCTCATAGCTCGCCTCGACCGTCTTGACGGCGGCTTTCAGCGCGCCGGCGACGTCGCCTTCCTGGCGCGCCATGATCGGTGTCTTGTTTTTGGACGCAGCCTTCAGCGTGTTCATCATATCGGCGCTTGAAAGCCTGGCGTTGGCGCCTTCGTCCCAGGTGATGGTGAGGGCCTCGAGGCCTTTCTTGGCCGCCCAGAAATGATCGCCGATCACGGCGACCGCATTGTCCAGCCTGACGATATCGCGCACGCCTGGGACGGCGCGTGCCGCCGTCTCGTCCACATCGCCGAGCTTGCCGCCGATCACCGGACAGGCGGCGACCGTCGCCACCTTCATGCCGGGCACGCGCACATCGATGCCGTAGACCACTGCGCCATTGACCTTGCCCGCCGTGTCGACCCGGCGCAGCGACTTGCCGATTAGCTGGAAATCCTTGGGGTCCTTGAGCTTGACGTCGCTCGGCACCGGTTGCTTGCCGGCTGCGTCGGCGAGCGCGCCATAGGCCAGCTGCCGGCCTGTCGGCAGATGCGTGACCACGCCAAGCTTGGCGCTGCATTCCGAAATCGGAACCGCCCATTGCGCGGCTGCTGCCGCAACCAGCATCGTGCGGGCAACGGCGCCTGCCTTGCGCAGCGATTCCCAGGTTGCCCGCATCGAGGTCGAGCCGCCCGTTGCCTGGCCGCCAAGCGCAGCGGTGGCGTACAGCTTGTCGTTGGGCGGCGCGTCGACGACCTTCACCTGGTCCAGGCCGACTTCCAGTTCCTCGGCAATCAACGTCGCTTCGCCGGTGTGCGTGCCTTGGCCCATTTCGATGTTGGGCAGGATGAAAGTGATCTTGCCGTCGCTGTCGACGCGGATAAAAGCATCGGGTGAAAAGGCGGCGGTAACGTCGCCCTCGACGGGTTCGGCGGCGGCAAAACCGGGCCTGGTGCCGGCGCCCAGCATGGTGAAGCCGAGCAGAAGGCCGCTGCCCTGCAGGAAGGCACGGCGCGAGGTGAATTTTTGGGTGGGGGAGGAGGACGGCTTGCTCATGGCTGGCTATCTCCCTCAGGCCTTCGCGGCCTGTTTTATGGCCGCTCTTATTCGCGTGTAGGTGCCGCACCTGCAGATATTGCCGGACATGGCGGCGTCGATATCGCTGTCGCTCGGGTCGGGGTTGCGCTCCAGCAGCGCCGAGGCCGACATGATCTGGCCGGACTGGCAATAGCCGCACTGGATGACTTCAAGGTCGAGCCATGCCTGTTGCACTTTCTTGCCCGATGGCGTCGCATCGATCGCCTCGACGGTGGTGACATGGCGCGACCCAACCGACGCGACCGGCAACACGCAGGATCGCACCGGTTGCCCGTCAAGCTGCACCGTGCAGGCGCCGCACTGGGCGATGCCGCAACCGAACTTCGTGCCGGTCAGGCCGATGACATCGCGCAGCACCCACAGCAATGGCATATCGTCCGGCACGTCGACACTGCGATCCTCGCCGTTTACATTGAGCGCAATCATGGGCCTCTCCTCGGTTATCCGCATCCCCGTGGACAATGCAGTAGGCACCTGTTTGCCGGTAGTGTCTAATCACATGCATGTTGTTCGGCACCGCAACGCGTGTGCAAATCGCACTCGTGTGCGCGCCACAGTGCCCCTGATCTTTGCCGGGCTGCCGGCAGAAAGGTTTTTGCGATGGCTGAGTTGAAGGTCAGAACCCGCGTCACCGGCGCGACGGCGACGCTGCAGCCCGGCGGCTTGCCTTCCATCACCACTCCGACCGGCGGTGCAGTCGATGTCGTCACCGGTGTCAGCGCGCCGGGTTTCAATCCGCTCGACCTGCTCTACGCCTCGCTCGCCGCCTGCATGGTGCTGAGCGCGCGCATCGCCGCCTCCCGCCTCGGGGTTGCCGCCGCGCTTGGCGAGGTGCGCGCCGAGGTCAGCGGCGAGAAGGCCAAGGACGAGCCGTCGCGCGTCGAAAGGCTCAACATCAGGCTCGACATCTCAGGCGATCTCGACGCTGCGACCAAGCAGCGGATCGTCGAGGACGCCGAAGCGATCTGCACGGTGTCCAACACGCTGCGCGCCGCGCCGCAATTGCATACGACGCTTGGGTGAGGGCTTCGCAGAATGCCTCGCTGCCACCAACCAAGGACCGTCCCATGGCCATGATCCCGCCGATCGACTACGCCTCGGCATCGCATGACATCCGCGCCGAGCACGACAGGGAGCTTGGCCTGCGCGGACGCATGACCAACATGAAGCGCATCCTGCTGCATTCACCGGCGGCCCACCGCATCTATGCCGAATGGTTCACCCTGCGCGATCTGCTCAAGCCCGCACTCGACGACCGCGCTGTCTGGCTGTTGTCGCTGGCGATCTCCGAGAGATGCCGCGCCGAGATACCGCTTACCTTCTTCCGCCGCGCGCTGATCGATGGTGGCCTTGATCCCGAGGCAATCCAGCCAACCTCCGACGAGGCGTTGCTGATCGAATTTGGCAAGGCAGTCGCCGCCGATGCCAATGTCATTCCGAACGACATCTGGGCAGCGCTGAAGGCTCGCTATGACGACACGCTGCTGGTCAACCTCGTCGCCTTCGCCGGCATCATGGTGGCGACCTGCCTGTTCACAAACGCGGTGAGGGTCGATCTGGACCCTGAGTTGGAGGCGTATCGCCGCAAGGGTGCCGATCCGGTCTGATGCGATCGATACGCAGTCGATCTGCAGTGGATATCGCCCGGAAGGATCAGCCGTAGTAGCCGGCTCCAAACAGCAAAAGTGTTTCCACCTGGGAGTCCGCTTCTTTTCCTATGGCTGTCCAGATGCTGATGCCGAGAGCATTCGAAATCGCGCTATCGATCTCGACCTTCACATTGGGGTCGGTTTGTCTCAAGAACCTCAGCGCAACCTCCATGGAAATCGGAAACAGCGACGCGCCACCCAGTTCCAAGATCGCAGGCGAGGTGAATTCTAGCGCTTCGAGTGCGCCATCGGCCTTGTAATAGGCGAATACTCCAAGGTCCGGCCAATAGTCGGCCGGAACGCTGGTTGGGCTCCGCCGGAAGACCTTGAGCTCTCCTGAAAAGAAGGATCTGACAGTCGCCTTAGACGATCCGAGAGGAAGCCCTTTGACGCCATTTAGCGGTTCGATCGAAAGATGCATGTACACAGTTAATCGCTGCCGGCAGCAGATGACAATGTTCATCGCAGGAATCGGGTGGCCCAGGCGCCTCGTTCGCCCCACTTTGACCGCAAGCAAAGGAGGCATCCATGACCATCCATTCGATAAGCACCAAACGCGCAGCCCATTCGGCCGAAGCGCGCATCGCAGCGCAGGACTGGAGTGCTCTGATCGGCGAACTGAACAGCCACGGCAGCACCGTCATGCCGGCGCTGCTTTCACCCGAGGAGTGCACCGAGATCGCCGGTCTCTATCCGCATGAGGACCATTTCCGCAGCCATGTGGTGATGGCCCGCCATGGCTTCGGCAAGGGCGAGTATCGCTATTTCCGCTATCCGCTGCCGGATCTGGTCGGTGGCCTGCGCACCGCGCTCTATCCCAGGCTGGCCGGCGTCGCCAACGACTGGAACGAACGCATGGGCGCGGCACGGCGCTATCCCGATGACCACGCCGCCTTCCTCCAGCTTTGCCACGAAAGCGGCCAAACGCGGCCGACGCCGCTTCTCCTGCAATATGGCCCCGGCGACTTCAACTGCCTCCATCAGGACCTCTACGGCGATCTCGCTTTTCCCCTGCAGGTGGCGATCCTGTTGTCGCAGCCCGGCGAGGATTTCACCGGCGGCGAATTCGTGCTGACCGAGCAGCGCCCGCGCATGCAAAGCCGTGCCGAAGTGGTGCCGCTGACCCGAGGCGATGCAGTGATCTTTGCTGTCCACAATCGCCCGGTGCAAGGCACGAAAGGGCACTACCGCGTCAATCTCCGGCACGGCGTCAGCCGCCTGCGCTCGGGACGGCGGCATACGGTGGGGATCATCTTCCACGACGCGAAGTAACGTCGTCCGCTTCGGCGCGGCTCCTTCGTTCCACTCCGAGATCGGCTAAGATTCACACTTCGTCGACGTCGAACAGCAGCATCGTCAAGTCATCGTCTCCTGGGGCGAGTATACGCCGGTCAGCGGCGCAGGCAATGCCGATTTCGGTGGCAAATGCGCTCTGCATATCGGCGAGGCTGTCGAAATAGAGTGTCCCGACCAGATACGGAATCTCGCCCGCCGAGCGCTTGATGATGGGCCGCCTGCTGATGTCGTAGCGCCGCAGGCCGGGAAGCTTCTTGGCCAGCGGCACATGAACCTCGAAATAGTGCCGGTCGAACGCCTCCGGATCAGCCGGGGTTTTGTAGATCACGAGCATCTTGGCCATCGTCATATTCCTGCCTGTTGGTGTCGCTGTTTGGGGGCCATGCAGGCCGCCGTGCCAATGTCGGTCCGCGAGGGCGGTTTTCGACAATCGCTGGATTTTTGTTTTCGAGCGCGATGACGGGGTCCTCGCCACCATCTGTGGCGCTTCTGCCTCTTTCCTCCTTGCGCTCATTCGCGTATGGCCCCGGGCAAATCCCTCAACTTTGCACCAACTCCCCCGGACCGCCTCATGATCCGTCTTGAAAGCATCAGCAAACAGAACGGCCGCCAGCTTGTCTTCATCGAGGCCTCGGCCTCGCTACAGAAGGGCGAGAAGATCGGCCTTGTCGGTCCGAACGGCGCCGGCAAGACGACTTTGTTTCGCATGATTACCGGCCAGGAGCAGCCCGACGAGGGCCAGGTGCAGGTCGATCGCGGCGTCACCATCGGCTATTTCAGCCAGGATGTCGGCGACATGGCCGGCCACAGTGCTGTGGCCGAAGTGATGAACGGCGCCGGGCCGGTCAGCGACGTGGCGGCCGAAATGGCCGAACTCGAGGCGGCCATGGCCGATCCCGAGCAGGCCGACCGGATGGATGAGATCATCGAGAAATATGGCGAGGCGCAGCACCGTTTCGAGGAACTCGACGGCTATGTGCTCGATGGCCGCGCCCGCGAAGTGCTGGACGGCCTGGGCTTCAGCCAGGAAATGATGGACGGCGATGTCGGCAAACTGTCCGGCGGCTGGAAGATGCGCGTGGCGCTGGCCCGCATCCTGTTGATGCGGCCCGATGTCATGCTGCTCGACGAACCGTCCAACCATCTCGATCTCGAAAGCCTGATCTGGCTGGAGCAGTTCCTGAAAGGTTATGAGGGCGCGCTGCTGATGACCTCGCACGACCGCGAGTTCATGAACCGCATCGTCAACAAGGTGGTCGAGATCGACGCCGGGTCGCTCACCGCCTATTCCGGCAATTACGAATTCTACCAGCAGCAGCGGGCGATCGCCGACAAGCAGCAGCAGGCGCAGTTCGAGCGCCAGCAGGCCATGCTGGCCAAGGAGATCGCTTTTATCGAGCGCTTCAAGGCGCGGGCGTCACACGCCGCCCAGGTGCAGAGCCGGGTGAAGAAGCTCGACAAGATCGATCGTGTCGAGCCGCCCAAGCGCCGTCAGATCGTGAATTTCGATTTTCAGCCGGCGCCGCGCTGCGGCGAGGATGTCGTGACGCTGAAGAACGTCCACAAGGGATATGGCAGTCGCTCGATCTATGAGGGGCTGGATTTCCAGGTCCGCCGCCGCGAGCGCTGGTGCATCATGGGCGTCAACGGCGCCGGCAAGTCAACGCTGCTGAAGCTGGTGGCAGGCGCTTCCGATCCCGACACCGGCACGGTCGCGCGGGGGCCGAGCGTGAAAATGGGCTATTTCGCCCAGCACGCCATGGAGGTGCTGGAGGGCGAACGCACCGTGTTCCAGACGCTGGAGGACGCGTTTCCGCAAGCCGGCCAGGCGCCGCTCAGGGCACTCGCCGGCTGCTTCGGCTTTTCCGGCGACGAGATCGAGAAGAAATGCCGGGTGCTGTCGGGCGGCGAAAAGGCGCGCCTGGTGATGGCGCTGATGCTGTTCGACCCGCCCAATCTGCTGGTGCTCGACGAGCCGACCAACCACCTCGACATCGCGACCAAGGAGATGCTGATCACGGCGCTGTCACAGTACGAAGGCACCATGCTGTTCGTCTCGCACGACCGCCATTTCCTGGCGGCACTCTCCAATCGCGTGCTGGAATTGACGCCCGAAGGCATCCACACCTACGGCGGCGGCTATACCGAATATGTGGAGAGGACCGGGCACGAGGCGCCGGGGCTGCGGACCTGACGCAGGTCCTGCGTCCGCATTTGCGTCCAGCAAAGCCAGGATTTGTCAGCTCGCCGCCAGCCATTTGCGCGACTGCGCGAAGGCCTTGAAGGCTTTGGCATCCATCGGGTAGCCGAACAGGAAGCCTTGCAGGATGTCGCAGCCAAGCTCTTTCAGGATGCGCGCGTGCTCCATCGTCTCGACGCCCTCGGCGATCACTTCGATCCCGAGCGACTTGCCGATGTCGATAATGGACGACACCAGCTGCCGCTGTGCGATTGAGCTGGTGATGGGGGTGACCAGTTGGCGGTCGATCTTGAGGCGACGCGGCCGCAACTTCAACAGCGAGACGATCGAGGCATGCCCGGTGCCGAAATCGTCGATCTCGATGTCGATGCCGAGCCCCTTGATGTGTTCGATGTTCCAGCTGACCAACTCGTCGTTTTCGTCGAGGAAAATCGACTCTACCAGTTCGAACGACACGGTCCCTTCCTTGATGGGAAGCTTGCGCAAACCCTTGATCAGGTCCCTGTCTTCCAGGCGCCGTGCGGAAACGTTGACCGAGACGCGCGGGATGTTGAGGTGGCTGCGCGACCAACGCTCGAAATTATCGAGCGCCTGCTCCAGGACGGTGCGGTCGATAAGCGCCACGACATTAAGTTCTTCAGCCACCTTGATGTAGGCGTCGGGGGTCAGCATGCCGCGTTGCGGATGATCCCAACGCGACAGCGCCTCGACGCCGACGATCTCCAGCGTCTTGGCGTCGAACTGCGGCTGATAGTAGACGATGAATTCGTTCCGCTCGAGCCCGCCCAGAATCTCGTCGGCGGTCTGCTTGGTCCGCACGATCTCGCTCTGCAGCTCTTCGTTGAAAAACTCGTAGCGGTTGCGGCCGCGGCCTTTCGCCCGGTACAGCGCCAGATCGGCATTGACAAGCAACTGCTTGGCATCGACGCCGCTATTGGCCGCAATGCCGATGCTGACGCCGAACCGGCACTGGTGACCCAGATAGTCGACCGGCTGGCGCATCGCATCGATAATGTGGTCGGCCAGCGCGGCGAGTTCCTTGTCGTCGCGTCCATGGCTCAGCACGACAAACTCGTCGCCGCCGATGCGCGCAACGAAATCGGCACTGCCGACGCTGGCCTTGATGACTTTCGAAGCATGCACCAGCAATGCATCGCCCGCCGCATGGCCGAGCGTGTCGTTGATCTGCTTGAACCGGTCAAGGTCGAGATGCAGCAACGCCGCACGGCCGTCGGCTTCGCGGTTTTCGGCAAGCATCTCGTCCAGATACCGACGGTTGGGCAGACCGGTCAGCGAATCATGCATCGCGACATGCTCGATGCGGGCTTTGGCCAGGTTCAGTTCGGCATTTTTCGATTCTGAAAGGCGACGTTCACGCACGAGATTCTCGTTGAGCAGCACGTCGCCTGTCACATCCCATTCGGCGCCGATCATTTTTGGCGTGCCGTCGATGTCCCGGAAGAAACTGGCGCGGGTGCGCACATGGCGAATGGTGCCGTCCGGCCGCAGGAGCCGATACTGCGAAGAGTAGGGGCCTTGTGTTGCAACAGCCGAATCGAAATCTGCTTTAGCCCGTTCGAAGTCTTGGGGATGGATCGCCAGCGCCCAGTCGTCATAGCTACGGGTCTTGCCGCCGCCGGGTTTGCCATAGATTTCGTTGATGCGGTCGTCCCATACGAGTTCGTTGCTGACGGTATCGTGCTCCCACACGCCTATAGCAGAGGCTTCCAACGCCAACTCCAGCCGCCGGGACAGGCGCCTCAACTCGGCGTCACTTTTCTGCCGCTCACCGAAAAGACGTCCTGCCACGAGGATCGGCAGCACCACCAGCGCGCCGGCAAGCGCCATGAGCAGACGCAACAGCCACTCATTTTTCGGAGCGGTCGGCCAGCCGCCCTTCGGTATGGCTGAAATTTGCCAGGAGCCTGAAGGCAATTGCACCTCTGCCATCACCGGATTGCCGGACACGACATTATCGCCGCCGAAGAACAGTTCCCCGCCGCCGCCGAGCGCATCCTTGCCGATAAGCGCCACATTGATATCCAGATCAGGGTCGGTCAGTCCGCTGGCAGCGTAGAGCCGATCGACATCGATCACGGCCGAGACGATACCCCAGAAACGGTCGCCGCCACCCGCCGTCGGCACGAAGACGGGGATACGGCCGATGAAGCCACGTCCGCCTTGCGCCAGTTTGACCGGCCCGGCGAGCACCAGCGCGCGCTGGTCACGGGCGCGAAGCGCGGCCATGCGTTGCGTATCGCTCTTGCGGTAGTCCAGCCCGATGGCTTTTTCATTGCCTTCCAGCGGATACATCAGCGCGATGACGAGGTCGGGGGCGCCGGCAATATCGCGCAACTGCGATTTTTGCTCGAACAGATTACGGGCGAGTGCCGCAAATCTTTGCTGGCCCATATAAGGCTCGGTAACGATTGTCGAAACGAGACCCTGAACCAGCTGGAGATTGCCGCCTATGTTGCCTTCGAGCTTGGCGCGTATGATGTTGACCTTCGCCAGGACGTCGGCGCGCGCCAGCTGATCGGAGACCTCTCTGTTCCTCTGGTCGGCAACCAGGGCGCAGACGAGAAGCACGACAAAGGCAATCGCCGCCGGCAAGTTGGCGGAAGAAAAAACGGCCCGTTTCAACCGGCCGGAATTGAGCATTGCACCTGCCAACTCGATCCGAAGACCTTTCCAGGACAGTAGTCCTTCGGTCGACCATAGTAGCTAAAGCTTAAGTTTGAGCTTCGAGACGAATCCGAGAACAAACGGTAAGCTTTTGGCTGCCAGGGTCCAGCCGAAATCTGAATGAGTGTCCGAAAGTAGGACGCCAGGTTGCAGCGTTCTGCAACCCAGCGGCGAAGTCATATTCGCCTCAGATTGCAACAAGCCGCCTGATCTTGCCGCGCGGGCCCTTGCGGGAGGCTTACTTCCCAGCCATTTGATCGGCCAGCGCCTGCGCCTGGGCGAGCAACGCCGGGAAAGCCGGGTCAGCCGGCAGGCGCTGCGCCATGCAGGCCCGGTAGTCGCTGTCGCCCTTGTCCCAGGCGGCGTTGGAGGACTCGAACGCTTTTTCGTCCTTCAGGTCCGATGCCTGGTAGGCCTCCTGGAATTTCTGCGCGGCGGCGTCCGCAGCAGCCCACACGGCGTCGCAGGCGGCGATCTTCGGAACGGCAGGGGCTGCCGGCGCTGCGATAATTCTCACGCTGTTGCCTTTGACGAGCGTAACGATGACTTCCTGCTCATAGATCGGCCCGACGTCCTGCGTCCAGCCGCCGAGCCGTGCGAAGGCGATGTCGGCGCCTTCGGGTTTCTTCAATGGAAAGTCGAGCGTTCCCTCGAAGGCGGCGTCGCTGTTGATCGCCTGGGTATAGAAGGCATCCAGCTTAAGCGCCTCATCGATGCCGGCGGGCAGTTTGAAACTTTCGTCGGTCTCGGCGGTTCTGGACTGGAGCCAGCGCTCCAGCAGCCCTCGCGTCGTTGCCACTAGGCTGGGGCCGTCGTCGCCCTTGGTGTATCGCAGCCCATCGAGCATGCCATAGCCGATATCGGAGTCGCTGAGGCTTTCGATATTGATTGTGCCGGTTGGCGGAAAGTCCTTGACCGCCAGCGGCCCGATAATGCCGGCAAGACGCTGCTGGAGGTCGGCCAGCGCCTTCTCGTTCTCAGCGTCGATGGTCTCGATTGCCGCGTTCGCACTGTTCAGCGCTGCGATATCAGCAATCGCCTTGTCACGCGCGGCCACATAGTCGTCCTCCGGCGAGGCCGCGAAAGCCACGCTGCTCACCAGTGCAAACAGAAACGTCCAGACCCACCGCATGATATAAACCCTGCTCTACGTTCGATTCCAAGGATACATGACAACATTGGGCTGAAAAAAGACGCCGTTGGAGCTGCAGATCTCCCCACATGAGGGGGAGATGGCCGGCAGGCCAGAGGGGGTCGCCGCGCGTGGAGCGCTAACCTTCTNCCCCCTCTGTCGCCTTCGGCGACATCTCCCCCTCGAGGGGGGAGATTGGCGCCTAATCACGCCTTGCGCTTCTCCACCTCCGCCTTCCTCAGCAGGAAGCGCTGGATCTTGCCGCTTGGGGTCTTCGGCAGTTCCGTGATGAACTCGACCTCGCGCGGGTAGGCGTGCGCCGACAGCCGTTTCTTGACGTGCTGGGCCAGCTCTTCGGCGAGCTCCGAATTGCCCTTGTAAGCCGGCGCCAGAACGACGAAGGCCTTGACGATCTCGGTGCGCTGCGGATCGGGCACGCCGACGACAGCCGCCTCGTTGACCGCCGGATGCTCGATCAACGCGCTTTCGACGTCGAACGGGCCGATGCGATAACCGGCCGAGGTGATGACATCGTCGGCGCGGCCGATGAAGGAAACCGAACCGTCCGGCTCGTACTCCACCGTGTCGCCGGTGCGGTAGTAGCCGCCCGTGGTCGCCGGCGTCTCGGCTTGGTGATAGCCGTCGAACCAGCGCAGCGGCGACTTCGCGATGTCGACGGCGAGGATGCCGGGCTGGTTGGGGCCGAGCTCGTTGCCGGCCTCGTCCAGTACCACCATGCGATATCCGGGCATGGCGAAGCCGGCCGAGCCCGCGCGCACGACATGCGAGAGCCCATGATGGTTGTTGACCATCATGCCGTTCTCGGTCTGGCCGTAATGGTCGTGAATGGGCGCGGCGAGATTTGCGTCGAACCAGCGGATGACTTCCGGGTTGAGCGGCTCGCCGGCGCTGCTCACCACGCGCAGTCTGCCTTTGACTCGGGCCGCAGCTTCCGCGCCTTCCGCCATCAGCAGGCGATAGGCGGTCGGCGAGCCGGCAAGGCTGGTGACGCCGAGCCGCTCGATGATGTCGTAAGTGCTCTTGGCGTTGAAGGCGCCTTCATAGAAGGTCGTGGCGATGCCGAGCTGCAACGGGCCAGTGATGGCGTAATAGAGGCCGTAGGCCCAGCCGGGATCGGCGATATTCCAGAAGATGTCGTCGGGCAGCAAGCCGATCGCGTCGCGCATATAGGCGCCGAAGGCGAGCAGGGCGCGAAGCGGCACCGGCACGCCCTTGGGCAGGCCGGTCGTTCCCGACGTCGACATCATCATGAACAAGTCGTCGCCCTTGCGCATCACCGGCTGGCACTCGGGCGAGGCGGCGGCAAGCGCGGCGCGGAAATCGATGTCGCCTGCAGGTAGCACACCGCCATTGCCAAGAATGGTGGCGATTTGCGCTGATGTCTCGACCTCGTCGAGCTTGCCGCGATTGGCCGGGTTGGTCACCACGATCTTGGCGCCGCTATAGCCGAGGCGGTGCTCGATGGCTTTCGGACCGAAGGCGGTGAACAGCGGCTGGTAGACCGCGCCGATGCGCCATGTCCCGAGGATCAGCGCCACCAGTTCGGGGACGCGCGGCAGCATGCCGGCGACGACATCGCCGGCACGGACGCCGGCGGCCTTGAGCACATTGGCGGCGCGCCCCGACATGTCGGCGAGATCGTCGAAGCTGAATTCGCGAAGCTCACCACCGGCCGAGATCGCGCGCAGCGCCAGCCGGTCTTCTCCGGTGTAGCGGCCGCAGCATTCGACATAGGCATTGATGCCGGTCCCAGGGTTGCCATACAACCGCGCGATCTCATCTTCGATGCGAAAGCGCTGAACGGCATCCTCATAGCGCGGCATTTTGCTCATCGCGGTCCTCCCTAAGCGGCGCCCATCTCCCCTTGGAGCGCCTTATCGGTCAGATTGCCTGAAATTGCTGCGCTGGTCGATTACGGCGATAGTCGGGGGATGCGAAGGACCGCAGCGCAGCGACAATCCGCGCCGAGCCACTGCTGTTGACCGAACCATCCATCCGGCCGATAGCACCGCCAGAATTGCCCCGAGGCCCCAATGACCCCAGACTCAACTTTCCATGACTCGGCCACAGCCGACGAAGGACGCGATGCCGACACCGCCTGGCACAACGAAATCCGCGCGGGCGTGCGCCACGTCCGCGATCTCGCCTCGCTGCCGCTGTCACCCGCCGAGCGCGCGGCGGCGCAGGAGGCGGCTACGCGCCACAAGGTGCGTGCCCCAAAAACCTATCTCGACCTGATCGACTGGAACGATCCCGCCGATCCGATCCGCGCCCAGGTCATTCCATCGCCGGATGAGCTGACGGAAACGGAAGGCGAGCTCGACGATCCGATCGCCGACCATGCCTTCAGTCCGGTGCCGCGACTGACGCACCGCCACGCCGACCGCGTGCTGTTGTTTGCGACCTACCAATGCGCGGTCTATTGCCGCTTCTGCTTCCGCAAGGAATCCCTGACCTCGATCGGCCGCGGCTATACGCGAGAAGCGCTCGAAGAGGCTTTTGCCTATATCGAAGGCCATACCGAAATCCGCGAAGTGATCCTGACCGGCGGCGATCCGCTTTCGCTGCCGGACAAGGCGCTGGCCGAAATCCGCACCCGCATCGAGGCGATCGCGCATGTGAGGCTGCTGCGCATCCACACGCGCGTGCCTGTCGTGCTGCCCGCGCGCATCACGCCGGGGCTGGTTCACGCCTTGCAGGGCCGGCTGATGGTCACAATCGTCACCCATTTCAACCATGCGCGGGAGATCACTCCGGCCACCGAATTGGCCTGCCGCGTCATGCGCCAGGCAGGCTTCGTGCTGCTCAATCAGAGCGTCCTGCTCAAGGGCGTCAACGACACGGTCGAGGTGCTGGAGGAACTCTGCCGCGAACTGATGTACCGGCTCGGCGTCAAACCCTATTACCTGCACCATGGCGACCTCGCGCGCGGCATGGCGCACAGGCGCACCACGATTGCGCAGGGACAGGCGCTGGCCGGCGCGCTGCGCGCCCGCCTGTCGGGCATCTGCAATCCGGTCTATGTGCTGGACCTGCCGGAAGGCGGCGGCAAGGTGCCGCTCGGGCCATGCCATGTCGAGGGGCGGGAAGGGCAGGATTGGCGCATCCGCGGCCAGGATGGCGAGGTAAGGGTATATCGGGACGTGGTGGTGTAGGCACGGCGCAGCGGCGCCAATGATCGCCGCCGTCACATTGTCGATCGGGATGACCGATCGCACCGAACTATCGCCACGACGCGTTCGCCTGCATTCCGTATGTTGACATAAAGATATCCTTATGTGAGAGTTGTCGCCTCAAGGATAAAAAATGTCGCAGAATTCTGCATCGCTGGACGCATTGTTCGGCCCCGTCGCGGCCAGACCCGATGGGTCCGAAGTGCTTGCGGCGCTGACGGCAGCGGCACGCGAGCGCATCCTCATCCTCGACGGCGCCATGGGCACGCAAATCCAGGGTCTCGGCTTCGACGAAGAGCATTTCCGCGGCGAGGCTTTCGCGGGCTGCGCCTGCCACCAGCAGGGCAACAACGACCTCTTGATCCTCACGCAGCCGAAGGCGATCGAGGAGATCCATTATCAATACGCCATCGCTGGCGCCGATATCCTCGAGACCAACACCTTCTCCTCGACCTCGATCGCCCAGGCGGATTACGGCATGGAGGATGCCGTCTACGCGCTGAACCGCGACGGCGCGCGGCTGGTGCGTCGGGCAGCGGCGAGGGCACAGCAGGAGGACGGCAAGCGGCGCTTCGTCGCCGGCGCGCTCGGGCCGACCAACCGCACCGCCTCGATGTCGCCCGACGTCAACAATCCAGGCTACCGCGCCGTCACCTTCGACGAATTGCGCCTGGCCTATGGCGAGCAGCTGCGCGGCCTGATCGACGGCGGCGCCGACATCATTCTCATTGAAACCATCTTCGACACGCTGAACGCCAAGGCGGCTATCTTCGCCTGCAACGAGTTATTCATCGAAAAGGGCGTGCACCTGCCGGTGATGATTTCCGGCACCATCACCGATCTCTCCGGCCGCACGCTGTCGGGCCAGACGCCGACGGCGTTCTGGCATTCGGTGCGCCATGCGAGCCCCTTCACCATCGGCCTCAACTGCGCGCTCGGCGCCAACGCCATGCGCGCGCATCTGGCTGAAATATCGGGTGCCGCCGACACCTTTGTCTGCGCCTATCCGAATGCCGGCCTGCCCAATGAATTCGGCAGGTACGACGAGAGCCCGGACTTCATGGCCGCGCAGATCGAGGATTTTGCGCGGGAAGGGCTGGTCAATGTCGTCGGCGGCTGCTGCGGCTCGACGCCGGACCACATCCGCGCCATTGCCGAGGCCGTGAAAAAATATCCGCCGCGCGCGATTCCCGAGATCGAGCGCAAGATGCGCCTGTCCGGGCTGGAGCCGTTCACGCTGACCGATGAGATTCCCTTCGTCAATGTCGGCGAGCGCACCAACGTCACCGGCTCGGCCAAGTTCCGAAAGCTGATCACGGCGGGCGACTATGTTCCGGCGCTCGACGTGGCGCGCGACCAGGTCGCCAATGGCGCACAGATCATCGACATCAACATGGATGAAGGCCTGATCGATTCGAAGAAGGCGATGGTCGAGTATCTAAACCTGATCGCCGCCGAGCCTGACATCGCGCGGGTCCCGGTGATGGTGGACTCCTCGAAATGGGAGATCATCGAGGCCGGGCTGAAATGCGTGCAGGGCAAGCCGCTGGTCAACTCCATCTCGATGAAGGAAGGCGAGGAAGCGTTCCTGCACCACGCGAAGCTGGTGCGCGCCTATGGCGCGGCCGTGGTCGTCATGGCCTTCGACGAGGCCGGTCAGGCCGACACCAAGGCGCGCAAGGTGGAGATCTGCACCCGCGCCTACAAACTCCTCACCGAACAGGCCGGCTTCCCGCCCGAAGACATCGTCTTCGACCCCAATGTCTTCGCGGTCGCCACCGGCATCGAGGAGCACGACAATTACGGCGTCGACTTCATCGAGGCCACCGGCGAGATCACCGGCACGCTGCCGCATGTCCATATCTCGGGCGGCGTGTCGAACCTGTCCTTCTCGTTTCGCGGCAACGAGCCTGTCCGCGAGGCGATGCACGCCGTGTTCCTCTATCACGCCATCCAGCGCGGCATGGATATGGGCATCGTCAATGCCGGTCAGCTCGCCGTCTACGACACGATCGAGCCGGGGCTGCGCGAGGCCTGCGAGGATGTCGTGCTCAACCGCGTGCCCAGGGCCGGCGGCACCGCCACCGAGCGCATGCTGGAGATCGCCGAACGCTTCAAGGGCACCGCCGGCAAGGAAGCCAAGGAGCGCGATCTCGCCTGGCGCGACTGGACGGTCGAGCAGCGGATTTCCCATGCGCTGGTCAACGGCGTCACCGAATTCATCGACGCCGACACCGAGGAAGCGCGCCTCGCATCCGAGCGGCCGCTGCATGTCATCGAAGGCCCGCTGATGGCCGGCATGAATGTCGTCGGCGATCTGTTCGGCGCTGGAAAGATGTTTCTGCCGCAAGTGGTGAAGTCGGCGCGCGTGATGAAGCAGGCGGTGGCCGGATTGCTGCCGCACATGGAGGCCGAAAAACTGGCCAACGCCGCCAATGGCATCGACAATGGCGAGCGCCAGACAGCCGGCAAAATCCTGATGGCGACTGTAAAGGGCGATGTCCACGACATCGGCAAGAACATCGTCGGCGTCGTTCTGGCCTGCAACAATTACGAGATCATCGATCTCGGCGTCATGGTGCCGGCGGCGAAGATCCTGCAGATGGCTCGCGAGCAAAATGTCGACATCATCGGCCTGTCCGGCCTGATCACCCCGTCGCTGGACGAGATGGTGCACATGGCCGCCGAGATGGAGCGTGAAGGGTTTGACATTCCGCTGCTGATCGGCGGCGCCACGACCAGCCGCGTGCACACGGCGGTGAAGATCCACCCGCGCTATTCCAAGGGACAGACGGTCTATGTCAATGACGCCAGCCGCGCCGTCGGCGTCGTGTCATCCTTGCTGTCGAACGAGACCAAGGGCGGCTACGTCGACACAGTGCGGGCCGAGTACAAAAAGGTCGCCGACGCGCATGCCCGCTCCGAGGCCGACAAGCAGCGGCTGCCGCTGGCCAAGGCCAGGGCCAATGCGCACAAGGTCGACTGGTCGACCTATGAGCCGCCGAAGCCGTCCTTCACCGGCGTAAAAGTTTTCGACGACTGGGACCTGACGGAGCTCGCGCGCTACATCGACTGGACGCCGTTCTTCCAGACCTGGGAGTTGAAAGGGCGTTACCCCAAGATCCTCGACGACGAGAAGCAGGGACCGGCGGCACGCCAGCTTTTCGAGGATGCGCAGGCGATGCTGACAAAAATCATCGCGGAAAAATGGTTCGCGCCGCGCGGCGTCATCGGCTTCTGGCCGTCCAATGCCGTCGGCGACGACATCAGGCTGTTCACGGATGAGGCACGCTCGCAGGAGCTTGCCACTTTCTTCACGCTGCGCCAGCAGCTGATCAAGCGCGACAGCAAGGCCAATGTCGCGCTGTCGGATTTCGTCGCACCGGCCGACAGCGGCAAGCCGGACTATATCGGCGGCTTCATCGTCACCGCGGGGATCGAGGAGGTGGCGATATCAGAGCGCTTCGAGCGCGCCAATGACGATTATTCCTCGATCATGGTCAAGGCGCTGGCCGATCGTTTCGCCGAAGCGTTCGCCGAGCGCATGCATGAGAAAGTGCGCAAGGAATTCTGGGGCTATGCATCAGACGAGATGCTGGCGCCCGACGAACTGGTCGGCGAGCCTTATCGCGGCATCCGCCCGGCGCCCGGCTATCCCGCGCAGCCCGATCATACCGAGAAGGCGACCTTGTTCCGGCTGCTCGACGGCGAGCGCAATGCCGGCGTCAGCCTGACCGAGAGCTATGCGATGTGGCCGGGCTCCTCGGTCTCCGGCATCTATCTCGCTCATCCCGAAAGCTATTATTTCGGCGTCGCCAAAGTCGAGCGCGACCAGGTCGAGGACTATGCCCGCCGCAAAGCCATGCCGCTGGCCGATGTCGAGCGCTGGCTCGGCCCGATCCTCAACTATGTCCCTCAGCACTATGCCGAGGCGGCGGAATAGCGGCTGCGACGTGGCCCAATGGCTGCTCGACCGCTCCCTTGATTTTTCACCGTCGAAAAAAATCGCGCCGCACCCGGTTCTCGGCGAGCTGCCGGTTGTCGGTCGGTCAGACTTAGGTCCCTCGCGCCTGCTTTTCTGGAACAAGCCGTGATGTCCCGCATTTTATTGGCAGGGACACAAGGAGTGTCGAGTGAAAGCGATTTTGGGACTGGTCGGCGGCTTCGTGCTGACCCTTGCGGTGTTCGGCAGCGGGCTGGTTTTCGCAGCCTGGCTGCTTGCCGCCAAGCCAGCGCGGGAGGCAAGGCCGACCGTCAGCGTGGCGGAACTGTGGACCCGGAAAGCGCGGCCGGTGGACAAGACGGCGCAGGACTTCGAACGTGTGCCGCCCGAGCAGTCCGCGCCTGCCGACATCGCCGCCAAGGAGCCAGCCCAGGACCCGGCCAGGCAGCAGCCCGATCCCACAGTCACCGGCGCCATCGCGCGGACCGAACTGCCGCCGCCGCATCTCGCCTGGTGCGCCAGCCGATACCGCTCCTACGATCCCGACGACAACAGCTACATGTCCTATAGCGGACAGCAGCGCACCTGCGTATCGCCCTATCTCGCCGCCGACCGCGTCGCGCCGCGAGAGGCAAGCTACGTCGAGGGCGCGGGCGCCTACGCGGCCGCCGGCGGCGACCATGTCGAATCCTGCTTCAGCCGCTATCGCTCCTACCGTCCGGAAGACAACAGCTACCAGCCATATTCCGGCGGGCCGAGACGGCAATGCGAATAGCCAGCGCGAAGGGCGCCGCAACGATTGCGACCGCGCGATTTCTGGGATCGTTCGAATCGTCCTCAAAGCCCAGGGGAGAACCACCATGGAAGACGACCGGCATCACAAGATACAGCAGCGCGCCTACCAGATCTGGGAGCGCGAAGGCACTGGTGACCCCGAGCACCACTGGCACCGGGCCGAGGCCGAAATCGACCGCGAAGCAGCCCTGCCGCTGACCGCCGACGACGCCCTGCCGCGCGAGATCGCCAGCACCGACGTCCTGACCGTCGAGGAACTCGCCGTGCGCACCGGCATATCGGGCGACGAGGCACAGGAGCTGATCGACAGGCTTGGCGCGGACAGGGCTGCAGTTGAGCTGGCGGCGCGGGGGATCAACGGGAAGCGGCGGCGAGCGAAATTCTGATAGCTTGAGGGGCATCTCATTCCTAAGACGTCGGCAGTCGCGTGATCGCGGTAGCCTGATGGCGAGCGGCGACGCACCGAAATGCGAAATATTACGGTTCGGAGAAGCTGCTTTGGCTATGGAAGGACTCCAGCCACGAAGCGTATGCCGCTCGGATCACAGAGGACATCTATGCCGGTGATCCTAGGTAACATATACGTGCTCTACTAGATCCGTTTAAGGAGTTCAGAATGGCGGACGAGAAACCCAAATTTAGCCGCCTGGATCGGCTCTCGCTCTCCAATCAGATGAGAATTCTGGAGGCCCTTTATCCAGACGAGGCTGAAGGTATCGCTGTACAGCGCGAGGCAATCGAGCGTGGATATGAAATCCTTTATGGTTGGGACATGGATCACATCTACGACGATGACAACGTGATGACGGTTGATGAGTCGAGTGAGGTTTGGGACACCTTGGATATGTTCGACGCGATCAATCGGTTTGTCTCCAAAACCGAGGATGAGGAGATCAAAAATAGCCCTTTCACGAAATTTATGGGCTACGACGGCAACAACGAGGGGAAGTTTATGGCCTTCACGGCGTACACGATCGAACGCTTGAAACGATTCGAGTACGTGCCGACGCTGAAGAAAAACTATTGGAACTCCCACATGCCTGTCCGTGATACCTATAAACGGATGTTGAAAGAGTGGCACAAAGTCCCACGAGAACGTCGGTTCAATCTCACTGCGGCCGAGGTAAAAGCCATTCTCACGGCGGCAGTTCATCCGAGCAATCGTTAGGTCATGGAAGCCACCTTATTCTGGAATCTCCTAAACCTCGTTGGCTTTGGACTTTCAATCTATGCGGCCTGGGCAGCCACGTCTGCAAAGCAGGCTGCGAAGAAAGCCGCAGAAGCAGTCGTAGAAAAGAAAAATCAGCTAGAAGATGGTGACCGTCTAAAGGACTTGCTGGCTGTATTGAACGCAGCCAAGGACGCTGCGATGCGTCGGCAAGGCGGCGCGCCTGAGTTCCTGTCTGCGGGGCATGACCCAGCAAGAGACCTGCACGCGCTTCGAACAGCGCACGACCGCCTAATAACGCGGCTTCCCATAAAACTCGGACAAAGCCTGCGCGCAGACGCAAAGAATGCTGCAGGCGAGCTTCAAAAGGCAATCAAAACTATCGAGGAGATCGGCGTCAATCGTGATGGTTGGAAGGATGCACTCGCGACTCTGCAAATTCTGATTCCTAGCTTGGAGCAGGAGGACCGACGGCGGAGCGACAGGGAGCTGCTGGAACACGTCATCGACTGAGTTGTCGATTGAGCATTCCTGGCGAACAGCTCTAGGATCTCTCAACCATCTCACTGTAGGCCTGCAGCATGCTCTCGACGTCTTCCCACTGATTGGTAAGCGAGATCAACGCATCCAAAGGGTGAGCCCCTTTTCGCGCTGCCTTTGCAATTGCCCAAAGGAGATAATCAAGCGTGATTGGGCTGTCCGCAACTTCGAAGGCATAGGTATTATTTATTGTCGCGTGATGAGGGAAATTCCTATTTGCATCAGCGATGGCCTCTTTCAAACCAGTTGATTTCGCACGAAACGCTGCATTTTCAGCGCGCTTCGCAGCGCGCTGATGAGCGTCCACCTGTTCTTGAGCATGGCTCAGCGCGATACGAAGGGCTTCGATTTCTGAAGCGGACGCTTCGTTGACTTTGTTTCCCCCTCCCACTGCGCGGAGAAGCGCTTCAAAAACCTCCTCGTACCGACCCTCATCCCGAAAATCACCATAAAACTTACCGCGAAGAAATCCAGGCAACTCGACATCCGAAATAAGTAAAGGTAGCACCATCACTCGTTTCTCATCAATTTCACGGTTGCTCGCAATATCCAATTCTTTTTGAACCCATTGACTATCAATCGAAGACTTTGACAGGAGTGCGCACACATAGTCGACCTTATCCAACCCCTCTCTAATTTTACCAATTAGAGAATCGCCGATGTTTATCTCTGCTTCGTCAATCCAAACCGAATGGCCATTGCTCCTGAGATTAGCGGCCAACTTCCGCGCAAAAGGTTTGTCGGCATGCGAGTGACTAAGGAAAATGTAGGCCATTGTTTTTTCGAATATCCAACCGAAGATGTAGGACTCATGCCAAAATGGGTTGCCGCGAGCAAGAGCTAGATATCCATTTCTTAGATCGCTCTTCTGACGCCGGAAGACCTTGCATTGCCGCGTTCGTGCTTTGGTATATTGTGCAGCTCTATTCACCAGGGATTCGTAATTTATAACCGATGTATCCCCGTCCCACCCCGTTATTAATTGCGCGTGAGACAGAGGCGATCTCAAGGCGGGGCCTATTGGTTCCGTGCCCTCAGTTCGATGGCCGTCAGTGGCGGTTTGGCCGCCTAGCTGCGCACCTGACAGACTGGTTGCCAGAGTTTGCGTTTAGGCCGGACGACCTGCCAGATCGTATCGAGAATACGTCAGAGGTTCGGCGCCTAATGGAGCGTGCTATAGCGCACCTTTATTCGGAAAAGGCCGGGCCAAGTCGCGGCGAGTTAGGTGAGTTACTGCTTCACGTCTGCTGCAGGCAGTTCTTTGGCACTTTTCCTGCGGTCTCAAAACTATTTTACAAAACCTCGTCCAACGAAGTGGTGAAGGGTTTCGACCTAGCCCATGTGCGCCTTTCCGAAGAAGGAGAGATAGAGATATGGCTAGGAGAAGCGAAATTCTACCGCGACGGCAAACAGGCCGTGCGTGCTGCCGTAAAGTCGGTCAAAGAGCATCTTGATCGCGGATTTTTGCAGGGCGAAAAAATAATGCTTGGTGGGAAGATTTCTAAGTTCACACCTGGTTATGAGCGACTCCAGTGGATGTTCGACGTAGATACTCCACTTGATCAAATATTCGATAGAATAGTAGTGCCTATATTGGTGACTTACGACAGCGAGTCCTGCTTGGATTTTCAAGGCGAAGATAGCTACAATTCTCAACTTGAGGCGGAGGTTCTCGCGCTGGACGACGAGGTCAATAGCCGCAACATCGCGGTTAGTGTCGTCAAGATCATGATACCAATGAACTCGAAGAAGCTCCTTCAGGACGAATTCGATCGACGCATGGGATTCTATCGAACATGAGGCGACAGGAGCTAGAAGCGGTTCTCGCAGCAGATGGATCCGATCTCACTGGTATTTTTCGAAAAGCATCTGCGCTCGGTCGCTATATATTGGAGCATGGCGCCGCCGAGGGGTGGTTGAACCAACACATTATCGCACTCCACGCTGCCGTATTAGATTTTCCGGCCTTAGAAAGTCTTCTGCCAGTGACGCAAGGGCTGCTGCGAGAGGTAGGGCTTTTTCCGTACCTGGAGAGCGCTGAGCTAGACTGGCAGGACGCAATAGCAAGAGAGAGTTTTCGCCCGTCTGGTGAGCTAGCTTCAGGCTATCTATTTCATAGAGAACAGGCTCACGCTTTTGACGTTCTTGCGCTCGGGCAGAATCTGGTCCTTAGCGCTCCAACCAGCTTCGGAAAGTCGTTTCTAGTCGACAATCTCATCGACGTTCGTCGGCCTAGGACAGTAGTGCTCGTTGTGCCAACGTTAGCTCTGTTGGACGAACAAAGGCGTCGATTGGATAAAGCGTTCGGCAGAGCCTACAGAATCATCCATCGAAATGACCAGTTGCTCTCCGAAGATATGGGAAACATCCTCGTATTGACGCAAGAAAGATTGAGGGACAGAACGGACCTTCCCAAGATAGACCTGCTCATAATCGACGAGTTCTACAAGCTGAATGCCGATATTCAGGACGCCCGCAGCCGCTGCCTGAATATTGTGTTCAGTCGGTATGCGCCGAGGGCCAAACAGATATTTCTGCTAGGGCCAAATCTGGACTACGACGTGGATCTGGGGAGGATTTTCGCTAAACGGATAGATTCAGATGCCACCACCGTTGCTACCATTATTCACGACTTTAGCCATGAGTCGTTCAAGCGCAAACGCCTTGCCGCGCTACTCGCAGAAAGGTCAATGGAGAAGTCGTTGGTGTTCTGCAAGTCGCCAGCTTCGGCCCGAAAACTTGCAGAATCCTTAATCCAAGAAGGTATTGGGTACGACCTCCCTTACTGCCGGCAGCTGGGCGCATGGCTTGCTGAGCATTACCATCCCGATTGGGTCGTCGCATCAGCGCTTAAAATAGGTATCGGAATGCACCACGGCGCCATGCCCCGGAGCGTGTCTCAACAGATTCTTCGTGCGTTCGAGGAGAGTGATCTTAACATCCTAATTTGTACATCAACACTTATAGAGGGAGTTAACACGAAGGCAGAGAACGTTTTCATATTCGACGATAAGATACGGTCGAAGAGATTTGACTATTTTTCCTATAGAAATATCTCTGGACGAGCGGGCAGGTTTAGAAAGTACATGATCGGGAACGTTTTCTTGTTCAACGAACCTCCCGATCCCGAGGCTTATCAGTTGGACATTCCGAGCTTGGCAGACCCTGCCGACCTAAGCGACGACTTCCTCATTGGTGTCGATGGTTTCGCCCACGACGATTCATTCCGCGATCGACGTGCCCGGCTTGAGACGGATCTCGATCTTCCTGCTGAGTTAATAGAGCAGTTGGCTACTTTTCCAATTGCGTCCATTCGAGCTGTAGCAGACAAAGTAAAGGAACGGCTCAGGGCCGGAGATCAGCGAGTGTTGTGGTCCGACCGAGCAGGCTATGAGGAGCTTGCCGCAACGCTCGCAATGGGATGGCGTCCCTTTGCGAAAGATTCGTCGCTAGTCTCCGCCGGTCAGGCTGCGTTCTTTGCGTTCCGGATGCTAGGTACAGGTGGGCGCATAAGGGATTACCTCAATAGGATAGTTCAGTCCTCTAAACCGGAAGGGGTGCAACGCGAAATTGACCGCGCGCTCCGCGCGATTCGTGAAGTAGATTTCTACGTGCCATCCGTGCTCTCGGCGCTACAACTTCTAGTGAATCATTTCGCCATGCGGGTCGAACTTCCCCAGGTCGATTACCTGACGATGGCCGAGACTATCGAAAGCCATTTTCTCCCACGGCACGTGAAGGGTTTGGAGGAGATCGGAATTCCTATCCCGTTGGGAATGAAGGTGCACGGTTACCTAGGAGGAGATCATGATCTCGATGAAGCCATAACTACACTAAGGTCGCTTCGGGAGCGAGACTACATCGACGGCGGCCTTACACAGTTCGAATATCGGATGATTGCCGCATCAGTCTAGCCATCGTGACACTTAGATTCTCAGTTCTATTTTTAGAGAGGGTGCTGGGTACAAGCCAAATCGATTCCTCGGCGGTGCCTGTCAGGAACACCCGTCCACCGCTCGCAAATCCCCTCCCATTAACCTTTCATTAACCATACCACCGCTAGCGTTTACCTCTCAGTAAGGAATCGCCCGCCGTGACCTTTGCCGCTCCCCTCGAGGCCAAATCCATTCGCTTTCGCGCCCGCTCCTTCGTGGCTTTCACGCTGACGCCGGAGGCGCCTTTGGACGTTTGGCTGGAGAGCCTCGATCGCTGGGTCGGCAATTCGCCGGGCTATTTTGCCGGGCGCCCGGTGGTGCTCGATCTCAACGTGCTGAAGCCCGATGTCGTGGCCATCGAAGCGCTGGTCGATCTGCTCGGCCAGCGCGGCATCCGCATCTATGCCATCGAACTCGACGGCGGCACTGAGCTTGGCGCGCATCTGCCGCCGGTGCTGGTCGGCGCCAAGGAGGCGACCACCGACGGTCTGCTGCAGCCGAGCCGCAAGGCGGGCAGGGCGGAGGACGCCACGCCGGCAGGCGATACGAAGGCGGCCGGTGACATCAAGGCAGAGGCCGGCGATTTGAAGGCGGGCGATTTGAAACCGGCGAGCGATGCCAGGGCACAGCCGAAAGACGCCAAAATTGCCGCACCCGACGCTGGCACGTTGATGATCCGCTCGCCGATCCGTTCGGGCCAGCTCATCTTCCATCCGCATGGCGATGTCATCGTGCTGGGCTCGGTCGCGTCCGGATCCGAGATCGTCGCCACCGGCTCGATCCATGTCTATGGCACGCTGCGCGGCCGCGCTTCCGCAGGCGCTCAAGGGAACACGGCGGCGCGCGTCTTCTGCCGCAGGAACGAGGCCGAGCTTCTCTCGGTGGATGGCTGGTATTGCACGGCCGAGGAGATGGACCCGTCAGTCCGGGGCAAGCCTGTGCAGGCATTTCTCGACAACGGCATGCTGCGCATCGCCCCTTTCAGCTAATGCGTCTCGCCCGACAACGACATAACGAACAACAACGGAGGCTTTATTGATGGGCAAGGTAGTGGTGGTCACCTCGGGCAAGGGGGGCGTCGGCAAGACGACCTCTACCGCGGCTCTGGGGGCGGCGGTCGCCAAGACCGGCAAGAAGGTGGCGCTGGTCGATTTCGATGTCGGCCTGCGCAACCTCGATTTGATCATGGGCGCCGAACGGCGCGTGGTGTTCGACCTCGTCAACGTCATCCAGGGCTCGGCAAAGCTGTCGCAGGCGCTGATCCGCGACAAGCGGGTCGAGACTTTGTTCCTGCTGCCGGCCTCGCAGACGCGCGACAAGGATGCGCTGACCGAGGAGGGCGTGGCCGAGGTCATCGGCAAGCTGCGCTCGGTGTTCGACTATGTCTTCTGCGACAGCCCGGCCGGCATCGAGCGCGGCGCGCAACTCGCCATGCGCTTTGCCGACGAGGCGGTCATCGTCACCAATCCGGAAGTGTCGTCGGTGCGCGATTCCGACCGCATCATCGGCCTGCTCGATTCCCGCACCTTGCGGGCCGAGGAGGGCGAGCAGATCGCCAAGCATGTGCTGGTCACGCGCTACGATGCGGGACGCGCCGCGCGCGGCGAGATGCTGTCGATCGACGATGTGCTGGAGATACTGTCGGTGCCGCTGCTCGGCATCATTCCGGAAAGCCAGGATGTGCTGCGCGCCTCCAACCTCGGTTCGCCGGTGACGCTGTCGGAGCCGCTGAACGCCGCCGCCAAGGCTTACATCGACGCGGCCAAGCGGCTCGAGGGCGAACAGCTGCCGGTCATCGTGCCCTTCGAGCGCAAGGGCTTCCTCGATCGTCTTTTGGGAAGGAGGGCGGCATGAACCTGCTCGACATCTTCAAGCGGCGCACCAGCGCGCCGGTGGCGCGCGAACGGCTGCAAGTGCTTCTCGCCTATGAGCGCCGCAACCGCAGCCAGCCCGATCTCGTCTCCATCCTGCGCGAGGAGATCATGGCGGTGATCGCCAAGCATGTGCAGATCGACCAGGATTATCTCCAGGTCTCGATGGACCGCGGCGAGACCATGTCGACGCTGGAGATCGACATCCAGATCCCCAACAAGAGCGCAGTGCCGCTGGCCATGGCTGGGTGAGGGCACCCGAAGGACGGGCGAGACCCGTGGCTCGCCCCGGCAAGTCGATCCGCAAAGCGGANGGGTGAGGGCACCCGAAGGACGGGCGAGACCCGTGGCTCGCCCCGGCAAGTCGATCCGCAAAGCGGATCGGGGTGGGGGTCTGCGCGGACCTCCGCCATCTTGGGTTCCTCTCCCAGACTTTCGTGAGGGAAGAGGAAATCCACATCCCCCACGGTCAGCGCTAGTACCCCCGCCCGGACCTACGGTCCGACCTCCCCACAAGGGGGAGGTAGGGGGCCAGCGCCTCTCCCCAAAAAACATTCAACCAACTAGTTGACTATCTAAAATCTCGCCTCTATATTCAACTACATGGTTGAATTAGAGGCGCCCCAGATGGACCAGGTTTTTCACGCCCTCGGCGACGCCACGCGCCGGAACATGCTTAACCACCTCGCCGGCGGCGAGCGTACGGTGAGCGAGTTGGCGCAGCCCTTTGCCATGTCGCTGGCCGCCGCCTCCAAGCACATCAAGGCGCTGGAGCATGCCGGGCTGATCCGGCGCGAAGTGCGCGGGCGCACCCATGTCTGCCGCCTCGAGGCCCGCCCGCTGGCCACCGCCTATCAGTGGCTCGGCCAATACGCGCGTTTCTGGAACAGCCGCCTCGATGTCCTCGAACAGCTTTTGCGCGAGGAGGCGGGGCGCAAAACGTCGACAACGCCGGCACCGGCAAATCCAGAACCATCGAAGCCGGAATCACCCAAGCCAGACACATCCAGGTCAACATCATCCGAGGGAGACGACCGATGAACCAGATGAACAGCTTCGACGGCTACGCCCAGCTGATCCAGCCGGCCACGTTGAGGATCGAACGGCTTTTGCACGGAACCAGGGAGCGCGTCTGGGAATATCTGACGCAGAGCGATCTGCGCCGCCAATGGCTGGCGGCCGGCGACATGGAGATGGAGGAAGGCTCTTCCTTCGATCTGGTCTGGCGCAACGACGAACTGACCGACCCGCCCGGCGACAGGCCGGCCAGCTTCAGTGGCGGGGAGCAGCGGATGCACAACCAGATCGTCGAGTGCGATCCGCCGCGCAAGCTCACCATCACCTGGAACGGCAGCGGCAATGTCACCTTCGAATTGGCGCAGCGCGGCGACGACGTCCTGCTCACCCTGGTCCACCGCCGCCTGCCGGACCGCTCAAGCCTGATGATGCATGCCGCCGGCTGGCACGTGCATCTCGACCTCCTGGTTGCCCGCGTAGCGGCCGAGAAGCCCGAACCGTTCTGGGACAGCTTTAGCCGTATCGTGGCGGAATACGACCGGCGCCTGCCGGCCTGACCTGACCTAACGCATCGCCCGGTCCAACCGGGCACCATCGATCCCTTGCGCCGGATGCCGGCGCAAGGGCCGGCGAAACACGCGCCTTCGCCAGACACCGCGGCGCGCCAGCGGAAATGAAACCAGGCAACGTGCTTGCATCCCGCAAGCCCGAAGGAGGAAGTCATGCGTAAATTGATCACCGGAATGAAGATCTCCATCGACGGCAAGATGGAAGGCCCCGAAGGCTTCGCCGACTGGGTCGACAACTGGTCGGAGGAATACGGCCTGATGCCTGAGATCGACGCCTGCCTGCTCGGCGGCGTCATGTATGCCGGTTATGAGCGCTACTGGAGCGCGATCCAACAGAACGAGCCGGACCAGCCATTGCCGATGACCGGCAGACTGGTCGACCCGGCCGAACTCGAATGGGCGCGCTTTGCCGCGAAAACCCCGCACTATGTGCTGTCGAACACCATGACGACGTCAGCCTGGGCCTCGACGCGCTTCCTGCGCCGCCTCGACGACGTCGCGGCGCTGAAGCGCGAGCCCGGCAAGGACATCTACCTCATGGGCGGCGCCCGCATCACCGCCAGCCTGATCGAGGCGGGGCTAGTGGATGAAATGCGGCTGATCGTCTATCCGCTGCTCGCCGGCGACGGCAAGGCGCTGTTCGGCACGGTGCACGCCCGGCACGGACTGGAGCTGCGCCAGGTCGGCCAGCTGTCGGATGGGCGGGTGAGCCTGGTGTATGGGCTGGCGAGCTAGCCTCTTTTCCTCTCCCTCCGGAGGGGGGAGAGGTGGCGCCGCGAAGCGGCGACGGAGTGGGGGAAGGCGCTCATGAAACCCACGGTCGCCGCAAAACAGGAGCGACGGAGCGAGGGGCGAAACGCCTGCAAGCAGGCAATCAGGCGGATGAACGGTCGACCCCCACTCCGTCGAGCTACGCTCGACACCTCTCCCCCGATCGACGGGGGAGAGGAAATGCGTCTGTCCGAACCGGATAGATAGGTAACAGAATGGACCGATAGCATGGGTGACAGTTTTCTTGTCCGCCGGAGGACC